>NZ_CACVBO010000001.1:2337399-2667299 GCF_902728235.1 Lentimonas sp. CC4
CCCGATGTTGGCGGAAGCTTTTTCGCGAGGTTCTCTTCGGCTGCTAAGCCGAGATGACCTCACTCGCGAAAACAGGGAGACGCCCCTATGCCTCCGGCAAGGGTGCGTCCTTCCTGCACGCGCAAATCGTACCTCCGTTTTCGGGGGGATAAGATTAGCGAGGCATTTTCTGGACATAAAAATGGTGATTTTCGCCATATTTTTGACCGAAATGGGCAGGTCCGAGGAGCTCCTGCGATCGTAGGCCTGTGTGTTGTGCTTTGCCTAAAGCTATGATATGGAGCGCATTAAATGTTGTTTTGGCTGGTTGTGTGCCAGCGAAACTTTGACCGTTATTGACGTATTGCGTCATTTGAGTAGAGGTGCGATTTGCACCGTAGGGGGAGTCACCCACTTGTCGCAGGGGTACGATTTGCTGCTATAGCGTGTCACCCACCTGTCGTTTATGCCTGAAAATGCAGGGTAGAACCGTTAGAGATTGAAAATCACCCAATTTGTCGTTTCGGGTTTATGAGAACGTTCGATCGCGGTCGATAAGATTAGTCAATGGCCGGAATTTAGTCCCTCCCTCATCCGGCCCGCTAGAATGCCGCGTGCGGTCACAATGCGATGTTATGTCTCTTTCCTCCAGGCGACCTGTATGAGAACTCACAGAGTTAGAGTGAGCCGAAACAGAGGAATTGGACATAACATCCGTTGTGAAAAGGACGCGGCCAAACGCACACAGGCGGGCCGGATCAGGGGAGGGTAGTTCTATGCAGATGGACGCCGATCTGTCTTTGATTCGTCGGCGTCTCTCAAACCTTCGTCTGATTGTGACTAGCGACGGAGTTCGACGATTATTTTCATCTCTCAGGTTTGTTATCATCGTTTGGAGTCGGGGTTATGCTTCATGGACGATCAACGATTCCAGCCGTTCGATCTGTTCTTGGATGCTTTGTTTACATCCGTGTAGGGTCGAGGGCTCTTGTTTGCTGAGAATGTTAGTCAGCCTTTCAAGGCTGAACATCGTGGCGTCTACGAAACCGCCATCGAAATGTTTTTTATCATTCGAGCCTGGATCTGTAGCCTCAAATAAGGATTTGAGGCTCTTTATGTGAAGAGCCCATTCAGGTGGTTCTTTGCTGCTTTTAACTTTCCTTTTGCCGGGGACGGTTGGTAGGTAGGGGATTCCGGTTAGATACGAGTCATTCAGGTTTCCTTCAAAATAGCGCTCCACCAAAATAGGGATCTCTTCAATAGATCTCGTATAGAGTGACCAGAGATCTTTTTTGTCTTTTAAGTCAGGTTCTGGCTCCTCTAGGTGGTAGGCTATCGTTTTGATGTATGCTCTTCGAATTCTACCAAGGGTTGCATCCAGGGCGGTTCTAGTGGACTTGTTGAAGTGTCGATTAAGGGCTGAAAGCAGGCGACCGTGTAAGGCCTGGGCGTCTGCTTTATCGAGAAGAGCACATTGGAAACGAAAAAAGATTAGCGCTGCGCCAATATAGAGCATACCTGTTAGGTATCTTCGGGATTGTGCAGCAGCTTGTTCAGTGCTTTGGGTCAGAGAGTCTATGAGGCTGTCAAGCTGATCCGCGCTTAGCTGCTTTTCTTCGTTGTGTCCCTTCAATAGGGTTTTCAGCTTTTGGACGCACGAGTCTTTTCTGTCGTAATCTAGTCCTGTCTGGGGTGATTTGCTGGCAAGGGCCTGGTTCGCACCGCCCGCTTTTAAGGCATCTTTTTGAAAGTCGAGATTCCACAGCTCATTAGCGAAAAAGCGGAGGGGTTTAGGTACGTTGGAGCAACGTATAATATCTAATACTTCTGCGCGCTGCTTTGAAGGGATATTTTTGATATTTTCGGGCTGACCAACAATTTTACTGATTGTAATCAATTCGTCACTGTAACGGTCAAAATGTTTATCTCCTTTTTGAGCGACAGCATTCTTGGTTAATGTTGATTCGGGTTTTAGGAAGTCAGCGACTGCTTCAACGAAGCATGGCTCCATGTATTTGAATTTCGGTTTCTCGACTTTGGTCTCTTGATCCCCCAATGAAAATTCATTTTGTTTTTTTAATGGGGAAGTGTCGGTGATTATATTTGTATCTGTTGTCATGGTTTTTGTTGTGTTTCGTCATTTATATGGGTTTAGTTTCGGTTTTGTGGTCTTGAGATATAAGGATTTATTGATCCTCGTTATAAAGATTCTCCATTGAGAAAACGTTCGGTGAATGTGGATTGACGGCACACTGCTCTTGATTTGTGCGATTGCCTTTGAGAGATGCCCGATCGAGTGAAAAATCAGGCCATTCGCAGGCAGTTAACCACGCTTCGGTCAATACGCACAGTGTCACCGCACTAATTGCTAACACGTTAATCTCGATGTTTGCTACAGGGGCAATCGGCAGGCACCAAACGGCAGAATCCAATTGCGTTTTTTCTAATTTCAATGGAAAGTCCCACTTCGACGGCGCGCAGTTCGTGACGAAATAACAAGTTTCAGTATTCGTTATTAATTCGCCGATCTGTGCCTCTTCGAGTTCCTCGCGAAGACTATTTAATTTCGGGAATCCATCTACGTCATGGCGAGGGTAGCCATAGTCTTTTCCTTCTGGCTCGCACAACTGCTCGATTGTCGAAGCCATGGATTCGTTGATGTCGACCACGCGAATTTCATTGTCGATCAACAGGACGCATGCCCGGTAGATTTTCAGATCAAGCAACTCCTTGACGCGGAAGCGGAATACATCTTCCGCGAGTTGCATTTTATGCGCCATCAAGCCGTTGCTTTTATTTAGCAGCTTTGCGTCGTTGTGGCACATGGCTTTGTCAATTGATCGGGTAAAGTCATCTATCGATCCCACCAGGCCATTGTGCATTGCCCAAATGAAGGCGTGATGGATATCGACGAAAGTCGTGGATGCATCGAGTAATACTCCATCTTCGCTTTCTGCGCTTGGATGATAGATGTGATACCCTCCGTTTGGTATTCTAACTAGCTCGACTCCGTGTTCAGTGGTGAAAATCGTTGTGCCTATTGGGCGAACTCTATCGAGCTCGTCAGTAATCATCCAGTCGGGAATCTCTCCCATGTTTTGTGAGACAGTGCCACCTGTCACATTGTTGACGATTTTATTGCACTCGTCTTCTTCGACTAGTTCATATTTGTTTTTTTTAACGATATTTATTATTTTGTTACTCATACGTATTTATATTTGGGATTTTTTTGCAGTAGCCTAAATCATCAGTCCGAGAAAATGAGACATCCGACTCCTTGGAATAAAGCTGCTTTTTCTGCTTGTCCTAAATATTCAGTGTGATAATTTCAGACAATGTCAATTATCCTTTCAAATATATTTTCCTGTGATTGTAGTTACTTTTTTAGTAAATACGACTTTGCCAGCGAAGTGAGATGTGCCCGGTTGAGGTTAGAAGCGACTCAATTGGATTTGGCCACTAAAGCGGGGTTACAGGTTAATTCGATCAAGCGAATCGAGTCTGGCGCAGGTGATACTGGGATTTTGACATCTATTGCAGTGGCAGAAGCCTTGGATTTACCACTGCCAAGTGTCACGCCGGATTCTGATGTACTCAAATTCGCTGAGAACCTATTTGTTCGCCCGGATCAAGCAGCAGAGGATTACGATCGGTTATTTTATAGAGTCTGCGAGATCGAAAACGAAAACATCGATTTTGTTAATTCTGAGCTTCGACCTAATAATCTATTGTGGCTTTCCGGTCTTGAGCGTAAAGGTTTCGCTTTTCCAGTGACTTTGAGAGAGCCATTTTTCATGAAAAATCAGCTGTATTCGAGCTTGTGCTTTCGAGAGGCGGTTAGCCCGCTAGAACTTGCTTTCCTTTTTGAAGACATGGCAATGTATTGTAAAGGTTCTATTAGCCCAAGCACGCGTAGGAAACTTTACACACTGCCTGCTCCGTTTTGGAGGCACGTGGTAACGGGACGAAGCAATAATGTCGGTCTCGCCAAATTGCTGAAAGAAATCAGAATAGTTGAAGAAAGCTTCATAGTTATTCAGCAGGAAGAACTTAAGGATGGAGG
Organism: Lentimonas sp. CC4; assembly: GCF_902728235.1. NCBI lineage: Bacteria > Pseudomonadati > Verrucomicrobiota > Lentimonas > Lentimonas sp. CC4. Next base: position 2,341,442 of record NZ_CACVBO010000001.1, read on the forward strand.
GTTAAGGACATTGGTAGTCGCTGCCTTTTATAACCTATACCTTTTAAAGAAGGAAATGCGACGAGCGGCGAGACTTGAAGATGCAAAATATACAGATGATTACGCGGTCTACTTGGCGTCTTACATTAGGCTTCTAAATTATACAAAGAGTCAGCTCGTGAAGATGTGCAAAGTGAGTAAGAGCCTGCGTGCGGCATTGGACGGTTTGTCTAAAGCTTGATCTACTTTGAGTCGGAATATTCCATTTTTTTTGCCTCGATATGTTCACTATCTGAGGCGCGTTTACGAAAGAGTCTATCGGCGTCGTATGAGCGTAAAGGGCAAATTAGACATAAGGGGTATTGAACTAAGCCGCTTCGCGGAGATCCCATTGACTTGGCTGCTGTCGATTATAGGCAATCGGTATCGCTGGTGTTTGCTAAGGTCGGCTCCCTATGAGTCACCTAAGAACAAAACTAAACGAAGAGATCACCCTGCGCGGCCTAGCCGAGAGCACCCGCGAAAACTATGTTTTCGCAGTCACAGAGCTGTCGCGCTTTTGTCGCCGCTCGCCCGATAAAATAAACAACGAAGCAGTGCGCCATTACCTGCTTTCACTGCACGCCAGAGACCTCGCCCCGCAGACAATCAGCGTAAGAATCGCGGGGCTGCGATTCTTTTATCAACACGTTCTGGGGCGCTCGATTGACGAAGTTTCCAAGGCCTTTCTGCGACCCAAAATCGGACGAAAATTACCGAAGCCTTACAGTGCCAATGAGGTTACTAAAATTCTGGAAGCTTGCCGCAAGCCGATGCACCGCACGATTCTGATGACCGCTTACGCCACCGGCATGCGGCTGGAGGAATTGTGTCGGATCAAGGCCACCGACTTGGATTCGGATCGTATGATGATTCGTATCGAGAACGCCAAAGGAGCCAAAGACCGCTATACTATTTTGTCGCCAGCACTGCTTGAAGAGTTGCGTGTCCACTGGCGTCTCTACCGCCCTGACGGCGAGTATCTGTTTCCCTCGCCACGCACACAGGAAGCCTGCATCGGCAGGAAGACTGTGCAAATGATCTTCACTACGGCGGTTGAGCGTTCGGGCGTGCAAAACCACGGGGGCATCCACAGCTTGCGGCACTCATTTGCCACACATCTGCTGGAAGCCGGAGTCGAGATCACGATCGTGCAGAAGTTGCTCGGACACCGAAGCCTAAACAGCACTGCTGTTTACCTCCATGTCACCGAAGAACGCTTTGCCGGCACGCGCAGTCCGCTCGATTTCATTGACTTGAGTCACTTGCCCAGAGTGCAACCGGTCACGGGTTAGTCTAACCAACCAAGAGCACTTAGCGCGCTTGATGTGTCCGGACTCGATGCCCGCGTCCCCGGCTTCTGCTGGCGGGGTGAGCGGCCCCAGTGTCGCCGATGTTATCCGCATCGGACTGCCTGATTATGTACTCAAACACAAGTTACCGCCCCAACATCATAAAGTGCTCAGCGCGATCATCAAGTGCCGCACGCCCGAGATGGGCGGTCAGCTCTTCCACTGCACTCACTGCGGAAAGCACCACTCGACCTCTCATGGCTGCGGCGACCGTCATTGCCCTGGATGCCAAGGCAGGCAAGCCCGTCTGTGGCTCGACAAGCAAAGTGAAGCACTGCTGCCGGTGCCTTATTTTCATACCGTCTTCACGCTACCGCACTCACTCAATCCACTTATTCGTTACAACCGCGCCGAGCTTTACAAGCTCTTGTTCGATTGCGCCAGTGCCACGCTTTTGCAGTTCGCAAGCAATCGCTTTGGAGGTCAGGCTGGAGTCACGACCGTGCTGCATACCTGGAGCCAGCAACTCACCGATCACTATCATTTGCACTGCATTGTCCTCGGTGGTGCCTTTGATGCGGACGCCTCAAAATGGACATCCGCCAATCCCAACTTCTGTTTCCCAGTTAAAGCCCTGTCGAAGGTTTTTCGAGCCAAATACCGGGATGGACTCTGGAAGCTCTTCGATGCAGGAAGGCTCAACTTCGGCGGGTCGAACGCCCCACGCGCTGATCGCGGAGGGTTCAGAAAATTAATCCACACCATCCTCGCCAAAAAGTGGGTCGTCTATGCCAAGCCGCCTTTCGGCGGCCCTGCTCAAGTCCTCGCATATCTGTCCAGATACACCCACAGGGTGGCCATTGGCGATTCACGCATACTTGCCATCGATCCCGATGCCAAGACGGTCACCTTTAAATATCGTGACTACGCCGACGCATCTAAAAAGAAGGTGTCCACCATCCGGATCGAAGACTTCATTCACCGTTTTCGCACCCACATCCTGCCTCCACGTTTTTGTAAGATCAGGCATTACGGTATACTCTCCAACGCCACCAGAAAAACGAACATCACCCGGATTAAAGCAATCATCGGCACCGCTGAGTTGCCTAAGGAAACAGACAATAGCGCCTGCGAACCTGCGCAAATCCCGTGCTGTCCGCACTGTAAGCACGACACGCTCATACTCGTCAAAAGTTTGCCCAGACGATCCGTATTCGCGAAGAAGCCACCGTAACATGCGAGCAAATCCACTCCATCGGTTATCACTCAAAACCTCATGTCAGCCAAACAAAACGACAAGGGGACGGCGGCGCTTATTCGGGTCGCGCCAATTATTCAGTTTTGAACCGGCCAGCAGCATCGACGCGTCCGCAGACTCTCAGAATAACCCTTGTCATTGGTTCACTCACTCCAAGGCCAGGCTCACCATACTGCAAATCGACTTGCCAACGCTTCCAGTCGAAGCATTCGGAAAATTACTTTCCCCTTAGAGGGCAACTGACAGTTTGAACTCGCAGGCCGAAGCGGCTCAGTTCAACGAGCAAGTATGTGCAATGATGCACGATAAGCACCCCAAAGATGCCAAGCCAACAGGCGTGCATCACTACACATACTTCCCTAAACAATGGGCGCGTGCATTTATCGAGTCCAGATTAGCCAGTTATTCCAGCAGTTTAGGGTCGATTATCTACCACGGTTGAGGCAAATGCATAAAAGAGACCGCACCAGAACTTCCGTCTGATCGTGGAAAAATGATATGCATGTTTCTGATGTGCTCTGAATAGTTGATGAACCCCTTAAAGATGCGAACAGGCTCTTTTAAGCCCCCGTGGATTTCGTCCCGGAGGCTTTCTGTTTGGAGTGCGGTTACGAATCGCAGGGTTCTTGAGCAAAAGTTCTCTGCTTGTGCTTACTTGTTGGTAAGCACGAGGGCTGCCGCTCCCAGCAGCGCGGCTTCGCCGAGTGGGAGCTCGGAAGTCAATATTTTGATTTTGTTTTGGTAGGTCGGGATGATGTGCTTTTCAAATGAACGGCGTGTCGGGCTTAGCAATATATCGCCCGCTTGAACGGGCCCACCAAAGAGGAAGATGGCCGCTGGGTTGGTGACGAGTGCTACGGAGGCGAGCGCTTCGCCTAGTAAGCGCCCTGTAAATTCCATGGTGTCTTTGCAGATCGCATCTCCTTCGCTGGCACATTTGGCAATCAACTTGGAGTCAATATCATCTATCGGAAGGTGGTTGAGTTTTGACGCCTGGCCTGTCTCGGCGAGCATTTCAAAGAAGGTTCTGCGAATGCCCATTGCCGAACAGTAGTTTTCAAGGCTGCCGCGGCGGTGGTAGTTGCAATAGCGGCCATTGGGGATCACAGACATGTGGCCGACTTCGCCAGCCATGCCATGTTGGCCATCGACGAGCTTGCCATCGACGTAGATGCCGCTGCCCAGTCCAGTGCCGAGCGTAATCATGATGAAATGATCGTAGTCTGCTGCGCCGCCGTAGATTTTTTCACCAATCGCGGCTGCGTTGGCATCGTTCGCGAGCCGAATGGTGGGTAGCTTCAGGTGCTGATTGAGCATGTCTGCCAACAGTATTTCGCCTTTGAAGCGCAGGTTAGGCGCATGGTCGATACTGTTTCGTAGGCTGTTGCCGTTTGGTGCACCAATCCCCATGCCGAGCCACTCAACGTCCGCTCCGCCGAGCTCTGCCTCAGTTTGCTGTATGAGTGATGTAACGCTTTCTGCGAGTTGCGCTGCATACTGTTGACTGTCGTCATAGTCATCGGTTCGAAAACTGTGACTACGTATGATTTTTCCTGACGGATCAACAATACCTGTGGTGGTATTGGTGCCGCCAATATCTGTGCCGATTGTAAATTTCATATGTCCACGCGTGGGCCGCGTTGCATGGATGTTTGTCCTAGCTGAAGTTCTCTGTGACGAGGATTTCTGCATCGTTGATCACCTTGTATTCGAAGGTTTCCTTGGCAGGTAGGAGGACGTTGTCTCCACGCTGGATTTCAGAGCCATCGCCTTCTTTGAGCGTGCCTTTGACGACACTCAGAATTCGTGCCTGTCCCGCCTCAAAACGAATGGTTTCACCTTGTGCGCGCACATTCTTTTTAAGTGTGAAGACATCGCTCTGCGCGAGGTCCTGGTCGCTGTCGGTGGGCTTGAGCGTATCTGGCTCAAAGTCGTTAAAGTCAGAACTTTTAAGTGATTCCTCAATGTGCAACGCTCGCGGTGTGCCGTCTAGTCCTACGCGCCCCCAATCGTAAACACGATACGTGGTGTCGGAGTTTTGCTGAATCTCAAGGATGAGATTACCGCCTCCAATGGCGTGGATGCGACCGCTCGGGATGAAGATCGATTCGCCCGCTTGCACAGACATGGTATGCACGAGTGGCTCGAGGTTGTTGTCTTTGAGGCCTGCTTCGAAGGCTTCGCGACTGACGCCCTGTTTGAGGCCGGCCATGAGGGTCGCGTGTGGTTCGGCGTCGGCGATATACCAGTTTTCTGTCTTAGGCTCGCCACCGAGGCTGGGAGCGATGTCGGCGGGCGGATGCACTTGTAAGCTGAGCTTTTCCTGACAATCCAGCCATTTGACGAGGATCGGGAAGGGGCGATCAGCCGACCACCCTGCGCCCATAATACCTTCGGGGTCAGCTGCGATGAGCTCGCGGATCGTTTGACCTTCGGCAGTGGTTGACTGCGCTTCGGGACGATCAACGATTTCCCAGCTTTCGCCGATGACTTTACCGCTGGGTAAGCTGCGCCCGAGCTTTTGCTCAAAGTTCGTGCCGCCCCAGACGCGTTCTTGGTAAATAGGAGTGAATAGAATGTGTTTCATGATAATCTATTTGGTATTGGATAGAGTGCTTCGCAAACTATTCCTGCACCAGTGGTTCCGCCCGATCTGTGCCTGGGTTCTCCTTCGAAGGGAGGTTGCGCCATAGGAACCAGTAGGATCCTGCTATGGCGAATAGGAAGATGGGGAGTGTGATGAAGAACGCGCTATAGGTCTTAATCATCAGCTGCATCGGCAGGAGGAAGATGGTGACCTGTGTGAGCATGACGAAAGGCACCGCCAGCATGTCATTGCGATGTTCTTTGTCCCATTTCTGGAGTTCTGTCGGGTCGACGAGTTCGCGCATAGGTTTCCACCAGCCGAAGGGGCGTGTGGTCACGTAGAAGTTCTTCAACACATGCATCGGAGTTGGCGCGGTCATGTAGGACAATGCGACGGTGCCGATGACGGAGATGCCTGTCATGAGCGGGAATTGAATCAGCTCGGACATTTCCGGGGCAATGAGGCGCTGGATCACGGCGCCGACGCCACCTAGGACGGTGCCGCCGATTTGTCCCCAAGCGTTACAGCGCCACCAGTAGAGGCGGAGCACGTAGGGGCCAATGGAGCCGGCAGTGAGGCTCATGATGAACCACGCCCAGATGTCGTTGATACTGTCGGCGAAAATGCCCATCGCAAAGGAAAGCGCGACGATCACACCGGTGGAGACATAAGCGACGGCGATGAGCTCGCGATTCTTCGCTTTAGGCCGGATGCCGAGTTGGTAAATATCTTTCACGAATTGTGCTGATGTCTTATTCACTTCACCGGTGAGGGTCGACATCATGGCCGCCAGCATCGCAACGATGAGCAGGCCGCGTAATCCGGTAGGAATGCTGTTGAGCAGCACCGCTGGTAGAATTTGCTCGGGATTGACCGTGCCTGAGTAGCCTACCACGGGGAGGCGCTGCTTCCAGTTGTCGCCTAGTGTGGTTTCGATTCGTTCGATCAATTGTGGGTCGTGCTTTTGTGGCGCGTTGATGATCGAGGTCGTGTGTTCGTGCCAGAAGTGTTGTTCGATGTCTGGCTTATATTCTTTGATGATCGCAGTGGTCTGCTCGATCTTACTGCTATCGGGGAAGAGATTATGGATCAGTAGCAGACCCATGATCGCGAAGCCCATCATCATCGGCCAGCGAAAGGCGACAGTGACACCTTGTAGGATGGATTGCAGGGTGCAATCACGGTCACTGCGTGCGCCGAAGTAGCGGTTTTCATCACCAGTGCCGAAGCCATAGAGGACATTACGCAGTAGGTAGAATGCCATAAAGAGTAGGAGCAGGTCATAGACTTCGTAGCCGGGCGGCATCTCCACCTCCCAGGCAGGCATGCTCGAGGTCCAACTGGTGCTGCCAGTCACGCTATGCGCGATTTGCCCCAGTGTTTCGCTGTCGGGCACCAGGTTGAAAGCCATGACAGAGACGATTACGCAAGCGACCAATACGATGAGTCCCTGCACGAGGTCTGTTAAGACCACGCCGTAGAAACCAGCGAGCATCGTGTAGACTGTGCAAAATGCGACGATGATACCCGTGACGAGCATTGGAGACAGTGGAATGAACATGCCTACGAACAAGCTGGTGCCACGCACTAGGTAGGCGAGTAGGCCGACGGTCGTGATCAGAGTCACGATCGCTTTGAAAAAGCGCATCCACTTGGCCTCTTTGCCTTGTCCAAATCGATAGGCGATCCACTCTGCGCCGGTCATACAACCGGAACGCCGGTGCCATTTACCAGTGAAACAGATCAGGAAGGCGAGCACGAGCACGGCGCCGCCGCGAAACTCAATGAACAGTCCCTTCGGCCCGAGCATGTAAAGAAAGGCGGTGATGATCATCGTGCCGGTTAGGTCGAACCACATTGCCATACCCGCCATGCCGAGTAGATACCAGGGGAGGTTGCGCCCGCCCAGGAAGTAATTATCCATGCTTTGGGACGCCTTGCGGGTCATCATGAGGCCAACGCCCATCGTGATGATGAGATAGATGGCGATAATGGAGCTATCGATGATGTTGAGTGAGGTCATGTTTCAGATGTGGCTACTTTTCTTTGGCCTTCGGGGAGAAGGCATGTGCAATTTTGCACTTAAAGGAAAACGTTTTCCGATTGATTGCAAGAAGAAATATCCTGCAGGCTCGATTTGCTGTTCGAGTGCATGGGATTGCCGCATCTGAAGTGGCTGCGGCAATGGGGGGGGGCGGATTAGGCCTTCGGGCTGGCGACGGACTCGCGGTGGATGAGTTCCACGGGGAGGCGGATCGATTGAATCGGGGCGTCAGGGTTGTTGATACGATGTAGGATGGACTCTGCGCCCATCTTTCCGAGGTTTTGCTTGTCGACGCGCACCGTTGAAATCGTTGGTCTGGATTTGATACTATCGCTGTCATCGTTGAAGCCAAACACGCTGACATCCTCGGGCACTTTATAGCCGTCCGCCTGCAGGTCTTCGATGGTTTGGAGGGCAATCGTGTCATTGACGCAGAAAATCGCAGTGGGCGGCTTCGATGATTGCATGCGCTTTTGGATGGCTTCGTAGCTTTCGTGTCGGTCTGCGAAGTCGCGCATGCTGGTGCAGAGTGTTTTCGGTAGCTTGTGCTGTTCGACTGCGTTCAGGAAGCCAGCTTCGCGCTGATCGGTGTTGGTAGCCTCATCGTTGTGGGCGATGAAGAGGATGCGACGGTGTCCGAGGCCGACAAGGTGTTCGACGACTTGCTCAGAAGCGTTGTAGCCGTCGGAAGTGATGTTGTCGATTTTGATTTTATCGCGATGGCTGTCTAGGTGGAGCATGGGCACACCATAGCTGACGAGGCGCGTGACGATGTCGCGCGGGAAGCCGCCCAATAGGATGACGCCATCGACTTTACCTTGGCGCATGAAGCGTGGCGGTGTGTCTGGGCTGTCGGCGAGGTCAAATCCAGTTAATAGGAGGTCGTAGCCTCGTTGATCCATAGTCGCTTCCAGGGGTTCCATTATTTTCGCGTAATAGACGTTGCTAAAGATCGCCGCGCAGGAGGGGTAGAAGAGGAGGCCGACGATTTCACTCTTGCCGCGGCGCAAATTGCGTCCGCCTGAGTTCGGCATATAGTTTTGCTCCTTGCAGATCTTAAAGATCTTTTCACGCAACTCTTGGCTGATGCTGCCTGTGTTGTTCAGGGTTTTGGAGACGGTTGCGATTGAGCAACCCGCCAGTTGGGCGATGTCTTTGATCGAGGTAATGCGTTTGGCTGGTGTGGAACCCATATTTGTATGTGTTTAGAAAGAAGTGACTGGTGCCTTTAAGTAAATCGTTGCCCTATTAGTAGTCGCTGAGGCTACGTTACTTGAGTGGACTGTCAACGTTGTTGAATTGTGCGCTGAGAGGGGTGTTTGGGGCGTAAATTTTTTAAAGTATTGACAGAGGAGAGTTCTGATATCTGCATATAGGAATACGTTTTCCTTCTTTGTTCAAGTATAATCCCAGCGCTTGTGCTTCCGTGCTGGATGCGCTAATTTAAAAATCCCCATCATCCCCCAATGTTTTCAAAATGAAACTGAAATCTAACTACGCTTTATTGTTTTTGCTACTATCGCAGGTGCTTTGCGCTGCTTCGAGTCGGCCGAATGTGCTCTTTTTGTCGGTCGATGATTTGAACGATTGGATTAACCCCATGGGGCATTCGCAGGCGATCACACCGAATATGGATCGTTTGGCGGCCCGCGGGGTGACTTATCAGAATGCACACACTGCAGGGTCATTCTGTGCGCCATCTAGAACTGCGATCTTCACTGGGCGCTATGCCACGACGACCGGATTCTATCATAACCAAGTTTACCACTTTGAAAATCCAGAGATCGTGCCCTTGCATATGGCCTTCCACAATGCTGGCTATGCGACCTATGGTGCGGGGAAGCTCTTTCACCATGCGCATGGGTTCATTGATCGCCGTGCATGGGATGAATTTTATATCCGCGATGATGAGCTGAAGAAGCGCGGTTGGGGCATGGAAACTTGGAAGGAGTTTCACCACGACATGTTGCCGGACCCGTATCCAGCAAGCCCATACAATATTGGTTTGGGCCGAGCTCCAACAAATGGTTTTTTCTTAGAGTGGGGGCCAATTCCGAATGAGAAGGAAGAGCGCATGGCAGATACGATGCGGACGAATTATGCGGTCGAAGTGTTGCAGCGTCAGCATGACGAGCCGTTTTTCTTAGGTCTTGGGCTCTACGCGCCGCACTTCCCGAACTACGTGCCGCAGAAGTATTTCGATCTATATGATCGCGATGCGATTGTCCCGCCGGTGTATTTACAGGATGACTGGGATGATTTGCCAGAAAAACCACGCAAACGTTTGGCGGAGCGTCGGTCCTTTCAGGAGCGAATCGAGAACTTGGACATACATAAGGATGCCATTCGAGGCTATCTCGCGTCAGTGACCTATGCGGATGCTATGTTGGGCCGTGTGTTGGATGCGCTGGATGCGAGCCCTTACCGTGATAATACTGTGATCGTGCTCTGGAGTGACAACGGCTATCATCTCGGTGAAAAGATGAATTGGGGGAAGGAGACGCTGTGGCAGCGCACCTCCAATGTGCCATTGATCTTCGCTGGGCCTGGTATTGCTCGTGGAGCGAGTCTCGAGACCTCTGCAAGTTTGGTAGATATGTATCCGACTTTACTCGACCTTTGCCGCCTCCCACAAGAGGACGGGCTCGATGGCGTATCGATGGCGCGTGACTTGCGTTATCCGGAGCGTGCACAAGATCGTGCAGTGATGCTGCCGGGCACAGAGCCCAATGAGTATGCGATCATGAATCAAAAATGGCGCTATATTCGCTACCGTGATGGCGGCGAGGAACTGTATGATGTGTGCAACGACCCGCACGAATGGACCAATTTGGCAGACTCACCGGAGTATGCATCCGTCAAGCGAAAGATGGCGGCTGAGGCACCCAGCGATTTTGCGGAACCACGTCGCCGCAAACACAGACTTAACCTTGTCATCGAGGGCGATGATTTCCACTGGGAAAAAAAGTAATACGCGGCATCTGATTTTTAGAATTTCGAATGATGAAAACACTTTATAGCTCTTTAGTGTGCGCGGCACTTGCTGCGACAACATGTATGGCCGGCTCGGTCGATGTGATGCAGGACCCGATGGTCACTAATCCGTATCCAGAGATTACGGAAAACCGTATCTGCTTCTCGGAGCATCCGACTTGGGAGAAGCAACCTGCGGAGAAGCTGCGCCAGCGCTATGAGCTCTATAAGGAGATCGGTTGTCAGATGATCCGCATCCATACCGAATGGAATGCGTTTGAGAAGTCAGAAGGGCATTGGGACGAGCATGCCTATGATGATTTGCTTGATGAAGTGAAGCGTGCGCAGTTCAAGATTAAGCTAATCGCTGGCGTCATGATGGCGCCGCCAAGGTGGTTTTATGAGAAAAACCCCGATGCGCGCATGATTGATCAATATGGAGAGTATTCCAAAAATTGCATCAGTCACTGGTATCCGGAGATGGAGCAGGTCTTGAAGTCACGTTTGGAAAAGATCCTCGATACGTTGAAGGGCAAGGACATGTTGCACTTGGTGGAATATATCGTGATCGACCTTGGGCCAGCGGGCGAGGGGATCTATCCGGCCAACTGGACCATGGGGCGCACTGATGTTGCGCAGGCCTTTGCCTGTTACTCGCCTTTGGCTCAAGCCGACTTCCGCAAGCACATGCAAGCGAAGTATGACAGCCTCGCGGCCGCCAACAAGGCATGGGGCACTGAGTTTGCTGATTGGGCGAGTGTCGAAATCCCGATGCCGAAGACTATCACAGGTCAATTCTGGGAAGACATGCTCTTTTGGTATCGCGATACCAAGCGCAATACCTTCCGCGTGCAGATCGAGAATGTGGTCGATCGCATCAAAGACTATGGTCTCGATGCCAAGCCATTGGTCTATCTGCCAGGCGCTGCGATCAATGACGACGACATCCGTAAGGCCGCCAAGGGCGGTGGCGGTCATAATGGCGTGCGCCTGATGATCGATAATGAATACTTGATGGAGATCGCGGATTCCTATGGCTGTATTCTACAGAATACCGGTTTCGAGAATATTCCTGAAGTGAAGCGCATGAAGAAGCGTATGGTCAAGGCGGGCGTCGACTATACGACGGTTTGGGGCGAAAACGCTGGCGTGCTGCGCTGCGCCAAGGACCCCATTCATCTCGCGCGGATCGTGCTTGATGAGAATCTCTGGGGGATTGACTACACGCATACTCGGTTTGCCTTTGAGGAAGATCATGTGACGCCGAATGCACGTTTTGCATTGCTCGCGGAAGCCGGTCGAATCATTCGTAAATACTACAGTTCTGGCAAGAAGCCAGACTTCTCTAAGTATGATTATGATGCGGATGCGATTCCATATTCTGGGTCGAAAGACACGCACTAGTGGCTTTCTGCTAGCGCTGGCCCTGCTGGTCGGCGCTCAGCTGCACGCGGAGCGCCCGAACTTTGTATTCTTTATTGCGGACGATGTATCGCAGGAAGACTTCGGGTGTTATGGGCATCCGACGATTCAGACACCGCAGATTGATGCTTTGGCGGATGCGGGGATGCGTTTCGATAACGCCTACTTGACCATCAGCAGCTGTAGCCCGAGTCGTTGTAGTATTATAACAGGGCGCTACCCGCATAATAGCGGTGCGCCCGAGTTGCATGTTCGATTGCCGGACGAACAAGTGCGTTTCCCTGAACTGCTGCGCCAAGCGGGCTATTATACCGTCTTAGCAGGGAAGAATCATATGTTTGGAAGTGAGGATCGTGCCTTTGATGCCATCCTCACCAAAGGCAAGCCGAGCGGTTCAGAAGATTGGTTGGATGTGGTGCACGAGCGCCCGAAGGATGCTCCATTTTTCTTCTGGTTTGCTTCCAATGACGCGCATCGCAATTGGCAGTTTACGGAGCATGCGCCACGCTATGACTTGGAAGGTATTGTGGTGCCGCCTTATTTGTTTGATTCAAAAGTCACACGAGACGATCTAGCCAGCTATTATCATGAAGTGAGTCGCTTCGACTACTATGTGGGGCAAGTAGTGAATGCGCTTCACGAGCAGGGCGTGTTGGACAATACCGTGATAGTGGTGGCAGCCGATAATGGTCGCCCATTCCCGCGTTGTAAATCGCGCCTCTACGACAGTGGTATCAAAACGCCATGGGTGGTGCACTATCCCAAGTTGCTTCAAGGCGGTGCCACGACGGAAAGCTTCATTAGTAGTATTGATTTAAGCGCCACTTGTTTGGAGCTGGCAGGAGTCGAGGTTCCGGACTGTATTCAGGGGCAAAGCTTTGTGCCGATCTTGCAGGATGCAGACGCCACGGTGCGCGAAGTGCTTTTTGCTGAGCAGAATTGGCATGTGTATTCCAACCATAGTCGACTCGTTCGCATGGGTGATTTTGCATATATTCAGAATAGCTACCCAGATCAGATGAATCTCTCGTATGAGTCGGATACCAGCTTTCCGGCTGGCAATGAGCTTTGGAAAGCACAGGCCGCGGGACAAACGAACGCCGCGCAGCAGCAGATTTTTCGGACACCGTCTCCTTTGATGGAATTGTATGACCTCAGTAAGGATCCCGATCAGTTGGTAAACCTTGCCGCCAATCCGGAATATGCGTCGGTGCTCGAACAGGGGCGTGCGCTCTTAGCGCGATGGTCTGAGCAGACGGGTGATACACTACCCGACAATCCAACGCCGCACCGACATGCGCCGCCACGCATTGAAGCCGGAGTGATTCAGCCCAAGGGGAAAGTCACTGGCTCGCATAATCCGCATGCAGAGTTACCGGGAGCGTCTCGAAATGCCGAGGCGATCCATCACCCGGGCCCAATCAAGGTGCACTAGTATTTTGTATCTTAAGGCTTCAAGAGAATAGAAAAGCCCGGACACCTCATATGAGATATCCGGGCAGTTGAGACACTTCATGCGAAGCATCTGATTTGTGTGTGTGCCTATATTCTTTCGGATATTAGGCTAAGGTGATCTTCAAGCTGCGGATCTCGTAGGGCTGGAAGGAGAGTGCAATTTGATCGTGGTTGAACTCGATCGCTTGTGCGTTCTTTTCCATGAGATCGACTTCTTCAGCGGACTGAATCGCCGTTGGAAACGAGAGGCTTGCCTGGCTGCTGTTGCCATAGCGTTCGACGATGCGGATAATGAGTTCCTTGCCGTCTTCAGCCTGTTTCACTGCTTCGATGAACACACCATTTGCGTCTAGTTGCATGTAGGAGTGTGCTTGTGGCAGTGCACCTTCGTGTGCGTCTTCGAGCACGGCATGCATCGGGTTATTGAGTTCCAATGCTTGCAGCGGTGTTTGTGCCTCACGCCATGAATTCGCGTGTGGATACAGCGAGTAGGTGAAGTGATGCACTTCCTGATCCGACATCGGGTCCGGGTTCATTGGGCCGCGGAGCAGTGTGAGCGCCATCATGCCGTCATAGGCTTCATAGCCGTATTTACTATCGGTGAGTAGGCTCAGACCGTAGTCAGGTTGGCTCATGTCCATCCACATGTGGCCTGGCACTTCAAACTTCGCTTCATCGAAGGAGTTGTTCTTGTAGGTGCTGCGCTCAATGGTGCCGAATGGGATGTCATAGGTCGCAGTGCGCGTGACCAATGGCGTGAAGAAGCGGACTTTTAGCATGCGCTTCTGATCTTGCCAGTCGATCATGGTCTCGAAATCGACGCGTGCACTGTTGCGATAGAGCACCATCTTCTGGACGATGTCGGATGCGCCAGTGGACTTGCGGATTTCCAGTGAGCTTCGGACAGGGCCTTGCTCTGAGATTTTAACAATGCAGCCCGGAAGTTCGAACTCTACCTTGGTGTAGGTCGGTGCGATGTCCCATGCGTCATATTTGCCAGGGACGTCTTCATATAGCTTAAACACATTACCGCGCTGATCCGGAGAGAAGAGCTCTCTACCTGTAGTCTTGTCGTGAATACAGATGATCTCGCCGTTGTTATCCAGTTCGACCCGTAGGCGCTCATTTTCCAAGGTCGATGCAGTTGCAGCGATGTTCTCAAACTGCGCTTTGCCGGCACCCTCGTGGATGTAGTAAACGCTGTAGCCGAAGGCTGGCACTGCTTCAGGTTGGAAGACGAGTAGTGTCTTACCAGTTTCGTAGCAGGTGATGAACTGATGCGGTAGCTCTTGGCCATCGCGGTCAGTGACGTGGATCTCGCTTTCCGCGTGTTCCAACTTGATCACCCCGTCGCGTTTCCATTCCTGAGAATTGAAAATGACGACTGGTTGAGCATTTGCATTGGCGGAGCAACGGGTATCGATCTGCGCGGTGATGCCACCGAAGGCGTTGCTGATCGCAGTGTTGCCGGTCGCGAACGTGCCTTCGTAGGTGTCCTGCAGGTCTAGATAGACTGGAGGAATATGTGAGCCTGGCAGGGAGTCGTGGAACTGATTGGTCAAAACATCCTTCCAGCCAGCTTCCAGCTCTTCGGCTGGATAGTCGGTTGGTGAGAAGTAGGACCATAGCTCTGCATTGCGATAGAGGAATTCGCTGCGACGGTTGAGCTTCTTTAGGCGACCCTTGGTGGTGAACACGCCACGGTGCTCTTCCAGGTAGAGCTCGTCATTCACGACTGGAATATCTGCATCGAGGGCACGCGTGCGCATGCTACCCAGTGCACCTTCGATCGTATTGGACTTGGTTGGAGTGACGCCCGGGAAGTTCTCGTAGCGCTTCATGTATTCCAACATTTCGCAGTCCGGGCCACCTCCACCGTCGCCCCAACCATAGTTGTAGAGGCTCTCTTGGATGTCTTCCTTGTTGCTGTAGTTCTCCCAGTGATCACGCATGTGGTCGGGCTCAATGGTGCCGATGAAGTGAGTTGGCGGAACGACGCCCATGATGCGGGAACCGTCTGGCCCTTGCCACCAGAAGTTGTGCTTGGTCCATTTATTGGTGTCATTCCAAGTCACCATCTTGTGAGTAACGAAATATTCGAGACCACTCTTCTTGAGGATCTGCGGCATGGTCCACGCATTGCCGAATACATCGGGCATCCAGCAAGTCTTCGGGGTGATGCCGAATTCTTTCTCGAAGAAACGTGTGCCGTAGAGTGTCTGACGCACGAAAGACTCACCAGAGATGAGATTGCAGTCAGGCTCAACCCAGAACGCACCGATGACTTCCCACTGGCCAGTCTGGACACGCTTTTTCACTTCCTCGAACATTGTCGGGTAGTTGTCCTTCATTTCCTGATACATCAGCGCCTGACTCTGGCTGAACTTGTAATCCGGATACTGCTCCATGAGGCGCAGCGTGGTCGCGTGTGTGCGGCCTAGCTTACGCACAAACTCGGCGTGGGTCCAGAGGAAGACCACGTCCAAGTGCGAGTTGCCGCAAAGGTGAACCAAACCTTCTTTTTTGAAGAGATCGGTTTCGTAGATTTCCTTGCGGAGCACTTCACGTGCTTTGCGGGCATTGGCGCGCGCTTTCTCAGGATCTTGTTCGTATTGATCAATGACCCAGATGGCTTTATCGATTCCGGCTTTGAGGAAGGCGAGTAGATCTGGGTCTTGATCAGGCACTGCGAGCACATTGTAAGCCGCGCGTAGGTCCCAATAGATGTCACTCATCTCTTGGTCCATCACCGCGAACTCGGAGCATTCGACTCTCTTGATCTCGGATTCTCCAAAGTGCCAGAAGATATAGGCCTCGGTTTCGAAGTCGTAGGTTTCCTCACCGGTTGCACAGTCCGTGAGCATCACGGTGTCGCGGAACGGGTCCAGACCGTGATAGGGGGCGCCATTCAAGTAAAGTAGGCCGTCACCGCCGAAGTAAACCTTGAGCGCGACTTTCTTGCCGGCAAATTCTTTAGGCATCTGCCCTTTGCAGCGAAACAATGCACTGACGTCTGGGCCGCCCCATGTTTCGCCGACTTTGATCGGGCGCCAGTCGCCCTTGAAGATCTTCTCTCGCTTACGCGTATATGTAAACTCACGCACTTCCCAGCCATCGAGCGCGATGCGCTCAGGGTAGATCAGCGCTTTGATCGAGTTGATTTTTAGCTCAACTGTTTCTTCAAACGAGATGATCCGACGCTCTTTATTTTTAACTTCGTGACGCCATCTATCGAGGATTTCGTCGATACCACTTTTGTGTTCTGCCATGTTGTTTCCTTTTAATGGTTAAATTGTTGGATTTGAGCGTTCCATGTAAGTAGCGAATCGCGCGGCGATGCAAGAATAAAAAGAAAACGTTTTCCTTGATATTTATTTTTCGCCTGTTTACGGTGTTTCGTATCATTATGAAGTTTACACGTATGAGTCCTCTATTTCGCTTTATCCCATTTGTTTGCGGCCTGTTTGTATTACTTGCTCAGCCTGCTGCGGCTAAGCCGAATGTATTATTGATTGTCGCGGATGATCTGAATGAATTACTAGGAGCCTGGGGGCACCCAGTGGTGCAAACACCGCACATCGATCAGCTTGCGAGCGAAGGCTACCGCTTTCGTCGTGCGTATGCGCAGGCGGCTGTGTGTGGCCCGAGTCGTGCGTCGTTCTTGACTGGTCGCCGACCGCATGAGGTGGGAGTGATCGATAACAAGGCGCGCTTCCGTGATGCATGTCCGGATTTAGTCACGCTGCCACAGCATTTCCGTGAGAATGGCTACTATACGGCGACGGTGGGTAAGGTCTTTCACCATGATCAGATTTTTGATGAACCGAGCTGGGATACTTGCGATCCGAATTGGCGCTTCGATGAGTTTGGGGCGACCTTTGGTGCATCCAGAGATGTGACTGGCGGTGCTTTGCCTTGGATTACATGGCGCGCAGTCGAAGAGGGCACGCTGTGGGATGACTGGGTGGTGAACACTGTGAAGGTCGAGATCAAGAAGCAGCAGGAGATCGAGCAGCCATTCTTTCTGGCTGCGGGTTTAATGCGACCGCACGACCCGTTTTTTGCGCCGAAGGAATTCTTTGATATGTATCCTCTGGAGAGCATTCGCTTGCCAGAAAATGCAACGCGCGACGGTTTACCGGAGGCTGCATTTGGCTCATTTGACGATTGGATGGTCGAGATCGATGGAATTGATGAGCAAGGGCGCAAGGAGCTGCTGCGTGCGTGGTATGCCTGTATTTCGTATGTGGACTCTCTCGTTGGTGAGATGGTCGCCGAGTTGAAGGTGGCGAATCTGTATGAGGATACGATTATCGTCTTTATGGGGGATCATGGTTACCACAATTGGGAGAAAGGCTGGTGGGGTAAGGCGACTGTTTGGGAGCTATCTTCGCGTTCGCCATTGATTTTGAAAGTGCCCGGGCGGCGTGGTGATGCCGATGTGAATCGAGTGATTGAATTTATTGATTTATATCCATCGTTGGCCGAGCTCGCGGGGTTGCCCGATCCGGAGCGGGTGAGTGGTCGAAGCTTTGTGCCGCTGCTAGAGGATCTGCAGATGGGCGATGCGCAATGGCAAGGGCTGGCATATACGCAGTTTAAGGATGGTCTCTATTCGCTCCGCACTGAGCGTTTTCGTTACTGTGAGTGGGGGAAGGGCGACGAAATCGTCAGCGCGCTGTATGACCACGAAGTGGATCCAGCAGAGCGGAATGACATAAGCGCCCAGCCTGAATACGCAGAGCTGGTTGAGCAGTTCCACGAGCAGCTCGAAGCGCAACGGCGCATGCGCCCCGCGGCGGACGGGCGGTAAGTCCGGAACAGAGGGTGTATTCAGCTGGAATTCGGCTAAATTGCAAAAGGGAAACGTTTACCTTAAAGGTTGACAGAGCCCCGAGCTTCGTGTGGATTTAAGTCATATTCACTCAGTGTTTTTGGCCAATGTGGTCGTCTGGCTGCAGGATCTTCCGGCAGGACCGCGATTCAACTGGCCGTCAATTGCCCTCTCAAAGTAGTGAATCCATTATCGAATTTTTAAGAAAACGTTTTATTTAAAGAGTATTTTTCATATGCAAAAGCATCCCGAGTTAACACTACAGCGCCTAAAGAAGGCGATTGATTCTGATTTTAAGCCACTTCTTTACAGTGAAACGGTGCCGTTGAGCATGGCATCCTTCAAGGTATTAGGGGACGGAGAGCCGATCCCTCCTGCGCAAGCTTTTACCGCGGACTATGAAGCCTTTGAAGTCGGCGGATCCTGGGGGCAGCCGTGGTCGACGACTTGGTTCCGTCTCAATGGTGAGGTGCCAGCCAGCTGGGCTGGAAAAACGGTTGCGGTGCTTTTTGACTATACCGTGCAGACGATACGCGATGAAGAGGGTTTCACCGCGGAGGGGCTTGGTTTCTGGCAGGGTAAGCCATTTGCCGCGATCAATCGTAACCGCAATGATTTGCGCCTATTTAAAGACGCTCAAGGAGGCGAGTCGGTTGAAGTCTATTTAGAAATGGCTGCCAATGGTGAAGATCCCGATTTCATGGGGAAAGCGCCAGATGGCAACTATGTGCGTTTCGAAAAAGAGCCGATGTCTAAAGTCACTCGTGCGGCTTTGGGAGTTTGGGATGAGGACGCATGGTTGACGTATCGCGACTTTCATTCAGCCGTGACCGCGTTGGAGGTGATGCCAGAGCAGAGCATGCGTCGTGCGCAGTTGCTCTACGGATGCAATGAGGCGCTCAATGCATTTGTCCCTGGGGATCGTAGCAGTTTGGCGAAGGTGCGTGAAATTTTACGTCCTCTAATGGAGAAGAAGAACGGCGACACGCAGTGCCATTTCTCTGCAGTCGGGCATGCGCATATCGATACCGCGTGGCTCTGGCCGATTCGTGAGACGATTCGTAAATGTGCACGCACGTTCTCGACGCAGCTGCGCTACATGGAGGAATATCCAGAGTATAGCTTTTCCTGCTCGCAGCCGATTCAGTATGCATGGATGAAGCACTACTATCCGGACATTTATGCGGATATCCAAGCGGCCGTGAAGCGTGGCCAATGGGAGCCGGTGGGCTCGATGTGGATCGAGGCCGATTGTAATGTGACCTCTGGTGAGTCGCTCGTGCGTCAGATCGTGCACGGTAAGCGCTATTTCATGGACGAGTTCGACTATGAGACGAAGGACATGTGGCTGCCGGATGTATTCGGCTATGCCGCGAGTATGCCGCAGTTGCTTAAGCAATCGGGCATCGACTATTTCATGACTCAGAAGATTTCCTGGAGTCAGTTTAATAAATTCCCACACCACACTTTTGAGTGGCAGGGCATCGATGGCACAGGCGTGTTCACGCACTTCCCGCCGTGCGATACTTACAATGCCACACTGGAAGCCGATTTGCTGGTGCCAGCGGCAGAGCGTTTCCGCGATAAAGACCGTGCGACGCGTGCGATCGTGCCCTTCGGCTGGGGTGATGGCGGGGGTGGCCCGACTCGTGCACACTTGGAAGATGCGCGTCGCTTTGAAGATTTTGAAGGTATTCCAAAGGTCACTGTTGAGAAGGTCATGGACTTCTTCCCGAAGGCTGAAGCGGATGCACGCGACCTTCCAGTATGGGTGGGCGAATTGTATCTCGAGCTGCACCGTGGCACCTTGACCACTCAGGCTGCTGTTAAACGTTCGAATCGAGAATGTGAGCGCTTGCTCCGCGAGGCGGAACTGCAAGATGCCTTGAGCTATAGCATGGGGATTGAATCTGAGGCCGCGATGGCACCGGTCGATGCGACATCGATTTGGGATGTCTACGAGCGTCCGGGCGCTGCTGCGCGTGGTGGTCGTGCCGGCGCACTTGATCGCGCATGGAAGTTGTTATTGTTAAACCAATTCCACGACATCATTCCGGGTAGTTCGATTCAACGCGTCTATGACGATGCGAAACGTGACTACGCGATGATTAAGGATTTGGCGGAACAAGCGAAAGCACATGCCGCTGCCGAGACGGTGCAGTCAGTCTCGACTGGAGACGCCGCGGAGCCGGCACTCGTATGGAATTACTCGCCTGTTGAGCGCGCCGAAGTCGTGGTCGACGGAGACCAAGGCCAATGGTTGGAAGCACCAATGCAAGGCTATCAGGTCAACGATCTTGCGACTGTAGCACTGCCGGAATCAGTCACCACTGTCAGCGCGCAGCGTGTCGGTGAGACTCTTGTGCTTGAGAACGGATTGATGCGCTATACGCTGAATTTACACGGTCAAATCATCAGCGCGATCGATTTGGATCAGGGTCGCGAATTGATCGATGGTGCAGCGAACGTGCTACACATCCACGACGATCATCCGATTGAGTGGGACGCTTGGGACCTCGATGTGTTCTATGCGGAAAAGCAAGATACCGTAATGGCGGATGCCAATGCAGAGCTTGTTGTCGACACACCAGAATTTGCAAAAGTGCGTGTTTCGGGTGCCTTTGGTAAGAGCCAATTCACGCAAGAGATTACCTTGCGTGCTGGGAGTGCACGATTGGACATCGCCAACGTGTTCGATTGGCACGAAGACCATAAGGTGCTGAAGGCGGCTTTCCCGTTGAAGCTACATTCTCCAAGTGCGACCTACGAAATTCAATATGGTCACGTCGAGCGTCCGACGCATCGCAATACCTCATGGGATATGGCGAAGTTCGAAGTCTGTGGACATCATTGGGCGCATCTCGCCGAGCCAGACTATGGCGTCGCGTTGCTGAACGACTGCAAGTATGGCTACTGCTGTCAGGGCAATATGCTGCGCTTGACCTTGCTCAATGCGAGCACCTTCCCAGATCCGGTTGCAGACCGTGGGCGCCATGAGTTTACCTATGCGTTCTTCCCGCATGCCGGCACTTTGCAGCAGGGTGGTGTGGTCGAAGAGGGCTACCGCTTGAATCATCCGCTTGCCGTCTCGAAAGTCGCGCCAAGCGCTGAGGGATCTTTGCCTGCACAGCAATCGCTGGTCTCGGTAGATCGTTCGGGAGTGCTCGTGAGCGCTTTGAAGGTTGCTGAAGAGGGCGACGCAGTGATCGTTCGTCTCTACGAAGCGCACGGCACACGCGGCAAGGTCAAGGTGGATCTTGGTCTCGATGTTAATCAGGTTCGCCGTTGCGATCTGCTGGAGCGTCCGGGGGACAGCATTGATTTCGATACGCAGAGCAAGTGTTTCGAAATCGAAGTGAAACCATTTGAAATTGTGACGGTGCACTGCACGCGTGTATAATTTCCGTGCTTAATTTCACCCAACGATAGAGACTTCATTCCATGCGCGATACATTCCTAAAGATACTGACTCTGCTGCCTTTGGCTGTCGCATCTGCGACGCTCACAGCGGATACAACGACACAGCCAAACATTGTCTTCATCTTTTCGGACGACCATGCGCTGAATGCGATTTCGGCCTATGGTGGACCGCTCAAGGATGTCGCGCCGACACCGAATATTGATCGTCTCGCAAATGAAGGGGCGATCTTTACGCAGTCCTTTGTCGCGAATTCGATCTGTGGGCCCTCGCGCGCCTGCATCCTCACGGGGAAGCACAGCCATGTGAACGGTTTTCGCCAAAATGGGGATCGCTTCGATGGTGGGCAGGATACCTTCCCGAAGCGCTTGCAAGATGCTGGCTATCAAACCGCAGTGATTGGCAAATGGCACCTGGGCACCGAGCCCGTTGGTTTTGACCACTGGGAGGTGCTGCCGGGGCAGGGTTATTACTATAAGCCTAAGTTTCGCACGCCTGGGGGGATTGTGGTTCGTGAGGGGTATGTGACGGATTTGATCACCGATATGAGTATCGAGTGGTTGGAGAATCGCGACCAGAGCAAACCCTTTATGTTGATGTCGCAGCATAAAGCGCCGCATCGCAATTGGGTCGCTGCTCAGCGCCATTTGACCTTATTTGACGATGTCGAGATGCCTGTGCCGTATACACTTTTCGACGATTATTCGGGCCGCTCTGAAGTATTGAAAACCAATGAAATGACCTTGGATCGTCATTTTCACTGGAAGCACGATTTGAAGTTTCATGGGCGGACACCGTTTCCTGAGCAATTCTATGACGACTGGCCCAATGACGAGTATCCACGCATGACTGCGCAGGAAAAGGCAAATTGGGATGCCGCTTATGAGCCTAAGAATCAGAAACTAATCGCAGCCATGAAGGAGGGCGAGATGAGTGACGAGGATATCTTACTGTGGAAGTATCATCGCTATATTCGCGACTACCTGCGTGTGATCCGTGCAGTCGATGAGAACGTCGGTCGTCTTTTAGACTATCTCGATGAAGCCGGACTGAGTGAGAATACGATTGTGATTTATTCATCCGATCAGGGCTTCTACCTGGGCGAGCACGGTTGGTATGACAAGCGCTGGATGTTTGAACAGAGCCTATCGATGCCGTTTCTAGTGCGTTGGCCTGCAGTCATTGAGGCTGGCACACGCAACGAAGCATTGATTCAGAACATCGATTACGCGCCCACCTTCTTGGAAGTGGCCGGGGCGGAGGTTCCGGATGCTATCCAAGGCGAGAGCTTGCTGCCTTTATTTCAGGGCGAACAACCCAAAGACTGGCGCGAAAGTATTTATTACGCCTATTATGAGAATCCGGGTGTGCATAATGTGCCGCAGCACGATGGTGTGCGGACTGATCGCTATAAGCTGTTTTATATGCCGCAGTATGATGAGTGGCAGATGTTTGATCTAGAGAAAGATCCTGAGGAAATGACGAGTGTGTATGATCATCCTGAATACGCTCCGATCCGTAAGCAGCTAACCGAGGAGTATCAGCGCATCCGTGAGCATTACGACTGCCTCGACTATAGCGAGTATGTCAAGGAGCCTAGGGCTAAAGGTTTAAAACCGCATCAGTAGGCATATTGGATGCGTGGGCGGCTCCGGTTGGTTCTTCGCCATTTTCAGTGGAATTCTTGTTGGCGGAATAAAGGTGATTGAAGGTAGTCAGATTTTAATCGCTGTGCTCAGGATACGTGTTTGTGGCAGAACAATTTAGGGCAGACGTAGGTCTGCCGGAGATGGCGTAGCAATAATCTACTCTGATGTGGCGATTGTATGGTTTATTGCCGTGTGCGTAGTGTGAGAATTGTTCTGCCAAATGTGCGTTGTTGATGGTGCGTCTGAGAGCCTCCAATGAGCATAGTCTTTAACTTTGTGCAGTTGGAGAAGTTGCAAGCGCTCACAGGAAATGTCGAAGAACCCTCCGGTTCGCCGTATCGTGCACAAGATCATTTAGTTGTGCATTTCTATTCCTGCGTTGGGGTCAGAAATAGGTAGGGGAGTCCATCTATAGCTATGGAGTCCCGTTGAGAGTGTGTGTTATAGTAGAATGGTAAACGTTTACCTCTACCATTCTACCCTCTGAGTGCTACGCTTGGAGGTTTCTACCCAAAACCTACCCCAACCATGAATAACCGACACTTATGTGAGTTCGGCAGATGCTTTGCTGTCTGCCTTTCCTTAACGCTACCCGTTTTCCAATCACAGACTCATGCACAAGGGCACGTCATGCCTGAGGTGCCCTTGATCGATCGCGACACCTTGATCTTGACGACTAATGATTCGCCCACTCAAGAGAGTGATCGTGCATTTTTCACGCAATCGACGATGGGCAATTATCGCACGACACGTGATGGGCGTATTGCTCTGCATCCTGGTGCACAGTTTATCTGGAACATCGTTGCCCCTGAAAAGTTGAGTAAGCACTTCGTTGATACCGACCCGCTTACGGATGGGTTTAATGAAAACATCTTTATCTATGAACAAGGTCCGCGCGACTCAAACAAGATGGGGGTGATGCCTACTCGTAATATGGGTGGGGTAAACCGCAATATATCGCAGCGTATTAAGAAGCGCGATGGCTATAGCGATGCGGTTTTTAAGCAATTTGCAATTGGCGATGTGGACCCGAATTCTCCATATGCAGAGTTCGATGTGACGCATGGCTGGATTGATGTCTATAAGTTCTATGTATATTCTTATGTGCAAGTGAACGGCAATGGCCCCTTGGACTTTCGTATGAATGCGACCGAGGTGAAGGTGAAAAACCCCAAGACCGCGAATGCCGAGTTTATTAGCATCCGACCTTTGCCTTCCAGTGAGTGGGGCGGGCGACCTGAGCGCGACTTCATGGATGTTCTAGGCGATGTGCCTCCCTTTTTGGAACCTGTGGTGACAGCCGACGGGCAACTACTGGTGGTGCGCATTAACAAGGGCAACTGGCAATATAATCATCCCAACACAGGTGCTCCCACTGCGATCTCGTATACAGATATTGTATATGCGTATTCATCAGATGGGACGATCAATGGCGATCCGAATGACCCGACAGATGGGTTTGATAATCTCATCCCGTTCTCTGTCGCACCCTATGACAAGCGTATCAATGGCGAATGGGAAAACGATGGTGATCCGAATACATCAGGCACAACGTATGGCCTGGCAGTTCACAAAT
Source organism: Lentimonas sp. CC4 (assembly GCF_902728235.1). Taxonomy (NCBI): domain Bacteria; kingdom Pseudomonadati; phylum Verrucomicrobiota; genus Lentimonas; species Lentimonas sp. CC4. The sequence continues at coordinate 2,365,968 of NZ_CACVBO010000001.1, forward strand.
TTCGCGACAGCTTTGGCAATGTAATCCCTGAAGATGGCTTGTTTGGAGGCACGTATCCATGGGTCGATTTCAAGGGCGATAATATCGTATTCACCACTTTTCAGAGTAATCTGAACATTGGAGAAGATCCAGTGACTGGCAGTAAAAAGTTGGGCGTCAATCCGCGCTATAATAATGCATCGCGTGTCGCCGGCGCCGATGAAACCTTTGAGAATTCCGATCCGAAGATGGGATTTGCCGTCGTTGGCTTATGGACTCGGGGCAAGATTATTATGATGGATAACCTGATTAACAATATCGATTATGGTATTCGCAAATCCTATGAGTATGTGCGGGATACCGAGTTGTATAGTGATCCTGTGGCCGCGAATCGTTGGCGTTTGTTGGGCTCAGGTAATTCCAATGGCGATGGCGGAGATTTGAATAAGCCGGTCGCAGCAGGGCAGAACACTGCCTTCTTTGATTCGATGGAGAATATTTTCGGTTACAATGAAAAGATGCATCCCACACTGCCGTATGATGTAGTATGGTGGGTGCAAGATGGCGTGACCACTGCGCAATTTCCTTTTGACGACTATTTGAATCCGAATGGCTTTATCGTATCGCGCATGAACGTAGGCCTGGAGTATCTGCATCTCACGAATGCGAGCAATCATACGGTGACTTTGAAGCCGCACGATGGTTGGGATTGGGTGAATGATGAATTCAATGCACCTGTCCGTTTCGATAATGCTGCCACGGCTTCGCCATTGGCAGAGGGTGGTTGGGATACACCACAATATGGTGAGGCATTTCCAGTAAAAGTGGGGTATGCCAATACAATCACGACCAACGGTGTGCGGGTCGAACCCTTGGCCAATGGAGGGGTGCATGGTAAAGGTGTGTGGCTCGAAGATCAATGGGGCGTCAAATATACGGTGCCCAATAATGGCTCGAAAGCCGACGGAAGTAATTGGTATATCGGAGTCTTTGTCGATTGCCGCTTCAGCGATGGTAGTGATAGCCGCCTCTTAACATTTCCCGATGCGACTGAAGTGAGCCTCACACGAATGAGTGGCGACGATAAGGTGGTGATTCGCCAAGGTGGTGTGCTCATTGCCGAGTTCTTGGTGCCTGATCTCAATGGCTGGGCACATCTCGGAATACAAGTGATGAATGCAGGTAAGATGGTAGAACTCTACCACAATGGCTTCTTGCTAGACTACTTCGAGCATAGTTCGGCTCTATTTCAAATGAACACTGCATCGGGGAACCCCGGCACGCTTTATCTTGGCTCTGCGCAAGACGGTGCAACGAGCTTTAGAGGGTGGTTAGATGATTTCAAAGTGTTTGCGCAGTCCTTTGATCCAGAAGTCTGTGCGAATCACGCAGGTGCCACCCTCGTCGGGGTTGAGTCAAATACAGCACTGGCGAATCAAGCGGCGCTTTATCCGGAGCTTTCCCATGATAACATCACCTTTCAGCTAGCAGCCCTCGGCGGGAAGACCTATGCGCGCTATGCTGCATACTATGATTATACCGGAGATAACAAAGCACATCGTTTTAATCTACCTGCCGGCGTGCACAGTGTGAGAGACGACCTGTTGTTCCCTGAGGCGCCCTTGTTTCACGACGGAAAACGCCCAGAGTCCTCGTTCAACATGTTCTGTTTGAATTGTCATGCCTCGGGTGAGCCGCAAGGCTTGGGGCTCGATGCCTTGGCAGTGAATGATGCACTCATTGCGCGCGACGATCCACGTCGTCAACCCATGCAGCCGGAACCGTATATCAGAGGCTATGTGCCGCAGGATTACTTCGTGGATCTCGGCTATAGTGCTACGAATTCGGCACTAGTGGACAGTAGCTCTGATGGTGATCGTTTGATTGATCGCTATATCCTCGAGACACTCGACCCAACGGTGCGCACGATCAACTCTTACACCGTGTATGGCCAAAATCAGGGGGCGGACATCAATCTGGATAATCTCAGCGAGGGGGGTGTGTTTAACTACGCAGAATATGCAGATTGGGTGACGGATCCAAGCTCTTTGGCGATCGTCGCTAATCCGGATGCCGCACAAGGGAGCCTTGTGATTGATTGGGTGGCGCCGGACTCGACGGGATCAGTGACGCGCAATGACTATCCGTTCACTCTGTTTGCGGATGATATATACGCTGTCGGCGAGTATCCGAAGAACGGTCAGTATACACTGACCACGACTCCATACCGCAATGCTAATGGTGGAGGCGTGAGCGGTGTCGTCGGTGAAATCTCTTTTCGCATTAAAAACATGCCAGTGAAAGCGATTAGTTTCGATTACGAGCCAGGTGGTAAAGATTTAACAATTCTTCCACTGAAAACGGTTCAAGGCGATAAGCTAGGGCATACTAATAGTAGCTGGATGCGCTTCGACAATTTCGACTTTGGCACCGGTGCACAGACGTTGACGGTTCGTTATGCGACCAAGAATAATAATACCCGCATTGAGTTCCGAGATGGGAGTGATGCCGGACCGATCATTGCCTCAATCACAACGCCTTCGACTGGCGACTGGGATGCCTTTCAACTACGCACAATGATTCTACCAGAGACGGTCGTAGGTGTGAAAGATCTGGTGGTGAAATTCGTCGGTGCTGTGAACCTGGATACGTTTCAGTTTATTGATACATGGACGAGTGAAGACATTGGTAGTGTGACGTTACCAGGTGCCTTTACTGAGAGCTCGTTGAAAGTCATCGGTAATGGCGATGTGTGGGGGCAGCATGATAGCTTTCATTTCGTGCACAAAGAGTTGTCTGGTGATTTCACGATGACCGCTCGGTTGGCTGCGTTTGATAAGACTGCCCGTTGGTCAAAGGCAGGCATTATGATTCGTGATACACTCGCGACGGATTCGCTCAATATCATGACATTGCTCACGGATGATAAGAAAATCATTCGCACTCAGTATCGCGACGGTGATCAAACCTCAGATAATACACAGTATGTAGCACACTCGTCGCCGGGTAGCACTCAGAGCCCTTGGTTCCGACTTCAGCGCGTGGGCAATAGCTTCACGAGCTCCTATTCGCAGGACGGCACTACATGGATGACTTCAACGACGATGACGATTCCGATGTCCGGAGATGTCTATGTGGGATTGGCGGTATCCTCGCAGAATAATGATCTCGCAACAGCAAACTTTGCGAATGTGACGATCAGCGAGTAAGTTGCTCTGTTCGCGTTGAGCCTGATGCGTATGATACAGACTCAACGCGAACCTTCCTGATCGATTCGGTGAGCCTCTGCTCTCAGATTAGCTTTGCTGGTTTCGGTAGTGGGTCGGCGGGATGCTGTGGATCGTCTTAAAAGCACGTGTGAAGTGGAATGGGTTATCGAATCCGATATCGAGGGCAATTTTTGTCACCGTATCGCTGGTGTTGAGTAATTGGTTCATCGCGTGGTTCATTTTCATCGCAATCAAACAACGATAAGGGGTGGTGTCATGATAACGCTTGAAGAGCCGTGCGATATAGGAGGGATCGATGTTCATTTTCAGTGCAATATCGTCGACACTGCGTAGCGTGAGATAATCTTTCTCTATGAGCTTGAGCACTTGGCTATAGGTCCTATGGGCCTGATCTTGAACCAGTGGTGTCGCGGTCTCTGTCGTCGTGCGTAGTTTGAGTAAGAGTGCATCAAAGAGATGCTGGCATACGGCTGCTTGCGTCTCTGAAGCAGTATGTGCTTCGGAAGTAATCGTTTCCAGTAGGGCGACCGCTGGGCGAATCGGATGGACCTCGATGAAGGGATTTGAGCGAGCGAGTAAATCATCGTTCAGCCATTCGTCGGCCTGAAAGACTGCGAAATGTTTTCTCAGCGGCATCGACTGATCACTTTTCTCGCGCCAACACGAGCCAGGTCTATAGAGATAGGCCGTTCCCGTTTGCAGGTGACTATAGTGTTCATCGATCCAGCATTCGCCGCGGCCACCTGTGATCAGGACGAGGCAATGGTGGCTGTAGTGATCGCGGCGAAAGTGATAGCTGTTGCGACATTCCTGATAGCCGCCATGTAGAAGCTGAACCTGGCTGTTGCACGCGTGATCCTTTGGCACGCTATAGTAATGCGCGCGCTCAATCTGATCCGGATTGCCTAGCGGCACCGGTATCGAGGGGTGTTTCATTGGGTCAGAAATTGGTAGGAAAGTCCGGCTATCGCTATGGATATCAGGAAGGGGTGAATGTTATAGTATTTAAAGGTAAACGTTTTCTATATGTCTAGCTTATAATGAAGCTTACCCTGTCTCCCCACCTAATCCCCCAAAAATGATAAAACACCGACCCCACCAAAGGTTCGGCATGTTCGTAGTAGCTGCTTGCATGCTGACGACTGCCGTTACAATCAACGCTCAGCAATTTGAAGTAGCGTTTGATCATAGTTCAGCTGCATCCACCTGGGCATCTGATACAATCATATCGGACGAAGAGTTTACGGAAATCCTGTTGGATTTCACGATCGATGCCACCGACGGCACCTTGAGCATGGACGCTTCGACTGACGCGGAGAATCAAGCTGAGTTTGTCAGTGCGATTTCGACTTGGTCGAATTCCGATCTAGGGACTATCGCTGATAGTCGCTTTCATGGCATGCACTTTCAGTTGATTGGGCGTATTGCCGGATCCAGTAATCCGCATAAGTTTTCGTTGATTCGTAACCCGATCGGTCTGGCTGCGCCGTCCAATTCGAATGTGACGAATGATGATCGACGCTTCGATTGGGACGAGAAAATGGTCTGGACCTTAAACACCACGGACCCGATCAGACTCGAATTACTGGAGTGGTCCTACACCAATCATACGAGTGGCTCGAGTTTGAGTGTGAGCGATAATAATACCGATCCGATTGATTTGACCGGGTTGACTGGGGCGGAAGTGGTGCGCACATATACGATGGCAACGCCTGAGGATTTTGACCTGACACAGCAAGACTGGATTCAATTTCGTAAGCCGAACAATGCCGTTGCAGGTGTCGCGTTGAGTGGCATGAAGTTTAGGATTTCGCATGCGCACCCTTCGGTTGTCTATCGCAATGGCATCTCGATGAAGACGGATCGTGATGATGATTATGATCGTGTGATTGAGCGTCTCGATCACTATATGGACTTGGGGATTGATTTGATCCGCGTGACCTCTAACGGAGATTACTTTGATAATGATAAGGCCTACCTGAGGGCATTGGAAGATCCGACAAAGAACTATCCGTTTAAGGTGAAGTTGATCTCGAATAATTCAGCCAATGGTAGCGCCGATCAATTACGGGATTACCTCGGAAATAAGAGTATCACAACTGGTGTCTTTGATGTGTGGGAACCATTACTCGAAGATCAGATGTCGTATACGCTGAATCAGAGTCTGGCTAAAATTCGACGCCATGAACATTGGGATCGTGTGACCTCTGTAGTGGTGCCTCTGGGCTATAGCAGTGAGCCGAAGTATCCTTCGGATAAATTGAACCCGGATGGTAGCACCTCTAAACACTATGCATTCTGGTGTTATAGTGACCACGCCAAGGCACACTTCCGTGACACGATGGAAGCGAAATACGCGGGTCAATCGCCACAACAGGTATGGCCGGGGTCGCCTTGGTCGAGTTGGGAGACGGTCACTGTGCCGAACCCAGGGGATGAAACTGTTGAAGTGTGGAAGGATGTGGTCGACTGGTATCGCCAGTCGCACTTGGACTTCATGTATCTCGCGGTGCGCACATTGAAGAAGTATACAAACAAGAAGCCCGTGATTTATATCCCAGGGGGTGCCTATAATGAGGCAGAGTATGAGCTGGCCTATACCTCGAAGGGGTTAAATGCCGCAGGCTCCGTGAAAACGATGAAGAGCATCGATAGTATTTTCGAAGTGGCGATCAATGAAGGCTGCGACATTCAATACACAGGGCTCAATCGAGTCGGTAGTCGCGAAATTGTGGACGCTGCGATTCGGAAAAACTTTGATGGCTATATTTACGGAGAGAATGCGGGGAATGCCGCGGCCGGATATAATCCGCACAGTCTGGCGAGCATTACCAATGAGTGGGGGATCGATGGTATAGATTTCACTTGGGACACCTGGATCTTTGGTGACGGGCAGAACAGCTATGACGTGGATGAGAACGGAAACGGCGTGGCTGACCTTTTAGAAGATCCTAGTCCGAATGAGCCCTATTTCACTGAACTGAAGGAGGGCTATGCCTATATTCAGGATCCTCAAAGTCCGCACCCGGTTGATTACAATGCGGTCGTGGGTGATTTGCCGGAGTTTATTGAGGCAGGTGATGACGAGTCAATTTGGTGCAACCTGGGAACTGGAGCACTGTATCATCTCGGTTATAAAACGACCCGCTATGACTTAGCGACCAAAGTGCTGGTGGGTAGTCCTGAGCAAGCAGGTGGTCAGCTCCAAGGCAGCACTGCCAGCATCAATGTGTTCCACCCGGAATGGGGCTTTGGGCAGTCGCAGAATGTGTATGTGTATGTGAAGTATTACAATCACGGCACTGGAGAGATTAAACTGAGTTATCAATCGGAGCGCGGTGAACTCATACACCCGGATCGTATTGTCCTCGATGATACGAGCAGTCCCGGATGGAAGATTAAGCGCTTCCATATTTCTGATGCCTTCTTTGAGGGGCGTATCGGCGGTCACGATTTTAGATTGTCGGGTGTGAATACCACGGAGCCTATCATCTTAAATAGCGTGGGGCTCAAGCGTGCCGATACGCTGCAGGCCGTCGACTTCGACGCCGAGTCCGATCCGACGCGAGTGAACTTTATTCGCATTATGGACGACCATGTTTCGTATCTGAAAAATAACACATGGATACGTTTTGAGGATATTAATTTCTCCGTGGATACGAATCGGCTGTCGGTCGAGGTCGCTTGTCCGAGTTCATTAATCGGTGGCACTATCGAAGTCGGCATTGGTTCTGCGGCTTCACGTGCGAACGGGGGCATTAACATGCTGGTGGGACAGATGGCGATCAGTAGTGGGCTCACTGCGGATGAGGCTACATACACCTTCGAAACATGCACCTTAAATGATGTCACAGGCGTGCATGACCTTTATCTACGCTTCGTCGGCGCGGAGCCGAGTGGTAACTTCTTCAACCTACGCTCAGTTGCGATCAGTTCACCGGGCCTTGATATTGGTAAGGAACTCAAGCTGATCGATGTGGCCGATCTCGAATCGCATCATGGCAACGACGATGTCGTGCGCTTTGATGAAGGGGCTGATGTGATCTCCTGGATCCAGAATGATAGTTGGATACGTATACCGTTTTTCAATATGGGATCGGGGGCTTCGAAAGTGAAAATGAATGCTGCGAGCCCTGCTGCAAATGGTGGCACCTTGTCGTTTTCAAATTACGCACTGGACGACGGTTTTGCGTCTGTTGGGATTGATGACAGCAAGTTCCCCGGTGGGTGGAATATCTACGAGGGCCATGTGTATGACGTCGCTGACATGCCGCAGAACCGATCGACGGACCTCTATCTGAATTTCTCAGGAGGTGGTTCCTTCCTGTATAATTTGGACACCATTGAATTCATTCCAGATGAACGCTGGCAGATTGCGGATATCAACGGTGCGACTGGAGGCGTCTTTGTGCATGAGTCGACGGACCATTATACCGTCGGCACTGCTTCTAGGGATATCTGGGGGAGTGCGGACACATTCAGGTATGTCTATCGCCAGCATGTCGGCAGCACAGTGACAGTGACCGCGAAAGTGAGCGACTTTGCCGCAGCGCATAACTGGGCAAAAGTAGGACTCATGGTGCGTGAGGATCTGAGCCCTGGCGCTCGTAATGCGTATGCTTGCTTTACGAGTCAAATGGGCACTGCGCGTTTGCAGGTGCGCAATACGACGGGTGCTGGTTATGGTAAGAATGACCTCAATACCGCTCTCGCGACGGATGCAGAGCAATACATACGCTTACAACGTCGTGGCGATGAGTTTCGCGCATTCTATTCTAGCGACGGTATCGATTGGACTGAAATCGGTGCCCCGCGCACGATCACTGGCCTCAGTGAGAACGCCTACATCGGGATTGCGATCTGTAAGGGCGACACGTCTGCGCCAGCAGTGCAGGCCGATGTGAGTCAGGTGGCTTTTGATTTCGAAACCACTTGGAGTGAGCGCACGCTGGGCGATTCGAATGCCGCTGGTAGCTTCACACGCATTGGCAATGAGGGAGCGATCACAGTGAACGGTGCCGGTGGCGATCATGCGGCATCTGCCGACAGCGAGTCGCATTTCGCGTATAGGCATATCATCGATGAGGACTTCCGGTTCACTGCGCGTGTCACCGGTTTTGCCCTGAATGGTGGGGCCGGGCGTGCCGGTATCATGGTGCGTTCCGTGCTCGATCAGCGAAGCCCGCTCGTGATGACTGCCGTCAATCAGCAGGGTGCGTTCGAATTCCTCGAGAAATTTCACTACAACAGCGATGCGCCCAGTGTCATGGCCAATGGGTCTGCGGCTAGCGGAGACCATTGGGTGCGATTGACGCGCACAAAAGACACGCTCAGTGGATTTTATACCTACGATAGTTATCAATCTGCCGATGGTGTGAACTGGACTCTGATTGACTCCCAGCGAATGGATAAGATTCCAGACAGCGCGTATGTCGGTTGCTTCGTAGCTTCGGGCAATAGCACCACACTGGAATCCGCCACCTTTGAGGAGATTCAAATCGAGCGCTACTAGATCGAGCACTGAAATCTCGTTTGAATCTGAGCCCCGTCATCACATGCGAAATCGAATACGTTCACCATAGTCTCCATTTTTTCAGGGGGTATTTTCACTTTGCGGTGGCACCGCTTGCACGATTGTTTGTCAATAGTGACAAGCGGCTGCGGGCAAAAAGGACTTGCCAAATGTTACATTCACATGAAAGGTAAACGTTTTCTTTTGCTGCAGTCCCACCCAAATTATGAAACCCCCCATTCTAAAACGACTCTTGCGCGCCACATTGTGTGTGGCTGCGCTTACACAGTTGGCGACAGCCAAGCCAGAGCATACCAATTTTATCATCATTCTCGCCGACGACCTTGGCTATGGGGATGTCAATTGCTTCGCGGCAACTAAAGGGTTTCAGACTCCGGAGTTGGATCGCATGGCAAGCGAGGGCATGCGCTTTACCCAGTTTTATGCGGGGGACACCGTGTGCACGCCGTCGCGTGCGGCTTTACTGACGGGGCGCTATCCCAGCCGTATGAATACGAAAATGGGTGTATTCTTCCCCTGGAGCAAAAACGGACTGCCGAAGAATGAGGTGACGATTGCCAAGATGCTCAAGCCAAAGGGCTATACCACAGCGCTGGTCGGTAAATGGCACTTGGGGCATGTGGACGGTTACCTGCCAACGGATCATGGCTTCGATACGTTCTGGGGGGTGCCTTATAGCAATGATATGTCGCAGGATGGCGATATGCCATTGTCGGAGAATGTGCAGTTCTTCGAGGGGATGACCGAGGCGGATTATAAGTCTTACCGTCCACGTGCGCCGAAGGAGGCGAGCACGAAGGGTTATAAAGATTTCAAAGACAAGGTGCCGCTGATGTCGGGCAAAGAAGTTATCGAGTGGCCGGTGGATCAGTGCTACCTGACCAAGCGCTATACCAAGAAGTCCATCGAGTTTATCGAAGCCAATAAGGACAAGCCCTTCTTCCTGTATGTCGCCCATGCGATGCCGCACATTCCACTGTTTGCATCGCCCGACTTCAAAGGCACTACCGAGCGCGGCTTGTATGGTGATGTCGTAGAAGAATTGGACTGGTCGGTCGGTCAAATTCTCGAAGCGCTGCGTCAAAATGGTTTAGATGAGAATACCATCGTGCTCTTTACCTCTGATAATGGCCCATGGAAGAGCATGAAGGAGAACGGCGGTTCGGGCGGTCCTTTACGGGATGGTAAGGGAAGCAGCTACGAGGGTGGCTTCCGTGTGCCGACGATCTTCTGGGCGCCTAGTAAGATTCCTGCAGGTTCCGTGAATGAAGCAATGGCGACTGCGTATGATGTGTTGCCAACGGTTGCCCGTATCTCCGGTGCGGAACTGCCGAAGCGCAAGCTTGATGGTCAGGACCTTGCACCCTTGTTGGCTGGACAGGATATGCAGAATGGTCGCGACGAGTTTATGTATAGCAGCCGCCGCGTGATCCGCGTCGGTGACTGGAAATACCGTAAAGGTAAGACGAATGGTGGCTGGTCTGGAGTGGACAAGAGCTTGCCGAACCCTGAAGTCGAGCAGTTGTTCAATCTCAAGGATGATATTGGCGAGCAGAACAACGTCATCGATCAGTATCCGGAAAAGGCGGAAATGCTGAAACAGCGCTTAGAGCTGATTCGTCAGAGCCTACGCAAGAAGTAACTCGGGTTACACCCGCTCTCAATCAGTTACTGAACCAATAAAAATTATGAACAGAGGACTTACTTTCTGTATTTTCTCCACCTTGTTCTCTCTGGTCGCATTCGCAGAGAAAGAACCGGTCGACTATGTGGATCCCCACATTGGTGGCATTAGCGAATTGCTCGCATCGACGGATCCGATCGTGACGATGCCCGGAGGCACAGTTGAAATCGCGCCCAACCCTTGGCCGGAAGTCATGAACCGTGTAGATCACTACATGGCCGGTAAGGTGTGCAGCTTCTCCATCGACGATGTGCCGATCTATGGAAAGAAGATGACGCCGACTTGGATCATGGCGACCACGGGCGAGTTTAAGACAGCACCGGCAGCCATTACGTCACGCTACGATCATGACTTTGAGATCGCGACGCCGTATTACGCGTCCGTATATTTGGAAGATCACGATGTTACCGTCGAGAACACCGCGACACGCAACTGTGCGTTTTTTCGCTTTACTTTCCCTGAAGACGAAGCCTCGCATATACTCTTCAAATCGCATGAAGTTCGGATCGTTAGCGATCGCGCCTTTGAGGCGAAGCGAGGAAAGAATCGCTATTTCTATGTGGAGTTCAGCAAACCTTTTGCGTCCAGTCAGACATGGAAGGGCGGCGCAGCTGCGAACTACGCAACGGAGGCAGAAGAGCAAGTGCTGGTGCGTGTTGGCGTGTCAGGAAAGAGCTACGAAGATGCGCGCAAGGTGCTGAAAGAGGAACTCCCGAACTGGGACTTTGATGCACAAAAGCAAGTTGCCCGTGATGTCTGGAACGAGTCATTGTCTGTGGTTCAGGTCGAAGGTGGCACCGAGCGCCAGCGCCGACTTTTCTATACCGGACTCTATCGTGTCGGCGGACGCGAGAAACTGCTGGAACGCATGAAGTTTAACACCGACAAAATGCTGAAGAAAGCACAGACATTCGCCAGCCGCCCGAGTGACAAATTGCTGCCACATCAGTTGCGTGATGACTGCATGTTCTTCCAGCCGAACATCGTGCATGCTGCTAAGACGATTATGTTTGCTGAAGGCGAGTTTGATTATGAGCGCGCCTTAGAGAATGTGACTGTGGAGTATACGGAGGCGACTAAATTGCCCTGGAGGCATGGCCCCGCTACTGAGCTGGATCGCTTTCATATCGAGCATGGTTTCTATCCTGCACTGCGAAAGGGCGAGAAGGAAACCGTTAAAGGTGTTCACCATTTTGAAAACCGTCAGTCTGTCTCCCTGACTTTGCAGGCAGCTTACGAGGCATGGTGTGCCGCGCAGGTGGCCAAAGCTGCTGGTGATACGGAGGCATACGAATACTTCAAGGGGCACGCTTACGATTATAAGAACGTCTTCAACACGGAGACGAACTTTGTCGCGCCAAAGGATGCAGACGGCAACTGGATCGAGCCCTATGATCCGCGCTTCTCCGGTGGCTTTGGTGGGCGTGAATATTTCGCTGAAATGAACGGCTGGCTCTATACCTTCTATGTGCCGCATGACCCAGAGGGACTCATTCAGCTCATGGGCGGGCGTGAGGCCTTCATCAAGAAACTGGATCGCCTCTTTGAGGGGCAGTATGTCGAAGCGAAGAAAGCGAAATACGATTTCTTTGGTCAGTTTCCGGACATGACCGGACTGGTTGGCATGTATACGCAGGGCAACGAGTTTTCCCGGCACATTCCATATTTCTATATCTATGCCGGCGAGCCTTGGAAAACGCAGCGGCGTGTGCGTGAGATCATGCGCGTGACTTATGACGATGATCCTGCAGGCATTTGTGGTGATGAAGACCATGGACACATGCTGCATTGGTATATGATGGCGGCGATGGGCATCCATACCAACGGTGTGCTACCGAATTATCCGATCTGGTTGCTCAGCAGTCCTGTCTTTAGCAAGACGACGATTGATCTCGGTGACGGTAAGGCGCTTACCATCGAAGCCAAGGATGCCTCTGCACAGAACAAGTATGTGCAGTCTGCCAAGCTGAACGGCGAGGTGTTGAACCAGGCATGGTTTGCGCATGACGCGATTCGCCACGGCGGACACCTGATCCTACAAATGGGCCCCCGTCCGAACAAGGAGTGGGCTAGCGCTCCCGAAGCGTCACCTCCTTCAATGACTCCAGTTTTATAATTACAATGAATTCTCTATTTAAAAGTGTATTGATTGGTCTGCTCGCATTCGCCGGCCTACAAGGCCTTTCGGCTGCAGATAGCAATCATTCGAAGCGCCCGAATATTATCTTCATTCTCTCGGATGATCATCGCTTCGATGCGATGGGATTTATGGATGTGTATCCAGGTTTGGAGACGCCAAATATGGATCGCATACGGGCTGAAGGGGCTCATATGAAGAACGCCTTTGTCACGCTGTCGATGTGTGCACCGTCACGTTCCTCCTTCTTGACTGGGCTCTATCCGCATACACACGGTGTGAGTAATAATAACGAAGCGCGTGAGCCAGACTGGAGCAAGACGCCATCGTTTGGTCAGTATTTGCAGGATGCGGGCTATCACACGGGGTATATTGGTAAGTTTCACCTCGCGCATCATAATGACCCGCGCCCTGGCTTTGACCATTGGGTGTCCTTTACAGGGCAGGGGCATTACAACGGCAATGTGCTGGGAGTGAATGGCAAGGTGGTGAAGGCGCCGGGCTATGTCACTGATGTGCTGACGCGCTATGCGAAGGAATTCATCAATCAAGAGCGCGGCGACAAGCCGTTCATGCTGTATTTATCGCACAAGGCGGTGCATGGCCCCTTCACTCCGGCGAAGCGCCACCAGGATCTCTACCCGGATGCACGTTATCCGATGCCGGAGACTTTGCGCGAAGATCGCAGCAACAAGCCGCAGTGGCAGCGCTCGATTGAGTGGTTTAAGACGGTTTTTGTGAATGGTGAGTTGACCTATGCCACCGAGAATAATCGTGTGCTCGAATGGGATGAAAGCACAGGCTATATCGGACGCACCAAGCCTTATCTGCAGTCACTTTCTGCGGTCGACGAGGGCATTGGCGAGATCCTTGATTTGCTCGAGAAGCGTGGTGAGCTCGACAATACCTTTATCATCTATGCGGGTGACAATGGCTACCTCCTCGGTGAGCACGGCCGCAGCGATAAGCGTGTGGCCTATAACGAGTCGATCCGCATCCCAATGATCATTCGCTACCCGCGCTTGATTCAACCGGGCACAACGGTGGAGGACTACGTGTTGAACATTGATCTCGCTCCGACTTTGATCGATCTCGCATCCGCTCCGGAGGAACCGACCCTACACGGTGAATCCATGTTACCGCTCTTTGCTGGCCAGAATGAGGGGTGGCGCGACGGCTTTCTCTATAATTATAACTGGGACCTGCATCCATTGATTCCGACGATCGTAGCATATCGCACACCGGAGTTTCTACTCTCCACGACGCCCAACCGCGACGATCTGTATGAGCTTTACGATCTACAACGTGACCCGCTGGAGACGAATAATGTCTTTAATAACCCAGAATATGCGTCGCAGCGTAAACAAATGTTTGCGCAACTCGAAGCTGCGAAAGAAGCCGTCGATTTCACTTTGGAAGTGCCGGACCCGATCGTCGGGCGTTGGCATGCGGAGGAAGATAAGACCCATGAGTTCGTGCCGGAGAAGAAGGCGATGCAGTCCGATTCGCGGGTTGAGATTCCGACTGAGAAGACCTTCAACCTATCGCTGGGAACGGTTAGCTTTGAACTCGAGTTTACACCGGAAAGTGATGGCATTGTCTTTAGCCAATACTTCTTTCATCGAATCAATGCGCACCTCACTGAGGGCAACGGCTTTATTCTCTATGTCGAGGACGGCGCGGTGAACCTTTGCTTTCAACGTCGTCAGGTGAGCTACATCCTACGCGATGATCAAGTGCTCACCGGTAAGCCAGTGAAAGCCAAGTTCAGCTTCTCCAGTGATGGCAAATGGATTAAGATGCAGGTGAATGGCGGTGAGGAGTGGAGCACTTCATTCACCGATCCGATCCCGCGCTTATATCATGAGAAAGAGCCACGCGCGATGCTCGGCAAGCCATCGGCGAAGCAGCTCCCTGATACGATCCAGTTGCACGATGGATTTAATGGCAGCTTTGAAGAATTAACGGTGCAGCAAACAAAACAATGAGACTGATCCTATTGATCGATTTCGGCGGTTAGACTTTATACCAGTTTTAGTCATAGGTTGCTATTGTCTAGCGAACATCTGGAGAGTAGACTCCCATGCTACGAACGATGAATCGTTCTGTTTCGCCAAAGCGCAGTCGGAAATCGCGGCCGCTGACTCGGTTCGTAAATTGAGCATCGTTGATACGAAATAGAGCGGTCTTCCAACGCTTGCTATCGCTGAGTTGGATCGTATCGGGATGTTCTTTATACGGTTGATCGGGATCCTCCGAGTCATACTGCAAGCTCACTTGGCCGTGCCCTTCGTCGAAGTAGCGAACATAGATATCTGCACGTGGCGTCTTTCCCATACCAATGGTGTGTTCGGTGATCGCTACGTAGATCGAGTCATTTTTATTCTGAGGCGTATATTCAAAACCACTGAGTCCTTCTCGAGTTACGGTGGGTGGGGGCGTAAACTTAAAGCCATGATACATTGCTTGTAGGCCTTTGCGTTCGGTGATTTCCGGTAAGATCGTCCATGCCCACTGACGTAGGTTTTGATCCGATCGGATGAATTCAGGGCGCATCTTCGGAATGCGTGGTTGTAGGGTCGGATTTTTTGGATAGGCGTTGATCAAGCGGTAGGCTTCCTTGAGTTGCCAGTAGAGCGCATTCCGCGTTTCCATGTCGTTGGTGGGGTCGAGTGTTCCGTCGCCGAAAATCCATGTATTCCATGTATAATCAATACCGCTGAAGCCAGTCTCGTTGATAATGCTTGCCAGTCCGACCGGATAACTTGCCGAGCCGTAATGCCCGGGGTTCTCACCGTAGATAGGCCCGTCATAGCCATGCACCCGCGCGCGCTCCTTGATGAAGAAGCTCTCGGATCGCGAGAGGCCCGTATATTGGAGCACACAGCCTTCTTTCGTTGCGGTTTTGATGATCCAGTCGGAGTCGAGCATCATCCTGATTTTGTTGTTCGCGTGGCGACCGCTTGATTCGACAGCTTGATTCCAATCATTCTGGTTGAAGTGTCCACCCGCGACATAAATGAGAACATCTTTATCGGAGACTTCTTTGATTTGGCGTATGACTTGTAATGCAAATGCGCGCTTTGAGTCGCGATACCATGTTAGAATATCTTCCCAGATCTCAGGGCTACCTTGACCCGGCTTAGCGACTACAACGCTATCCCAATTTGAATACTCGGTGTTCCAGATGCGATTGGCTTTGTGAATGTCTTGATACTTGATTTGCATTTTGGAGCGGAAATCAGCCTGTGCATAGTCGCCGTAGCACCAAAAATCATAATGAGGCATGCTAGGGTAGCGTATTTCATGCATCGGACCAAACTGAGGAGTCAGATAGGCGATGCGGTCCCAAAACCATTTATGCTTCTTGCAGTGGTTGATTTCCCGCCTGATTTTGAATAGCGATTTTTCGATCGATTTGGGGTCCCAAATATTTGTCACACCTACATGATTACTTTTCTGGTTACGTGAGTTCACTAGTGGCACGTGCGCTGCGGTATCAATGATGACTTTAAAGTCGAATTCGTCATACTCTCTGAGCGCTTTGGTATAGGCGGAGTTGCTGTTATTGAGTTCTCCGAGTGTCAATCCGCCGGGAAGCCGAAGGAGTTCAATGCCAAGGTCTCGATAGGTATCAAACTGTGCCTTTACCTTGCGCTCCAGGTCTTTCAAGTGCTGTTCCCAGCTTCCGTTTGGATACATTTCAGCAAACTGTGCTTTCGCTTTCTCATTCGTCGCAGGGAAATTGCGGTGCATGATGGTGATGCCATTCTTGTAGCCAACGCTGGGCACATCGCCGTAGTTGACGGTAAAGACCATTCCACTGAGAGCAGTGCCTGAACGGGCCGACGGTGCTTGGCTGAATTCGATCGCCGTGCCGGCGAACAGGGAGTGCTGGTTGGGCGCTGTGCTTTTCAAATAGCCGGCCTCCAAGCGGATCGGAGCGTGTGTCTCGATCTGATCGCCAAATTTTATCTGCATGCCTGCACCTGATTGGCTGTGGCCATAGCTCCAGCCTACAAAGTCCAGACGTATGGGTGCATCGGATACCAATTGCCATACAAGCGTCTCTGTGGCGGTCGGTTCAGTTCCTTCGATACGAGATGGCATACTGCCGTCCACTGCGATTCCATTGCGTGTGCTTTGTGTCAGCGAGAATTTGGTAGGCTCGCTGGATTGGGTTGCATGCCCGATGAGTCGGAAGGTTTGGCCTAGCAGGCGAGGGTCATTAATCGCGCCAACGTTGGCCTTGTCCCATTCGTCGATCAGCGCTTGGACCGTGGGATCGGTAGCAGTGGTCTTGGCATCCAATGCAAGGATGCCGCGATCGCTGATTAAAAAATCTAGCAGAATGACATCGTGCGCACTCGCGGCTGCGATTGAATCGGCACTGATTCCATTGCTACTGTGGCGAAAATCGATCAGTAGCGGCTGAGCATCCGTGGGTGCAATGTCGCGTGCAGCAGGTGTCACACTGACTTGTATTGGAGGTAGCGCAGTGGACTCGCTACTAGCTGGTCGGCTGGGTGCTGTTTCGACAAGCTCAGGTTCGGGCAACGGTTTCGTAGGCACGGGGACCTCCGCTTGCTTGGGTGCGACGACGGTCGTTGGTGCACTTGGCTCAGCTGTTGGCGTGCTATCGTTGGAGGTAGCCCCATTTTTCTGTATGCTGGCATAATAGAGCACGCCGCCAACTAAGAGGCCGGATAGGAGCATCGAGACAATCAGTGGCATACGGGCAACGCCCGCTTTGCTCTTAGAAGTCATCGTTTCTATAGTCGTGCGCTTTGCTAGTGTCGCTGACGCTGTTGCGTGTTCTCTATCGTGTCTCATTTTCGAATTTCCTAGTGACGATCTATGGGGGGATGCAGTTCGACACTACATAAAAGGAAAACGATTACCTTTAGTCAATCATAGACACACTGAGCCGACTCTATCGGAGCATGCGTCTATGGTCGTCTCTGGATGATTACCGTGATGCTTGAGTATGGTCGTGCAAAAAAATCCCCACCTTCTGAAGGTGGGGATTTTTGATAAACGATTGAGCGCTACGTTTAGACTGTTGGCAGTTCGTAGCCTGGGCGACGTGGGCGATCTTGCATGGACTTCGCTTCTGCATCGCCGATGACTTGCTCGGCAACTGGGTCCCACTTAAACGCACGACCGAGGCGTTCCGCAACCCCAGCCAGTTGGCAGATAGTGCCTGAGCGGTGGCCTACGGAGGCCGGGCAAATCGGTGCTTTGCGTGTCTTTACGCTATTGATGAAGTTGCCGCGGTGGTTGTTGGATTGATAGACTTGAATGTCGTCTGCAGTGAAGCGGTGACGTTTAAGGTCGACAGGCAAGGTTGCCAGCTTGCCGCGGCCTACGTGGACTTCACCCTCGGTGCCGATGAAGCGAATCATATGGCCGTGGTCGGGCTTCTTGTCGCGCCATACGGTGATGCCGTCGGCATAGCGGTAGTGGTGATGCTCTGCGCCGTTGTGTCCCTTCGGGATGAATTCTGTCGGGCCGGTGTCGTCACGGTCGAGTGCCCATTGGACGATGTCGAAGTGGTGTGCGCCCCAGTCGCCAAACTTGCGGCTGCCGTAGTCCCAGTAGCAGCGCCATCCACCACCGTAGCTTTGTTTGACGCGATCTTCGGTGTATTCGTAGAAAGGGGTCGGTCCGAGCCAGCGATCATAGTCGAAGCCTTCGGGGACGGGTAGAACCGGAGCGTTCTTTGGTGGGATGCCAAACTTTCCGAGTTGGCAATAGACTTCTTTGACTTCACCAATCAAGCCGTTGCGCACCAAGTTTGCCGCGATGCGGAAGTGGCCGGAGGAGCGCTGTTGTGAACCGACCTGAAGGATGCGGCCGTATTTTTGTTCCGCTGCGAGCACTGCTTTGCCTTCTTCGACGGTGAGTGTCATTGGCTTTTCAACATAGACATCTTTGCCAGCCTTCATGGCTTCGATGGCCAGCGCGGCGTGCCAATGGTCCGGCGTGGCGATACAGATAATGTCGACTGCGGGATTTTGAATCAGCTCTTCGTAGTAGCCGGTCGCTTGCACGTCCTTCACGCCTTTTTCGGCTAGAACGCCCACCGCTTTGTTGAGGTTGGACTTACGCACGTCGCACACTGCGACTGCTTGCAGGTCGCGCATACCAGAGAAAGATTTTAGGTGCCCTTGCGCAATGAGGCCAGTGCCGATGAAGCCGATGCCCATGCGGGAATTGGCGCCTGTTTTATTGGCGTTGCCGAGTGTTTCGGCCCGGATGATTGAGGGGGCGCCGAGTAGGAATCCGGCTGCGGCAGCGGATTGCTTGAGGAAGCGGCGGCGGGGTGTGTGGGATGAATTCTTCATATATAATGATAATGATTTGATTGGGGTTGATTTCTTGTCTTGACGAAATATGTCAAAAATAGTTTCTCTATATGGGATGTGTTTTAGTTTGTGTGCAAACTAAATTTACGGGAATAATGAATGTTTAACCCTTAATTAACTGAGCTTTCAGCGCATGGTAGCATTGTTGCATTCTAGTGTATCGATTCGAGATGGATTATTATAGACCTTTAGGTGTGAAGGCAAATGACAATTGTGTGATGCCTCGATCTCTAGCGTCGGACTCGCAGGGTGTTCCGATTCGAAGTAGTGTTTGGGGCCACTAGAGGTCGTTTTCCAATGTATTGAGCAATGTATTGTATGTGTTCAGATACTCTTGTGGGGGCACATGCATGAGGTAGTGCGGTGCGGTGTAGGCTAGGTAAACAAAGAACGGATTGTTCTGATTCGCAGTGATGAAGTTGATTGCCTCATTAGTGAATGATTTCCGTGCTATACTCACCCACGCGTGTGCCATTATAGAGGTCTACGACCGTGTCCGTGTCAGTGGTCTTGTGTGTAGTAGTTGGGTTTTCCTCCTGCGATTCCATGAAAGGTATCAAACCTAAACCGTCGGTTTGTCCAAAGTGGCAACTTTAGTCTCTATTGTGCCTGAATACGAGGGGAGGGAGCTCGGCCTAGTCGAGGGTGTGAAAGCGACGCAAGCCTTTCTGGGAGGGCTGAGCCGACAGTAACGAAGCCTGTTGATTCTGATCGACTCAATCGTTTTAATTGGAAAACAAAGAAAACGATTTCTTTTATCTTGACTTGTTTGTCTGTTTGGACGATTTTTCGAATCGTTCGTTTTATTATTCACCTCAATAAAACACAAAATCACTATGAAAAATACACGTATACTATGGCAGGTAGCTGCCTTCGCCTTGATCGCTTCAAATTCACACGCTGATGTTGTTATCGACTGGTCGCCGAATCAGTTTAATAATGGAAGCGCACTGCGCGGAACCACCACATCGGGTGGCAACGCAGTGTTAGCATGGTCTGATAGCACACGCATGTGGGCGGACGACACTTCTGGAGACGTCGATGGGGCTGGCCAAGGCTGGTATGCATCGTATGGTCGCTATACAGATAACGCCTTGGCGACTCTGACTTCCCTTGATGCTTCGGGGCCTTATTCACTATTTGAAGGCCAAGACACTCTAAAGATTGGTATGGGCTATACGGGGCAGGATAATGCCGCCTTACGCGCTTCAGGCATGAACCTCTGGGCAACCGATGAGGTTTTTGGTCATAGTGTGGGAGATGTCTACCAGTTTGGTGGAACGGATAGCCTTAGTCTGGAGAATCATATTATGGCAACTGGCGGGGGGTCTGCTGGCTATCGCATGGTGATTCGTGATGGATCGACTTACTACGTTTCCAGTGCTGAGGGCGGTCGCCGCAATGCCGGAGACTTGACTCTTGCTGCCAATACGGTCGACCTGCAATGGGCAAGCTTTGATGCTGCTAATTCAGCGGACTTCTTAATTACTGGCTCTGGTGATTCCGACATCACTGGTCTTGGCACGCTTACGTTCAATACAATCGCAAACTTCACTGATGTGACGGGTGTCGGTTACATTTTTACAGGCTCCTTCTTTTCGAATGTCGACAAGGAGGAGATCTTCCAGACCACAGGGTTTACGGCAGATTTGGCAGTGATTCCTGAGCCTTCGGCTTTCGCAGTGATCGCTGGTGTATTTGCGATGGGATTTGTTGGTTGCCGTCGCCGCCAGTAAGCGAAGTTTTTGATACTTAACGTTTCAAAGGCGGCTCTTCGGGGCCGCCTTTTTTTGTAGTTGTTGAGAGGTCACGAGGGTTCTCTGGACATCCAATAGCTTCTTAGTTGCGAGACGTGTCGGTCAGCTATGATACTGATGGGCGCTTGCTAACTTCATTACTTTTTGAGTGGCAGGCGCCTATAATGACTCCTTCGGTATTTTTTGCTTGCACACAAGGTTAAAATAAGAAAACGTTTACCTTGTCGCTTGATTATACCCGCTATCCTATTTGACCCCCGTTCGGCGTTGTTAAGCCGAATTTCTAGAAAAAACTGAGTAGTTCGGTGTCAGTGGCAGGCTGTGCACTTTTGGCGTTCAGTCGATAGTGCATTAAAAGCTTCGAATAATAGATACAGGTATGAAAACAGAAATGAATCGTAGATCTTTCATCAAGGCTGCAGCGGGTGCGCTGGCCTTGCCGACGATAGTCCCGTCTTCAGTCTTTGGGGCGAATGCGCCGAGTAACCGATTGCGCCTAGGATTTATTGGAGTCGGGAATATTGGCCTGAGCTACCACGTGCCGAATTTTAGCAAAGAGCGCGGCGTTGAGATCGTTTCGATTTGTGACGTCAACCAGAAGACATGGGGCCCTGCATTGAAGAAGATTGCCGACAATAAGTCGAATGTGCCCTCTAAATATGTGCATTACGAAGAGATGTTCGAGCAAGAGGATTTGGATGTGGTGACTGTCGGGTTGCCGGATCACTGGCATGTTCAATGTGCGATGGATGCGCTACGTCAGGGGCTCGATGTGTATTGTGAGAAACCACTGTCGCGCTATCAGCGAGAGGGGCGTATTTTAACAGACGCGGTGCGCCGCTATCAGCGTGTATTGCAGACTGGCTCGCAGCAGCGCTCGATGGGATCGTTTCAACGTGCTGTGGAGTTAGCGCGCAATGGCTACTTGGGCGAAGTGAAGCGCGTCTGGGCCAATGTCGGCATGCGCATGCCGCGCGTTTGCAATCTGCCTGCAGAACCGGTTCCGCAAGGTTTGGATTGGGATAAGTGGGTGGGTCCGGCGGACATGACTCCTTACAATGAGCGTCGCTTTAACGGTTCCTATAATCATGAGAAAGGCTGGCGCGGTTGGATCGACTATTCGATCTCGATGTTTGGTGACTGGGGCGCACACCATTTTGACATTGGACAATGGGGCATCGGCATGGAGCGCACGGGACCCGTGCGTATATTGCCACAAAGTAAGAGTCCGCAAAATGCGACCACGTTTATTTATGAGAATGGCGTAGAAATGATCCAGAAGCCCTTCTCTGGAGCAGGGGATATGCAAGTGACGTTCGAGGGCACCAAGGGGTGGGCCGCAGCGAGTCGCGGTGGCTTCAAGTGCTCAAAAGAGGTTAAGAATGTGGTGCTCAGTCCCACTGACGAGCGCGTCGGCCGTGGCATGAATCATCAGCAGGATTTCTTGAATTGTGTGAAAACACGCACGCGTCCAATTGCCGATGTCGAAATCGGTCACTGCAGTGCTACCGTGTGCCACTTGGCATATATCTCCAACTATTTGGAACGCCCACTGGACTGGAACCCGAAAGCTGAGGTATTTGCGAATGATACAGAAGCCACACGTATGTTGATGAAGGCTTACCGCGAGCCCTACGCGTTGTAATAGCACAATGGATACATCCACGATGAAAAAGATATTTCTAAGTTCTCTGCTTGCAGGTGCAGTCGGCATCACAAGTCTGTTTGCAAATAGTCCCGCTCAATTGAAGGCGGTGCCTGATGGTGATTTGGCAAAAATTCGCCAAGCGGTGCCCGAGCGCGCTGCGGCGACGCCCGCGAAGCCACGCAAGGTGCTGGTGATGTGGCTCTGTAAGGGCTATTACCACGAGTCTATCCCGTGGGTGAATGCAGCGATTCAGGCGCTTGGCGATGAGACGGGTGCCTATCAAACAGAGTTTACTAATGATCCCGCTGACTTTACCGACAGCAATCTCAAGCAGTATGATGCGATCATTTTTAACAGCACCACGCATCTGGATAAAACCGGCAATGAGGCGATGCGTAAAGCCATCGCACAGTATGCACACAATGGCGGTGGTGTTGTGGGTATTCACGCGGCAACTGACAATTTCTACAAATGGCCTGAAGTGGCTGAATTAATGGGCGGCGCGTTTGACGGTCACCCATGGAATGCTAAAGGCACATGGCGAGTTGAGAACGCGGATCCGATGCATCCGATGAACCGCGTCTTTGATGGTTGCAGCTTCGATATTAACGATGAGCTGTATCAGATGAAAGATCCTTATAATCGCACGAAGCAGCGCGTCATACTCACTGTAGATGCGCAGAGTCCGGTGAATACGAAGGTCAAAGGCAAGAAGCGTAAGGATAATGATTTCGGCCTCAGTTGGGTGCGTCAATTCGGCAAAGGACGTCTGTATTATTCAGGTTTCGGGCACAATAAGCATGTCGCATGGGATGCCCGCATCTTGAAGACATGGCTCGATGGGATCCAGTTTGCAGTTGGCGATTTGAATATTCCTACCGATCCAATTGCGATAGCAGATGCAGCGACACTGTTTCTCGCGTTGCGGGACGGCAACTTTGGTCTGATGGGTAAGCGTGACCTCTGTCGTCGCCTAGAGCCACTGGTCGAACCTCAGCACATGGCAGCGTTTGGGCCAATGTTGCTGGATACTGATATCTCACACTATGTTCGAAAGATTGTGGAGAATACACCCTGTGTTGAAAGTGAAACCGTGCTGATTCAGGCGCTCGCAAAGGCGCCGGATGCATTGAATCCAGGCATCGTCAGTTCGCTCGGCGCATTAAAAAGTGAGGCATCAGTGGCAGCGATTGCACAGTATATGGGTGAGACTGACATGACAGGAATTCGCGCTGCGATGCGCGCACTTGGGAATATAGGTAATGCCGAAGCCTTAGCAGCTCTCACCGGCGTGCAATCGGAGCTTCCGGCGTTGGAGAAAGAGCGCACCTTTGCAGTGATTGAGTGTGCATATGCATTATTAGCCGCAGGCCAGGTTGCCGAAGCTGAGGCTGTCTTTGATCAAATGATTCAGAGTGAGTTCGCGCACATACAGATCGCAGCCTATCAAGGCCTAGTCAGTGCACGATCCGAGACAGCGAGCAAAGTCATCGCACATATGAACAGCTCCGACGACCCGCGCATTCAACAAGCGGGTGCAGTCTTGATCGCAGATTTGCCTAAGGCTGCATTGAATGATTTTGTCGCACGGCTTGGTAGCTTTAGCGAACCGGTGCAATTGACCATTTTGGACACTGTCAAAGCAAAGGGGGGTCATTCTTCCGCGGCAGTCGTGGCAACGCTTTTGGACGCACCGAGCGCCGCGTTGCAAATCGCCGCGATTCAGACATTAGGGGCGGTCGGGGATGCCTCTTATACTGAAAAGCTGTTGGATAAAGCAGGCGAGAGCCGCGATATGGAGAAAGCGGTCGTGCAGTCTATTAGCTCGCTGAAGGATCCTGAAGTGGATCAGATCCTGCGCGGTATCGTGCAGCAACAATCCGCGCATACACTGCTAGCGGTGGAGTGCCTGAGTCAGCGACAGGCGAATCTCGAAACCTTTAAGGTGCTGCTTGGCTGTCTAACCGCTGAGGATACCTCACTCGCTCGCAAGGCCGGTAATGCGCTGATCTCGCAGACGCAGTTCTCTGATCTGCCTGCACTCGTGGCGGTCGTCAAATCGGCTCCGGATAGCTTCGCTTCCAAGGTGTTGGTGAAGATTCTCTCGGATAATACCTATCCGAATGCTGCAGAGGCCGTGGAGGTGACTGAACAAGCCATCGCTGCGCTTCAGCAGTCCAGTCAGCAGGCCTCAGTCACGAAGACGCTCGTTCGTTATCCATTGCCAAAGACTAAAGCACTGCTGAATCAATTGCAGCAGAATGCGGCACTCGCAAAGGTCGCTGCAGATACCTTGCAATCCATCGAGATCTCACTGACTCAGCCGCCGACTTTGGAAAGCTCGCACGGCAAGGAGCGGTTGAAGAACTTATACAACCGCAACCCGAAGGACCGCTGGACAACCGATGCGTTTATGAAGCCCGGAATGTGGCTACAGATCAACCTGGCTGCGCCAATGTCGATCGACACCATCGCCCTCGACAACTCCGGTGGGAGTCAAAATGATTTTCCACGCAGCTATGAGGTCTATATCAGTGATGACGGCCAAAGCTGGGGGAGTCCTGTGCTCAAGGGAAAAGGTGCGAACCCTGTAACACTCATTAAACTAGACGGGCGCACAACGAGCCACGTCAAGATCGTCTGCACGGACCAACAAAATAAATTGTATTGGTCCGTTCATGATCTAAAAATCAACAATATCTCACTAGCCAAATAGGCCTTTGCCTGTTTCCATTACCTATGCCCACCTCACCCCAGTTCAGTCATTTACGGCACGCTCGTCCGCAATGCGCAGGCTTTGCCCTGGTGATTGCGTTGAGCTTGATGGCCTTCGTCCTCTTACTTCTCATGAGTATGGTGGCGCTCACACGTGTTGAGACACGATCCAGTGAAACACAGCGCGCGCTGTCTCTGGCCCGAGTCAATGCGTTAATCGGCATGCAGGAAGCCATAGGCCAGGTGCAAAAGACCATGGGGCCCGACCAGCGTGTCTCGGCGAACGCGGATCTTGTCGGTAGTCATCCACAACGTAGTCAGATCGTGGGTGCGTGGTCCAGTGCACCAGATAATACCCAGGTGAATGACAACACCTATGATCGTGGCGACATCGTGGGTTGGCTGGTTTCGGATGCGCCAGACAGCACTGCAACATCGACTGAACTAACTGCGTTTATTAACTCCGCTGTGATGCCAGTGGATGCCGACCACGTGCCATTGGTATGGACAGGCTCGCTCGGGGATCGCAATGATGATGGTGCGCCGGATGATTTGAACGATGCCGTGGTCGTTGATCTGCGAGCTCGAGTCATTGACGATAATGGCGCGACCACTGGTCGCTATGGCTGGTGGGTCGGAGATGAAGGCGTCAAAGCGCGTGTCAATCTTGAGCGACCTCAAGCCGTCATCGGAACGAATGCTGGCAAGAACCGCTCAGTGCTCGAGTCGATGTCATCCAGCGTGAGTCGCCCGACTGGCTGGGTAGATACGACTAGTGGAACTGCCTTTCCGAACAATATCGATTTGGAAACGAATGCCAGCCGTCTGCTCGAACTTGATAATCTGTCGCTGTTGCCCAACGCCGCAAGTGATGTCGCGCAGCCATATTTTCATGACCTCACGACTTGGTCATCTGGAGTGCTGGCCGACGTCGTGAAGGGGGACCTGAAGAAGGACCTATCGCTCGCCTTTGAGATGGACGATGCGACCTTCAGTGCTTCTGAATTTGCTGCGGGCGGGGCTCAAGCATACAACGTAAGCGGATTCGGCACCGTGCAGCCGGTGTTTGTGCAGCCTAATGAAACGGGTGTAGATGCATATGGTCCGGTCTGGAACCTTCTGCGCGAATACTACCGAATCTACCACCGCATGGAGAACCCGATGACCGATCCAACCTTCGAGGCGCAGATTTTCGGGCCCAATTTGAATCACTCACGTTATTCGATTGAGAATGTCGACAATGGTAACGACAAGTCAATTTATGACCAGCCAGTTGCTCGTTTATCCGGAGGGGTTGTGTATCTGCCGATTCGGGAAGAGACAGAATGGCAGAATGAAGAGCAAAAGGGAGCAGGTGAACCGATCGTTTCGCTTTCAATGTGGAATAATGGTCCAGTTACTTCTCTTTTGTCCGATGGAGGAGACCCCTTTCGATCGTATGCATCTCATGGGAAATACAAGATGGGTGGAGATCAACTAACCACTATGGTTTCAGCCAACTACATGCCCTATCTGATGCGATCGGTGTCTGATATTGGTTTTATTTTTGATCGATATAATGGGGCAAAGACTGTTCCTGACGGGAATGGGGGGCGTGCTGCTATCTATCAAATCCGTCGGACTAAACGCAGTGCAGGTGTTCTGCACAATCCATTCAATGTTAAACTACGCCACAAAGATCTAGCTTATTACATGTATGGCTTAAATGGGAAGGTCTCAATTTACCCCGAAGTCTCCACTGGAGCAGCGCTTTATAAGTGGGAAAACAAATTTATACCATACAGCGAAGCCAAGGAAAACACTTCCGGGACCCTGTATGCGGAAGACAAATCATATACGGAAACCTTTTATCGGATTTCCATACAAGGTGGTGAAGGAACGATCATGGAACCTGGAGAGATTACCGCCTATGAGGGCTTGCCGCGTAAGCGCACCTCTGCGGAGGATAAGATTTATTCAGGTAATGAATTTAGCTGGCATATTGGTGAAGATGTTGCTGCTGGAGACAGCAATCAGGGGAAAGTGCAAAGTCATTTTGAAAACTTATGGTGCATCGCTGATAACAATGAAATTTATGATATCTCCGTGCGCCCCGACGAGGCGCATTTCAATGGAGATCGGTATTCGCAAGTGGTTTTCCAGATGCGGTGCTTCATGAACGATTCCGAGGATGGTTTTCAGTTTGATAATTCACATATGCACCGAGACTGGCCTATGTCTACACTGTTGGCGACGATTTTTACCGGACCAGGGGCGAATTATACTGGTGATGCGAAAGGAGAAGTCTATTTCCCGATGGCAGATGATGGCCCAGAGGGGTATGTGACAGGCCCACCATCTGCGAATAAGCCATATTCGTTTTATAAGGGGAGTATGGCGCCTGCTAATTTCCAGCCTGGTAGTGATGGTAATTTAAGTCAGACCTACCCTTTGATGCGTTATGACCTGCAGTTAAAGCCTTCTGAGTATTTTGTAGATAATTCTGGATCAAATATCAGATACCCAGTATTTGCGATGACAAATCCGCTAGCCCCAGTAAAGGACAGCAAGAATCTCCTGCCACGAGATGACAAAACCGGAGATGGTGCCGGGTTTAATGCGATTTCTCCGGGGTGGGCATTTAGCGTATCCAGGCCGAGCGCAGATATTTCTACTAGTTTAGATGTCTGGGGGCCTGCTGACGGCACTGCCGGCGGCGTTGATTCCGCGGTGCTGCTTGAGTTGCCAACTGCTCCGGTGCTATCTCTAGGGAAGCTGCAGTTCACCAATGTTTCTGTGCATGATCACATGCCGGCATTAGCGATTAGCAATTCATTGGCATCGCCGTATGTGCCGCGAGATCAATCTTACACCATTTTTGAGAATCGCTATGGTCAAGAGCGCTTCTTCCCCGATTTATCGTATCTAATGAACGAAGCACTGTGGGATAGTTATTACTTTTCATCACTGTCGCTTCCCTATAATGCGAATGCGGACGACTATGATGAAGTCGGCACCAATGTGCAGCAGACTTTTAACGGTGCTTTCGATACACAGACGTTTGATTTACCGAATCCACGTGTTGCGCTTGCGCTCGGAGAGGATGCGATCGACGATGTGCGTTCGAAGCTATTTGACAACAATGGTAACCCCAGTTCCGAAAGCTATATCCGAGCCGCTGAAAATTTAGTGATGACAGGCGCGTTTAATGTGAACTCCACGTCGGAGGCAGCCTGGTTTACTGTGCTGGCTGGTGCGCGTGAGCGTTCGGTCGCACAGACTGCGGATCCAGATGATCTGGTTACGAGTGATGACAGCACCGCGTTTCCAAGGTTTGCTCAGTCATCATTTGGTGAAGTGACAAAGGGCGACGATGCGACTGGTCAAGAAGCATGGGGCGGATTTCGCTCAATTGCAGATGATGATTTGCGGAGTTTGGCACGCGCCATTGTGCAGGAGATACGAGACCGCACTGCCGCTCAGCAACATCCTTATTTGTCGTTGGGTGAGTTTGTGAATCGACGCCTGACGAATGATGAATATGGCCTGCGTGGTGTGCTTCAGGCCGCAATTGACAAGTCAGGCATTAATGCCGCTTTTCATCTAGCGGGTGTGGACGATGTGACTGAAGCCTCATTGTCTAGCAATGTTGCGACGTTTCCTCATGCAGATAATATGACTGTTCCTGGTATTGGAGAGGCTACGGCCAATATGAGCGCGCCTGCGTATCTCCTACAGGCAGACATTCTACAATCGATTGGTTCGTTCCTGACTGCGCGCAGTGATACTTTCCGTATCCGCTCATACGGGGAAAGTTTCGACGCGGTGAATGGCTCTGTCAAAGGCAAGGCCTGGTGTGAAGCCATCATCCAACGCCGTGCTGAACCAATTGATCCCAACGGAACCGATTCGACACGAGTCGAGTATTGGTCCACCTTTACCGATCCGGTGACTAAGCAAAATCCAGCCCCGTTTGGTCGCAAATTTGAGGTTGTTTCCTTTCGCTGGCTGAGTGAATCAGACATTTAACACGATCTACTTTTTATATTTATGCACGGCATTTCAAAGACCCTGTTACGCATCGCCTTCCTTACGTTGTTGATTGTCATTCCATTGCAAGGTAAAGACGATGGTGTCTCTGTCGGGTTTGTGTCCGTGGCTTTGGATGCCCGTATTGCTGAGCTAAAGTATCAGAATGGAGCAGAGGTTGAGGAGTTGAACGTGTATAAGGGAGCGCGGTCGAAACGCATCGCTTACAACGGTGATCAAACGGTTCATTTTTTTAGGGAAAGTGAGCAAGTTGATGACAACGGTGATCCCATCCGGACGATTGTGGGCAGTGTGCATTTACCTCAAAAGAACGGCGTTTTTTTATTCATCTTTAGACGACTGCCCGGAGCCGATGAAAAATATAAGATCGTCCCGATCCCCGATGGCTTGAAACAATTTAGGCCCGGCATGTATCGGTTTATTAATCTTACGCCCTATGATATCGCTCTAAAAGTCGGTGAGACTAAATCCTTAATGAAGAAAGGGAAGTTTACGGACCTAGAGAGTAAGGCCGATAGCGGCAGTTATCAGGAAGCGATGATGTATAGTCTCGTAGTGGAGCAGGGGGAAGTAGATATGAAGCCCTACCGCGCCTTCAAGGGTAAGGTGCTCTTTAGCGAGAACCGGCGTAGTATTTATATCATCACCCCTAAAGACGGCGGACGCGCAGGACGTGTCGACATTACCGTCATCCCGGAAAACCTGACAAAGCGCTAGTTGCTATAATCGATAGACCAATGGCGATAATGATGCGTTAATAAGGAAAACGTTTTCACTTTAATTAACCCCTAAGGCAACGTGGTATGTGACTGCATCACATAGCGCTCTAAAATCCCCCCAAACTGATGCGAATAAACTTCGAGAAACTTTTGCGTATCCAGCGGCTTGCTGGACGCTTCATTAGCTGTGCTGCGATCCTCTTTGGAGGTGCTGCGCTTGCTCAAACTTATGAGGATATTGATGGCCTCGTTGTTATTGAGATTGAGCACACACCGTCGGCTCTAGGTAAATGGTTGTTCGAGTCGGACCTCGGCGGATATACTGGGACTGGTTATCTGCGTTTTAATGGAAATTCGCCGCCTTCAGGGCCTGCGGATTCGCCCTTAGAGTATACCTTCCAGATTAACCAGCCGGGCCTCTATTACTTACACTGGCACGCTGCGAAGACGGTATGGGATGGTCGGACCGATGTCGCTAATGATGCCTATGTTCGTGTCGAAGGTGACTATAATGCTGGGCCCAATCCCGGCGACAGTCACGGTGATGATGCTCCACTGTCGATGCTTCAAAGCGATACTAAGTTTTTTGCAGGTAGCGTGGATGCGTTTTCCTGGGCTTCGGGGAATCGACTCGATCCGGGAGGGCATGATAGCAAGCGTGTCGCGGTCTATGATTTTAAAGCGGGTGAAACCTACAAAGTCGTCCTATCGGGGCGTTCGCAGTTGTTCCGTTTTAACCGCATGGTGTTTCGTCATGTCGATGTCGATAAAGCAACGGCTGAAGATCTTTCCCAACCTGAAACTTATGCTGGCGAACGCTATGAGTATGACGCAACCACCGACTTTCCGGACCTCACCAGCGGAGTCGCTGATTACTATGTCGATACGGCGCGCAATGCATTGGGGATCAATGCGTCGATCGTGGAGTTTCGCGATCAGTTTGCACGGGCAAGCCTGACTTTTGATGGTGAGCCGGATACCTACGACGTCGTGGTGACTGCGTTGAAGGAGGAAGATGGCGAATGCACTTATCGACTGCTTGTGAATGGAGTGCAGGTCGGCAGTGCCACGAATGATCCAACGGCGACCGACTATGAGTCCCAGCAGCATTTATTTGAAGATGTCGTCATTCCTGCGGGTGCGGAAATTTCCGTGGAATCGAATAGTGTGACCAACGGGCTCATTCCTGAAGGGAGTGGCACTGCATATGCGCGTGGCCGCTGGACGACCTTGAATCTTTCGCCTCCAGGCTCCGTGATCATTCCGATTCAGACGCCTTTTGGATCCGGATCTATTTTGCCAGGACGCATCGAAGCGGAGGATTTTGACGATGGGGGCGAAGGTCTCGCTTACCATGATATTGGCAACGGCTCGGGTGGGGTGAACTATCGCGCTGGTGAAACAGTGTTTGTAGAGAATTCGGGAGACTCGACCGGGACTTACAACGTGGGCTGGATTGCTGATGGAGAGTGGTTAGAGTATACGACCGATATCACCGGAGGCACGTATGACCTGAATATTCGTATGGCGAGTAACCATTCGACCATCGGTGACTTGCGTATTGTCCTCGGTGGCACGCCATTGCTGAACGATGGTCAGGTGCTGGCGACTGTTGATTTTTCCCATACCGGTGGGTGGCAGACGTATCAAACGTTCACGATTCCTGACATTACACTTCCTGAGGGTGACAACCAAATCGTGCGTCTGGAAGTGGTTGGCGGAAACTTTAACCTGAACTGGTTTGAATTTGTGCCGGATCAAGAGCCTTACAACGGCACGGCAGTTTCGCTACCAGGCCGTGTGGAAGCGGAGAATTATGACACGGGTGGTCAACGGTTCTCCTTCTATGATACGGGTGAAAGTAATCAGGGTGGGGCTTATCGCAGCGATGCAGTCGATATTCAAAGCTCATCCGATACTGGGGGTGGCCACCACATCGGATGGACGGCCGATGGCGAATGGCTTGAATACACGACTGACATTGCTGCCGGCACGTATGATATCGAACTGCGACTCGCGAGTGACAACAGTGCACCCGGAGAGCTTACTTTGGTGCTGGGGGGCACTCCCTTCGGTGGCGACGGCACCGTCCTTGGCACGATCGACGTTCCCGATACGGGAGGCTGGAACTCGTTTCAGACTTTTACAATTTCCGCGGTCGATTTGCCTGCGGGTGATGGCCAGATTATACGGGCTGAGATTACGGATGGTAATTTTAATTTTAACTGGTTTGAAGTGGTTACCAGTAGTCGGCCGGTAGTCGATGCTGGTGATGACCAGGAATTGATCTTTCCCGAGAACTTAACTGCAGTGGCCGGATCAGTTACAGACAATGATGGTATCGACACGCTTAGTTGGGTGCAGGTTTCGGGGCCGAGTGCAGCTTCACTCAATGGCACCGACAGCCTAAACCTGTCGGTTTCCAGTCTTGTTGTCGGCCAGTATGTGTTCCGGCTTACCGCAACGGACATGCTCGGGAATGCCGCGAGTGATGATGTTGTCGTGAATGTGCTACCTGAGGGCGGTCTGTTTGCGGCAGTCACGTCGTTTACTTTAGTCAATGCCGATACCAATGAACCGGTTCCGGGCTTTGATCCAATTGCGGATGGGGCGACGATCCCGACTACTTTGATTGGCACGACGAATTTAAATATCTTGGTGAACACATCACCAGATACGGATTTTGGCCGTGTCTTCGTGGAGGTGAGCGGCGCGACCGCAGCGACCCGCAACGAGAACGGTTATCCATGGGCCTTGTTTGGCGATACGGACGGTGTGCTGTGGGATGGCTCTTTTAATGAGGGTGCGCACACCTTGACTGCGACACCGTATTCCGAAGATGGCAGTGGCGGCGATGTTGGGACGCCGCTGACGATTACGTTTACAGTCACTACGATAGGCGAATACCCAGTCGTGGATGCGGGGGCGGATCGTAATCTATTTCTACCGAATAACTCTGTGATTCTAAGTGGATCGGCGATCGATAATGGCACGATTGCCAGTTACCAGTGGACTCTGGTTTCTGGGCCGAATACGCCGGCTCTCGTTGATTCGGATACCGATACTGTGAGTGTCAGTGGTCTGGTTGAAGGTAGCTATACCTTCCGACTCACTGCGACGGATGATGAAAGCAATAGCGGTCGTGACGATGTGATGGTTTCCGTGGTCGAAGCGGGCGATGGGAGTGTGGCTATTGAGGGCGAACTCAAACGCTGGCATAAGGTGACGCTTACTCTGGATGGGCCTGCGGCCTCGGAGAGCGGAATTACGAATCCATTTGCCGACTATCGTATGGATGTGACCTTCCACCATCCGGAGTCAGGGCTGACCTATGTTCTGCCCGGCTACTTCGCTGCAGATGGTGATGCTGCGAATACTTCAGCGACTGCCGGTAGCTCATGGCGCGCTCATTTGAGCCCGGATCATACGGGAACGTGGACTTATCAGGTTTCGTTCCGCGAAGGTCCGAATGTTGCGATGGAAACAAGTCTATTGGCAGGCGATGCTGTGGCTCCGTTTGATGGCGTCTCGGGGCACTTCGTGATCGAAGAGACCGATAAGGCCGGTCGTGATCTTCGTGCCAAGGGGCGTTTGCAGTATGTCGGCGAACACTATATGACCTTTGCACACACTGGTGAAACGTTCATCAAGCAGGGCCCGGATGCTCCCGAGAATTTCCTCTCATATCAGGACTTTGATGGAGACTTCAAAACGGATGGAGAGAAGGATCATTTGGTAAAGACTTGGACGGCTCACATTCCGGATTGGTCGGAGGGAGATCCGACTTGGCAGGGTGGTAAAGGAAAGGGGATCGTTGGTGCGATCAACTATCTGGCCTCTGAAGGCATGAACGCCTTCTCCTTCCTGACGATGAATATCGAGGGGGATGACCGCAATGTCTTCCCTTATACGACTTACACTGAGCGTTACCGCATGGATTGCTCGCGCCTTGACCAGTGGCAGATGGTTTTAGAGCACGGCACGAACAGGGGCATGTTTCTGCACTTTAAGCTCACTGAGACGGAGAACGAACTCCTTCAGGACGGCGGTGAAGTAGGCCCTGAGCGTAAACTCTACTATAGGGAAATCCTTGCGCGCTTTGGGCACAACTTAGCGTTGAACTGGAATTTGGGTGAGGAGAACCACGACCAAACCGACGCGCAACGAAAGGAAATGGCGCAGTGGTTCCATGATAACGACCCGTATCAACATCCGATTGTGATCCATTCGCATCCTTCAGAGCAAAATCTGGAAGACGTCTATGCCCCGATGCTGGGTGATCTGTCTAAACTCGATGGTGCATCGATTCAAACGGGTTCAGCAAACTTCTCAGATGTGCCCGGCCGCATCAAGGAGTGGGTCACGCGTTCGCGCGATGCGGGTAAGAAGTGGGTTGTTGCCGCGGATGAGACCGGTGGTGCTGCGGCAGGTATTCGTCCGGACGCGGATGCCGGAAACTCACATAGCGATGGGCGTAAAAATGCACTTTGGGGCTGCTTGCTCGCGGGTGGCTATGGCAACGAGTATTACTTCGGCTATTCGTATGCACACTCCGATCTAACTTGTGAAGACTTCCGTAGTCGTGATCAGTGGTGGGACTACTGCCGCTATGCGTTGGAGTTCTTCGAGAAGGTAGAGCTGCCGCTCACCGAGATGATCAACGATAACACGATCAGCAGTGCGGGGAATGACTACTGTTTCTACAAGGAAGGATCTACCTATCTGATTTATCTGAAACTGGGTAACACCACCTCGATTGACCTGACCGGGGTCAGCGGAGAGTTCACTGTAAGTTGGTATGATCCACGCAACGGCGGAGAGTTGCAG
This sequence comes from Lentimonas sp. CC4, assembly GCF_902728235.1. NCBI lineage: Bacteria > Pseudomonadati > Verrucomicrobiota > Lentimonas > Lentimonas sp. CC4. The sequence continues at coordinate 2,400,594 of NZ_CACVBO010000001.1, forward strand.
CAGGGCAGTGTCACGAGCATCAGTGGTGGCGGTAGTGTTTCAGTTGGCACGCCGCCCTCAGCGACTGACAGCGAGTGGGTTGTCCTAGTGCACCAGCCGAAGCGGGTCGCATACATCCATGGAGATGTGTCCGAAGGTGGCGCTGTTCCTTCTGGTAGCGAAGCTCCTTTTAATCAGATGTTGTTGAGTGATACCGGTAATGAAGGTCTGAGCGCCTTTGAGGATCTCGTTCAGGAGCAAGCGCTGCGGATCGATGCATATTACGACCAGGATACGACCTTAGACGCTAGCTTTCTGAATCAGTTTGATGTAGTCATCTTTGGACTGCACCAAAAGATTTGGTCGGCTAGTGAAAAAGCTGCATTGGACGCTTGGCTGCGAGCTGGTGGTGGTATGTTGATCTACAGTGATTCTGCCTCGGGCGGACGCTTTAACATCGTCGGTGCGCAGAATCCGGTGGGGCAGACGGTGGTGAATAACCTGATCAGCGATTACGGTATGCAGGTGACCGTGGATCAGGCAAATGGTGTCAGAGCGTATCGTGCTGGCTCTGAGCAGAACTATCCCATTGTTTGGGATCAAGCAGTGCTCGAAGGAGAGGGCGTTTCGCCAGTCGCGGTTGATCCTAATGGGGCGGGTTTGGTGCTGATCCCCTATGTGAATGATCCTACGTATCGCGTATCGGGCGATGCGATTATTAATCACACTCAAAATGTAACGATCACAAACCCAGACTATGCCGCGCTGGCATGGGCATATGTGGGGCAGGGGGATCTCATTGTGATGTTTGACCGCCAGCCTATGTGGAATAATGGCGGTGGTTCGAATATACAGAAACGCGACAACGCGCTTATTTTAAAGCGACTCGTGCGCTTCTTGTCTGGCCTGGATCGTTTTGCGGAGATCGATCGCGATGGCGATGGTATTGCCGATCGTGAAGAAGGTTATGAAGATTTGGATGGCGATGGCATACCGAATCATCTGGATGATGATAGCGATGGCGACGGCACTTCAGATGCTGGAGAGTTGCGTTTAGGTCTGAATCCTGCAGATGCGAGTGAGGCTTTTACTGCACGTTTCGTCGCAGAACAGGGTCAACTAGAGTTGCACTGGCCGACCATGCCGGGGAACCGTTTCCGTATGCTGCATTCGAGTGACCTCAGTCTTCCACGTGCACAGTGGGATGTCTATCAGAGTGGTATCATATCGACTGCCAATCGTGCAAGCTATCCGATCGTGCCTGAGTTGGATCAGGACTTTTTCGTGCTCGAATTAGAGTGAATTCGATACGCCTTGACACTCCCCAAAAAATCCCCTCAATGAAGAAAACGTTTTCCTTGTGTTTATTTTCATCTATATCTTATGAGTCAGCTATCTCGTAGAAATTTCATAAAGCAATCTGCTGTTGTGGGGGCTGGCGCTTTTGTGCTTCCTCGGTTTTCGATTGGAAAGCCGGGGGGCTCACCTAATAGCAAGTTGAACATAGCGATGATCGGTGTTGGTGATATCGTTGGCATGGCGTGCAATGGTATTAAGGGAGAGAATATCGTGGCCATGGCGGATGTGGACTCGCGTCAGTTTGGTAATAGTTCGAAGCGTCATCCTGAATTAAAGAAAGCGAAGACCTTTACAGACTATCGTCGAATGTTGGATCAGTTGGGGCACGATATTGATGCGGTCTGTATTAATACACCGGATCATATGCACTTCGCCGCAACCATCGATGCCATGCAACGTGGTAAGCACGTCTGCACACAGAAACCTCTCGCGCATAACATATGGCAGTGTCGCACTCTTAAAAAGGCAAAGGACAAGTATGGTGTGGTCACGAACATGGCGAATCAAGGTCACACGTATCATGGCATCCGTCAGATGCGTGAATGGGTTGAGGCGGATGTATTCGGTGATGTGACAGAGGTTCATATGGGCACCAATGGGCCAAATTGGAAATCTCGCTACTTCGCTTTACCGGAGGGCAGTCGCATCGGTTCGGATCCGCTTCCACGAGAGTTAGACTGGGATCAGTGGCTTGGGCCGCAGGAAAGTCGTCATTTTAACAAAGCCTATCATCCGCTGACGTGGCGCGGGTTTTATGATTTCGGCACTGGGCAATTTGGAGACTGGTTTTGCCATATTGGGGATGGCCCAGTTTGGATACTAGATCTCTATGAACCTGTGTCGGTTGAGTGTATCGAAAAAGGCCCGACATTGGCTGAGGGCATGGTGCCAAATCACAGTGTAATTAAATTTGAGTTTAAGGCTCGTGGAAGCAAAGCGCCGTGCACGCTGTATTGGTATGATGGTATGAATAATGGCGGCACTTCAATTAAACATCCTGAAGAGTGGGATTTAGGCAAGATTCCCGGAGGCGGTTCTTTCTGGTATGGAACCAAGCAGAATGGTTACCTCGACGCCCGTTCGAATAACCCACGTTTGTCGACGAAGCAGGCGAATCAGGACTTTAACAAGGGTGCTGGTATTCCCCAAAAATATGAGCGACTCAATGGTGTGAAAGGTCCGTTTCATGAATGGGTCAAGTGCATCAAGGGTGATCTCAAGGAGTGTGGTTCAAATTTCGATTATGCTGCGCCAATGACTGAAGTCGCTTTGATTGGCTTATTAGCACAGCGCTTTGGTGGACGCATAGAGTGGGACCTCGCGAAGGGTGTCACGAATCGCCCAGAGCTGAATGCTTATGTGAAAGAGCCTGTCCGCAGTGGATGGGAATATGGCACGAACCTGTGGAGATAAAAACACGAGACTATGCTAACTAAAATTATTACTTCTTTCCTCACGCTCAGTTTGCTCAGTCTGACTGTCAGTCGAAGCCAGCATAGCCCTGAGTGGCGCCCCTTGCTAGACCCAGAGCTTTCTCAGTTTGAGATCTGGATGGGGGTGCCGCACGCAAGCGTGGAAGATTTACCAGTAGGCACTTACCAGTCGGAGAATGTGCATAATGGCACACCGATGGGGCTGAATGCCGATTTCAAAAACGTCTTCTCCGTCAGTATTGAAGATGGCGAACCGGTGTTGAAGGTTACTGGAGAGATCTATGGAGGTCTGACGACTTTAGAAGCATTCGAAAACTACCATTTGCGGTTGCAGGTTCGCTGGGGCGAACGCAAGTGGGAGCCTCGTCTTGATAAACTCAGGAATAGTGGACTACCCTATCATTGCCATGTCGGCTGAAATTATGTATCGCAATGTCGAAATTATCGAGTTCGACGAAGCGCTCGCTATCGAGACTTTCGTGCAATAAATCAACTCTAAAAAGGTTTGCGAACTAATTTTCCAGCAACCTGTTAATCCTATCCAGACGCAAAGTCGCAAGCGCCTATGACACAACTACAGAAACGTAAATCCATTCGTGCGAATTCATCCAAACCATCATGAAACTTACCTCGATAATCGCGACTTTAAACCTCTGCTATAGCTTATTGCCATTGAATGCAGCGCTTGTCGTTGATTTTACCCCGAGCAGTACAGCCACCGCAGCCAGGCAAATTCCGTCGCCTCCCTATGCGAATCCTAACGATCCTGGCCCTGACCCTTCTGAAAATAAACTGCCCTGGGATGATGCCTTTCCTTGGTTTTTTCAGGGGACTGCGGGGAGCAATGCGACCGTCTATGGCAGTTTTCGTTACTCGGAGAGGACTGTGCCGAGTTCGGGTAAGCCATTTTACAATGCGAACCTTAGCAACAGCCCTGTTTCTCTGAGTGATTCGCATTTACAGCTGACGGCAAATATAACAAACAATGTGGTTCAAGATCTCCATTATACCAGCTTTTCATCAATGCTGTTCTGGGATTCTAATGACTTCCTTTTGAGCGGCGACAGTTTCCAGTTTTCAGACACATCGGATGATGTATTGCGGCTGGTGTATAGTTACGGGACTCAAAACGGTAACGAACCGGGGGAGGCGATCCGTTTTGTCATCCGCGATGGCTCCACCTACTACGTATCGAATCAGGGAACCAATAGACTCCGTTTTTCCGCGAACAATACTGTGGAAGTCAATGGCGCCTCGAACGGGCTAAAATGGGCGTCTTTTGAGCCAGGTAAATCGGTTTCTTTCAATGCCGATAATGATCCGGCAAACTACGGCCTAGGTGATTCGCTTGTATTCAGCAGTCGCATTTTCAATAATGTTACAGGCGTTGGTTTTTTGGTTAACGCCTCACGTGAGAGCATGAATGCAACGGTGGGCTCACGACTGGATCTCGTCGATTTTCAGGCAGAAATGAGCGCGGCTTCCAATGACGGATATTCGGCGCCTGTGAGTGGGGACAATCTGCAAGGTTGGACGAAAATGTATCGTGATGCATTAGATCCTCTTGCGGACGACGTTTTCCAGCTCAATGAGGCGGGTGTATTGCATATTTATAAAGATTTCCCTCTGGGCTATTGTAGCGATGAGCCGGGAAATCCGACACACGCGATGCTGTTTACAGAAAAACGCTATAGCCGGTATATTTTGCGCTTCGAATACAAGTGGGGAAACAACCTACTCAATAATTATAGGCAGTTTCAATACGACTCGGGTGTTTTCTATCACGTCACAAAAGAGAACGTGTGGCCTCGTGCGCTTGAGTTTCAGGTGCGCTACGATCATGTGAATGATGTCAATTATACCGGTGACATATGGGGTAACGGTATGAAGTTTAAATGGTCTCATATTGCCAAGCGCTATGCTCTACAATCTGAGGGAGGCAAGGTGATATCTGGCCAGGGTGGTCAGTATCGTGCGGCCGAAGTGTCTGAAGTGCACTCCTTGGATGGTCAGTGGAATTTCTGCGAAATCGTGGTAATGGGCGATGAATACGCTATCCATGCAGTTAACGGTGAGGTGGTTAACGTGATCACTGATTTAGAAACCAAAGAGGGCAAGATCGGTATTCAAGCTATGTCGGCTGAAATTATGTATCGCAACATTGAGGTTATCGAATTTGAGGAGTCTTTGCCTATTGAGAGATTTGTAGGTGAGCGTTGAGTGTCGTCACAATAAAAGCCCCAAATATATATCCCTGAAAAATATACCCAGTGCACGGAACTATACTTATAAATCGTGCGCTTGCTGACTTACTTGTAAGATGGTGGGCGTAGTTAGCCATGCCAAGGAAAACGATTTCTTTTCTACTTTTTGCATTCAAATTTTATGAGCCCCTTATCCCGTCGAAATTTCATAAAACAGTCCGCCGTTGTTGGTGCCGGAGCTTTTGTTCTTCCCCGGTTTTCAATTGGTAAACCAGGTGGCTCACCTAACAGTAAGCTGAATATCGCGATGATTGGGCATGGCGATATCGTCGGCATGGCATATAATGGTTTGAAGGGGCACAATATTGTTGCGATTGCCGACGTGGATCAGCGCACGTTTAGTAAACATGCTGACAAGCACTCAGGAGCTCAGACCTTTACCGACTATCGTCGAATGCTCGACCGTATGGGGAAGGAGATTGATGGCGTGTGCATCAATACGCCCGACCACATCCATTTCCCTGCGACGATCGATGCGATGGAGCGTGGACTGCACGTTTGCACACAGAAGCCACTGGCTCATAATATCTGGCAGTGTCGCACGCTCAAGAAGGCGAAGGATAAGTATGGCGTGGTCACGAACATGGCGAACCAAGGTCACACCTATCATGGCATTCGCCAAATGCGGGAATGGGTCGAGGCAGATGTGTTTGGTGACATTAAGGAAGTGCACCTCGGCACCAACGGACCCAATTGGAATTCTCGCTATTTCGCCCTACCTGAGGGAGATCGTATTGGATCCGATGTCGTCCCACAGGATTTGGATTGGGATCTATGGTTGGGGCCTCAGAGTGATCGCCATTTCAATAAAGCTTACCACCCGCTGACATGGCGTGGCTTTTATGACTTCGGGACCGGACAGTTTGGTGACTGGTTCTGTCATATCGGTGACGGGCCAGTTTGGATTCTCGATCTCTATGAGCCTTTTGCCGTCGAGTGTATCGAGAAAGGACCCACTCTAGTTGATGGAATGGTGCCGAATAACAGTCTTATTAAGTTCGAGTTTAAAGCGCGCGGTAGCAAAGCACCTTGCACAATGTATTGGTATGACGGCATGAACAATGGCGGGAGTAAGATTAAGCATTGTCCTGAGTGGGATATGGGTAAGGTGCCGGGCAATGGTTCGTATTGGTATGGGACCAAGCAGAACGGCTATCTGGATGGGCGTTCCAATAATCCACGCTTGACCACCAAGCAGGCGAATCTCGACTTTAATAAGGGTGCGGACATTCCGGAGACTTATGAGCGCTTGCATGGAGTGAAAGGACCCTTCGATGAATGGGCGCGCTGTATCCAAGGCGAGCTCAAAGAGTGTGGTTCGAACTTCGACTACGCGGCCCCGATGACTGAGGTGGCGCTTATTGGACTGATCGCTCAGCGTTTTGGTGGTCGTATTGAGTGGGACCCCGCGAAGGGCATTACTAATCGTCCAGAGCTTAACGCTTATGTGAAAGAACCGACACGCCGTGGGTGGGAATACGGCATGAACTTATGGAAATAAAATTATGCGATCTTTACTAAACCATACGATTACTTACGCACTTGTTCTTGGACTTCTAGGACTGGCTTCCTGTCGTTCTCATACGACTGAATGGCGTGATCTCTTGGACTCAGAGCTCTCTCAATTTGAAGTGTGGATGGGGGTCCCGCATGCTTCAATCGATGGTTTGCCTGAGGGCACTTATAAGTCGGATAACGTGCATAATGGCACACCGATGGGGCTGAATGCAGATGTGAAAGAAGTTTTTTCGGTTTACATTGAAGGCGACGAACCCGTGCTGAAGGTCTCGGGCGAGATCTACGGAGGCTTAACCACGCTAGAGGAGTTTGAGAACTATCACCTACGTGTGCAGGTGAAGTGGGGCGACCGGAAGTGGGAGCCGCGTTTAGATAAACTCCGCGACAGTGGATTGCTGTATCACTGCCATGGTGAGCATGGAAAGTTCTGGAAGGTCTGGAAGGCATGCCTTGAGTTTCAGGTTCAAGAAACGGATCTTGGAGACTTTATTGGTCTCGGTGGGGCTAAAGGCGATGTGCGTAGTCGTAAGGATGGTGAGGGGACTCGCCCGGTCTATGACCGACAGAGCGAAGACTACCACAGTGGCTACATTAGTGCTTATCCTGAGCCTGACCAGCCGCACGGCGAATGGAATCAGTTGGACCTTTATGTGATCGGCAATCGTGCGATCCATGTGGTGAATGGTGAACTAGTGATGGCTGTTGAAAATGCGCGCCGGAAGGATGGCTCATCGCTGACGCGTGGTCAGCTCCAGCTCCAATCAGAAGCAGCCGAAGTTCATTATAAACGACTGAAAATTCGACCGTTGGCTCAGTTTCCCGAGCGGCTCTTAGATTTAGTCAGCTGGCAGTCAGCCGAGTGATAACACCTGTATATCAAAATCAGTAATATGAAGTCTTCATCATATACTTTATTACTTTTAACTGCGAGTATCAGCTTGATGACTGCTTGTAAGAAGCAGCCAGAACCTACTGTGGATACGTCTGAGGTCGTTGAGGCGGCCACCGAATATCCGAAGTTATTTAACGGTAAAGATCTTACTGGTTGGCGTTCGATGATTCGGGATGAAATGGACCCTTTGGCGGATCAGGTGCTTCAAGCGCTTGATGGGGTGCTTCATCTATTCAAGGACTTTCCTGAGGGCTATGGTAATGATGTGAAAGGCAACCCTACGCATGGGATGTTGTTTACGGAACAGTCTTATAGTCATTACATGCTGCGCTTTGAGTATAAGTGGGGGACTAAATTGGTGAATAATTACGACCGATGGCAGTATGACTCCGGCGTCTATTATCATGTGGTGGAGGAGAAATTATGGCCGAGGGGTTTGGAGTTTCAAATCCGCTATAATCATGAAAAAGATCAGAACCATACGGGCGACTTTTGGGGCTCAGGTGTATCGTTCAATTGGTCGACAGGTGCATTAAAACGCTACGTGCCAGTGTCTGCCGGAGGAGAGGTCGTGCGCAAGAGCCAGGAGTGTCTTGCACTCGAGCCCGAGACTGTGCATGCACTGAATGACGAGTGGAACTTATGTGAAGTGGTCGTCATGGGGAGTGACTATGCGATTCATGCTGTGAACGGCCAAATCGTGAATGTTGCGACCGATCTTAGTGTCGGACAGGGGCGATTGGAATTCAGTCCGAAACTGCAGAGATACTATTCCGGAATATTGAAATTATCGAGTTCGACGAAGCGCTCGCTATCGAGACTTTCGTGCAATAAATCAACTCTAAAAAGGTTTGCGAACTAATTTTCCAGCAACCTGTTAATCCTATCCAGACGCAAAGTCGCAAGCGCCTATGACACAACTACAGAAACGTAAATCCATTCGTGCGAATTCATCCAAACCATCATGAAACTTACCTCGATAATCGCTACTTTAAACCTCTGCTATAGCTTATTGCCATTGAATGCAGCGCTTGTCGTTGATTTTACCCCGAGCAGTACAGCCACCGCAGCCAGGCAAATGCCGTCGCCTCCCTATGCGAATCCTAACGATCCTGGCCCTGACCCTTCTGAAAATAAACTGCCCTGGGATGATGCCTTTCCTTGGTTTTTTCAGGGGACTGCGGGGAGCAATGCGACCGTCTATGGCAGTTTTCGTTACTCGGAGAGGACTGTGCCGAGTTCGGGTAAGCCATTTTACAATGCGAACCTTAGCAACAGCCCTGTTTCTCTGAGTGATTCGCATTTACAGCTGACGGCAAATATAACAAACAATGTGGTTCAAGATCTCCATTATACCAGCTTTTCATCAATGCTGTTCTGGGATTCTAATGACTTCCTTTTGAGCGGCGACAGTTTCCAGTTTTCAGACACATCGGATGATGTATTGCGGCTGGTGTATAGTTACGGGACTCAAAACGGTGACGAACCGGGGGAGGCGATCCGTTTTGTCATCCGCGATGGCTCCACCTACTACGTATCGAATCAGGGAACCGATAGTCTCGGTTTTTCCGCGAACAATACTGTGGAAGTCAATGGCGCATCGAACGGGCTAAAATGGGCGTCTTTTGAGCCAGGTAAATCGGTTTCTTTCAATGCCGATAATGATCCGGCAAACTACGGCCTTGGTGATTCGCTTGTATTCAGTAGTCGCACTTTCAATAATGTTACAGGCGTTGGCTTTTTGGTTAACGCATCACGTAAGAACATGAATGCAACGGTGGGCTCACGACTGGATCTCGTCGATTTTCAGGCAGAAATGAGCGTCACAAACCCGTATACGACAGAATCTGGAATGAACGTTATCCTAATTGTTGCGGATGATCTGCGCAATGAGCTCAACTGCTATGGTGCCGATCATGTGATTTCTCCAAACATCGACCGTCTGGCCAATATGGGGATGCGATTTGATAATGCCTATTCCCAGCTATCCGTTTGCAATCCCAGCCGTGCATCCTTCCTCTCCGGTCTGAGGCCCGAACAACTGGGAATACTGGATAATAACGCGCAAGTCCGCATACTATACCCAAACTTGATGACGTTCCCCATCCTCTTTAGGAGTAAAGGCTACTATACCGCGGGCATCGGCAAGATCTACCATGCCGGGGTAAATAGCCAGGGGAACTGGGCTTTCTTCCAAGATCCGTTGTCGTGGATGGACTTTTTTAACGGTACCACGACAGATCTCGGCAAGCAGGGCGCAGGCCGGAATGTAACCAATAATGAGGCAGGATGGGCAAACTGGCTGGCGGCTCTCGGTGATGATGAGGACCAAAGGGATGGTCAGAATGCCACGGAGGCGATGCGCCTGATCGAAAACCACCATGAAGAGCCATTTTTTATCGGGATAGGATTCCATAAGCCGCACGACCCCTTCCATGCTCCTGCCAAGTATTTCGATATGTATCCGATCGAAAATATTGAACTGGAGCAGATGCCGGCGGATCGTTCCACGCTGGTGTCGTATGCGCTCAGTACCCAGTGGGACTTTGCCTCCAATATGAATGATATAGACCGGGCAGAGTTCAAGCGCTCTTACCTCGCCTGCACCACGTTTACCGATGCTCAGATCGGCAGGATCTTTTCCAAGCTGGACGAGCACAACCTGTGGGATAGCACTATCGTAATCTTCATCGGCGACCACGGCTACCACTTGGGCGAACAGGATTGGTGGAACAAAGTCACGCTGTATGATCATGGGGTGCGTGTGCCGATGATCATGTGGGTTCCCGGCGCCAGCGGAATGGGGCAAAGCACTTCCTCGCTCGTGGAATTGGTCGACCTTTACCCCACTCTGGTCGATTATCTGGGTTTTGCTGCGCCCCACCAGTTGGCTGGAAAAAGCCTGAAGCCTATCCTCGACGACCCGGCCCAATCGGTCAAGAACGCCGCATACTCAGCCATATCAAGAGACTCCGAGCCGAACCGCGTTATTGGCCGTTCCATACGCACAGACGACTGGCGCTACACGCAGTGGAACGAAGATGGCATAGAGGGCCGAGAGCTTTACGACGTCAATAATGATACCCTCAACTACTACAACCTGGCGGGAGATCCGGCATACGCAGATGTCGAACAGGAGCTGAAGGCGATGCTGGAAAACCAGGCCAACCAGGGGCGCTTGATTCAGGGGCATGAAAACCTGACACGTCAGAACCCCTTATCGCCATGGTTTAGCGGCAGTTGGTTTAAGACCAATACTGGTATTAGCATGTCCATCGCGGAAACGGGTCTTGAGTACAGCGATCCCAACTACCGCTCCTTCACTCCGGAAAGCATCGTCGGTCCCATCGGCAATGTTGCCCGCAATAGTCGCCCCCTTGCAAACTATTATGGCGACGATACGAATGCCACTTTCTACGTAAGCTTCCTGATGCAAGTCACCGATCTGGATAACACAGGGGCATACAGGGGGCTGGAGTTCCATAGCGGACGACAGTTGCAGGACAACCCTGACCGCCAGCTCCAGATCGCGATTGATGGTGATGCATCCGACTCTTTTTATATCAACCTGCCCAGAATGGGTGAATTCAGGGACTTGGGAACGCTCAACACAAACGTCAACCTGTTCGTCCTGAAGGTTGAAATGACAGATCAGGCGAGAGGCGATAGCGTCACAGTCTGGCAGAACCCCGACCTGAGTGGCACTGGCGAACCCGCCGGCGGCGTGACCATTTCAGACGTTGATTTGCAGCTTGGTTATATGACGCTATCCAGTTTTGGTGGAGGCGAGCCCATCGCGTGGGATGAGATCCGCTTAGGGCGTAGCTTCGAGGACGTGGTTGAAACACCGGATGCCGAGTTTTTTGGCTTCTACGCCAATCCTCCCGCAGGTTTCGCGGAGGTCGAGTTGAGTGGCGTTCCCAACACAACTTACCAGATCGTAGAGTCCGACGACTTGGATTTTTCAGCCACGCCGGTGGACTCGGTCAACATTCAGGAAATCACGGTCGGCTATCCTGAAGGCAGCCATTTCAGCACCGATGCACAAGGAAAAGCAACAGTACGGATCGAATTCGAGGCGGGTAAAAAACAGGCGTTCTTCCGCGGATCCGAAGTCCTATCCGACTGATCTGCAATAACTTCAGATAGGAGGCGAAATCACAAAGAGTGCGATTTGAGGCAACACGAAGGTTCGAAGCGACAACTGAGGGTGGTATGACACAAGGACATGGGTAACAGTTAACACAAGGACATCGGTAACACTATACTGGCGTGATGCTATGGAAGGAAACCGATGCAATGACCGAGAAAGAACGTTTTGTCATACTGGCCCATACGGGCCGCTTCACGATAACCGAGCTGTGCTCTGATTTTGGGTCAAGTCGCAAGACAGGGTATAAATACCGAGTCCGAAGGTCGAGCTGGCTTAAAGGATCGCAGTCGTCGTTCGAAGAGTTGTCCGTTCACAACGCAGGAAGCGATTGAGAATCTTATACCAAGTCCGTCGCGACAACTTTTGCGAATCGCGGTATATGGCTATGTCGTTTCCTTACTTAGTGCCTGGCCGAAAAATGGCATTTGAAAAGAAAACTGCAAAAGTATCAAAATCAAGATTGTGCCAAATCTTCATTTTTAATGCAACGCTCGTATTTTGGGGGATTTCTGGAGGCGTCAATTTGGATTTTCACTGAAAACCGAGGTCCTATAGCGACAGGAAGGCCGCCTGTTCCGTTTTTGGCAGGCTAGTGGCAGCTCAGTGATGTGTGCGAGGCCTGATCTAGGCGGCGGCTCTTGCCGCTCGATCAGCTTCGCGGCGGGCATCTAGCAAATGATTGCCGATTTTGTGCAAGTTGTATGCGAGCACGCCAAGTCCTGCATATTGAGCATAGGCTTGATAGCCTTTGTCTGGGCAGCGATTGAGTCCATGGTGTTCCAGAGAGTTAATGTTACTCTCCACGGCGCTATGTTTATTCGCCAATGTCCGCCATGCTTTCTGGCTCTGTCGCTCTTTATCCGCCGCACTGAGTTTACCTTTCTTGGGCATAATGATGTCAGTCTCTGGCATCGTGAACTCCAAAAGTTCACGATTCTCAATACTACTAAAGCCGCGATCAAAACTGAGGCTGGCAATGTTTTCCTGGCCGAGCTTGGCGATTAAACGATCCGCCAAAGGAGCCACTTCGGCAGCTTCGTCGCCACCGAACATAATCTTGTAGTCGTGAATCATTCCGTATTGATCGGTCGCAATCAGTAGACGATGCCCCAATTCCACGTTGGGGCGACTTTTTCCTTTGTTCACCCATTCAGTGTGCTGCTCGAAGATAGAGTAAAGCTTTTCGCTAGGTGCGATTGTGCGCCCCTCAATCAAGCGATCACTGATCAAGAAGATATGTTTGATCAGCAGGTCGTGATACTCGGCCAGCTCTGTGACCTTTGATTCAAACGCATCTTTTGGCTCTAGAGCCCAGAGCTCATCGAGCAAGCTTAGCACTTTTCCTTCCAGCTCGTAGAGCTTGGTCAAATAACTCTGCGCGGTCTCTATAATGCGATCTTCTTTATTCTTTCCTCCGCCGCGACAAGCCCGCGCACACGCACGAGACAAACCCTTGAGTTGCTTAAACCAATACTGGCTCTTTCGCCAGCCGTTGACTTGATTGAACTTGGCTAGCTCAGTGCTCAGCACGATGCATTTACGCGCACTGTCCCAGGCTAAATTCAAGTCTGTGGGGAAGTGCACATTCGTTTCAAACACGTAGCTATCGGCTTTGATTTCGAGTGCGACGTCTTTTTTTTTAATACAATCGTGCCCGTGCTTAGCGATAATCACATTGATTTGTTCCAGCAACTCTTCACTTAATGGCGGAACGTTGTCCTTTAGAGTGCTCAGCGCGAACTCACACTTCATGTCGAAGGCAGGTTGCCCCAAGAGTTGACGCACTAAAGAATCATAATTGGCAATGTGATGGAGTCGGTCGTAGTTCACGTCCAATGTTAGACGAACCACTCCAAATACCAAAATCTGCCATAAATCCATCCCGCGGCATCCTAGATCAGGGGCCTTACTCAAAATCGCCTTCTCGAGCAGGGCGAATATCTCCTCGCTAATTGCTGGAGTGATGAAAATCCATTGCAACGCTGCTAAGGTGGGCGGCAACTCATCGCGCGTGCGAGTCGGAATCTTTACAAGTTCGATCGGCACCGCGCCGAGTTCGAGTTGGACTTCGAATCTTTTTCTCATGCTTGAAAATAAAGCACAAATCCCGCCGACAGGGCAGCGAATCTTTTGAATTTAGAGCCTTTTTTAAGCCCCGGCGCTCCAGCTGGAAGAAACATTCACGACCTCTCTTGCCTGCTAACCCGCATCAAAACTGATGAAAGACTTTTTCGGCCAGACACTAAATAGACATCAGCTGTGATGGCGCCGCCCGGTGCTGCGGCAGCTTCATCGGATGTGCCGGTATAAACGAACTGGTCACCCATCCATGTGTTGCTACTGTCCTGTAGTCCGATGCGTATCAATGCGTGTTGATTGGGCCACGCATCGAAGGACTCAATGCCGATTCGTGAAATCATGGCGATCTGTTGTCCGCTGGCTTCGCCGACCGTGAGATCATGGCTCGTGCCGTTGCCGGTAGAGGTGCCGGTTAATTTTTGGTAAAACCATTGTGAGTCGCTTGTTGAGGAGCCAGAATTGATCCAGACCATGCCGACTTGGCTTTCTGCACCGAGTGTATTTGCCCACGTGGCGTCAAACCCAGCAGTTTCAACAGTCTTTACATTCGTGCCTGCTTTTTTGACCCAACCTGCGAGTTCCGTATGCTCGCCGGCCGCGAGGTCGTTTTGTTCGAAGTTGCCGTTTGTCAACGGGTTGAGTGTTAGCACTTCGGCTGAACTGAGTAGTGGGGCGAGGAGTAGCGGTGCAAGTGCGATCAGTGTGAATGGACGATATTTTGGGGTATTCATGATACTTTAGAGGTTAAATTTCGACTCTAGCTGACGACTAGAGCTAAAAAACCTAATACCTCCGACACTGAATCTGGGTCAAGTTGAAAGCTAGGAGTCCTTTAGGCACAAAAAAAGAGCCCCCGCAAATGCGGGGGCTCTTTAACCCTAATATATACCCTATATATTAACCCTAAATTTTCTATCGGCGGCGGCGAATCATGACAGATCCGAGTGCCAGCATGCCTGCTAGTAGTGCGTAGGTGCCTGGCTCTGGGACCACTGCGATGCCTGCGTCATCGAAAACCGCACGCGCGTTGCCGCTGTAGCGCCATGCATGAAAGTAGTAGCCTAATGTGCCTGTTTCGGCAGCTAAGCCACTGTCTATTGAGAATGTATCGCTCCAAGCGATGGTATCACCTGTTGCACTGGTATTATCCAAATTGAGGAAGGAGTTAACCGCAGGGGCGCTGGCATTCGGAGTTCCCGCAGCATATTCAACTGTGGTGCCGGTGTAGAGCACCGTTGAGTCTAGCCAGGCATCTTCAGTGGCATCGTAGAGTCCAACTTGAATGATCATATGATTGTTCTGCCAGCCATTAAAGGATTGGATGCCAATGTTGCTGGAGAGCTCAAAGGACTGGCCTGCGGCTTCACCTACTGTTAGAGTATGGCCCGATCCATTGGTATCTGAAGTTCCAGACAACCACTGGAACATGCGTTGATTGCTGTCTCCGTTCGCCCAGAGCACACCAACTTGGCTTTCCGCACCGTGTGAATCTGAGTATTGTCCGTCGTTCGCGAGGTCGGTGTTGAGTTGAAATGCATTGCTGGTGTTGCCCCATCCAGTAATCCCAGACGACTCGTTGCCATCGTTTATTGTCGGATCTTCGAAGTCTGCATTGGTTAAGTTGATACTCGTGACGTCTGCTGTCGCGATTGTGGCTATAGCTAGCGACGCTGCGATATAGAACTTATATGGTTTCAATGCTGTGTAGGAGTTGAATTGAGTGATGGGTGAATTCTGCTCAAAGGTAAACGATTGCCTTGGTGGTAAACGTTTTCCTGTTGTTTTCTCATTACGTCAAGTCTATTATGAGAAAATTGTCTATATTGCATAAATACCTTGGGTTGCAGCGCTAATTCGGCTCCCGGATCTTGATATTACGAAAGTGTAGTTCGCCTTTCTTGCCGGCATGAATCTGGAGGCCAATGAATCCTTCACGGTATTCGTCGTTTTCCCAGTTGGCAGCTGGGACTCCATTGATCCATGTCTTCACGTTGTTGCCGATGGCTTGAATGGTCACTCGATTCCAGCCCTCCATGTTGAGTGCCTCACGTGCTTCTTGATGTGCTTCGAGCCACATGGGGTAATGCCACCCACCAATGCGTTCGCCGTAGATGCCACCGCTCCAGGCGCGGGCTCCGGCACCTTCAAGTTCCACTTGCGGGCCATAGACGATTTCGTGTTGATTGCCCGGTTTGCGTTTAGCGCGAATCATCACGCCACTGTTGCTGTTGACGGCCCAATAGACTTCGACCGTAAAGATAAAATCACCGTAGTCTTCACGCACGGTTGATAGGAATGTGTTTGGAGAACCGGGCACGTTCTTGCCTATGATTTTGTCGCCTGCGGCTTCGAAGGTGCAGGTGCCACCGCGTGGAATCCAGCCGTCCAGATTTTTCCCATTGTAGAGGGACACGAAGTCAGGATGCGTGAGATCGGGCTCGGCATCGGTATTGATCAAGGCCTTCGCAGGTGGCACTTGGTTTTTGAGTCCGTTCTTCGGGAAGTAGCGTTTTTGACTGTCAGCGACAGTTCCTGCATATGCGATGCCTGCGGTGAGCAAGAGTAGAAATATATGTGGAATCTTCATGATGTTTTCTATTCCTAGGATCAGGTCCAAAGGTCGTAGTATTCTTTCCAGCCGCTGCGCGGTGCGGGATCTATCAGTGCATTCGCGACTTTGTTGTTGGTGATTTGCTTGCGCTGTGTGTCGAATTCGAGGGTGCCGCCAAAGCGTTGTGCGAGCATACCCAGTGCGAAGACTTGAGTGAGCTCGCCGCCGACACGGAAGGGGGAGCGCGCCACTTCCTCGCCCTTACATGCGAGTAGAAAGTTCTCCGCGTGGTTGGAATTCTTTTGTGAGAATTCAGGGAGTGAGTCGTGCATCTCACGATATTTAGCGCGGGGCACGATTTGCAAGGGTTGACCATGGTGGCCGCCCTTGAACACGAGATCTTTGCTATAAAGCACTTTGCCGGCGTCTTTAAGTTTCAACGGTTTGCCGTCTTCAGTGTATTCGCCTTCGAGGACTGGATTGTTGCCAAACCCATCATACCATGTGACATCGCAAGCAGGTTTACCTGCGCCACGTGCTGCGAATTGGAATTTGATCGTCGATGCTTCTGGATAGACCAGATCGTATGGATTCACGCCTGCAAGGTGCTCCGCATGAATTGTGTGTGGTAGGCCAAGTTCCAAGAAGCGATGTGGTGTATCCAGAATGTGGGGCCCCCAGTCGCCGAAGCAGCCGCTGCCGAATTCATACCATCCGCGCCAGGCACCCGGGTGTAGCTTGTCGCTGAAAGGGCGATCCGCGGCAACGCAATCGTGCCAGAACTCCCAGTCGACGCCCTTAGGCACTGGTTGAGTTGGGTAGGCATCTGCAGATGGACCCCAGCCATGCCAGCGACGCTTGTAGTTCATGCTCGCGGTGACACGGGTGATGTCTTTGATGACGCCCGCTTCGGTCCATGCTTTAAATTGAAAGTAGTTCGCGCCGGAGTGGCCTTGGTTGCCCATCTGAGTGGCAATATTTGGGTATTTGTCAGCCATACGCATGAGTCGTTCGGCTTGACCAAAGGTATGCGTGAGCGGCTTTTCCACATAGACGTGCTTGCCAAGTGACATGGCGAGCATCGTCGGACAGAAGTGTGCATGGTCGGGCGTCGCAATGAGCACGGCGTCGATGTCGTCTGCCATCTCATCGAACATCTTCCGCCAATCCGTATAGCCCTTTGCTTTTACGGGATACACTTTCTCCTTGTTTTTCCCCTGGGGCGGATTCTTCGCTAGTCCGTGTTGGTAGCGGGATAAGTGTGTATGCTTGCCCTCCATGTCGATATCGCAGAGCGCGACAACATCGCACAGTCCGGTGCCTACCAGTTGACGCCGCACGCCGTTGCCTTGATTACCGATGCCGATGACGGCTAGTCTGATTTTTTCGTTGGGGCTGACCGCTCCCAAGGAGCGATAACTGGGTAAAATTGCGAAGGTCGCAAACGCAGTAGAAGCTTTGACGAATGAGCGGCGACTGATGGGGCTGGATGTATGTTTCATTTGAATTAAGTCGCACGTTAAGGATTTAGTTCGGAAAGTAAACGTTTTCCTCTGAAATTGTCTATTTTAACAAAAATGATGGATGAAGCATTCACCAAATTAGAGCTATTGGGATAGTCTTACCTTACTTAGAAGTTACTAGTTACTATCTTGACCTGTGGGATTGCGGTCGATCGAGAGATAAATGAATCGGTTAACTCCGGAGACTGGGAAGCTGTATTGATGAATGTTGTATTTGTCATTATAGGGCAGTAAGCGTATCGAAGGTTGCTCTTCTGCGGGTATCGTTGTGGACGTAAACCAATTGTTGAGGTCTGTGCTCGTCCATACAGTAGCTGTATAGCCTGAGGCCTCCGTAGGCCAAACATAGCTGTAGGCGATGACATCATCTCGGGCGGGTTCTATACTTGGAGTGCCTGAGGTAATTGGTGGTCCGAGCGTCAGCGGTGGTGTATTGCTTGAACTTGGATCTCCGATACCGAAGAGCGCGTAAAGTATGTTTGGGACTCCATTGCCTGATGTATCTTGGAAATCGAGCGAACCGTCCTGAGGCAGGCCGTATGTATCTCTAAAGTCGACAATCAGGCTGGAGAACTGTGACTGGGTGAACTCTAGGTAATCCAAATCAAAATTGCCATTGATGATCTCCACTCTTAAGGTGCTTTCGGTGTGGCTTTCGAGAGGTATTCCATAGGCGCGCACAAAGTTCCAATTTGAATATCCGCCGGTTTCAAAGGAATCAAAAACCGCTAATTCTTCGCCATCTAGAAGTAATCGAAAGCTCGCGTCGCTGGAGGGCGATGCGACGCGTATCGATAGGTCGTAAATACCTGAGGCTACATCGACCGTGTATTCGAGCCACTCCTCATCCTCTATCCATGCGACTGCGACGCCGTCGTGAATGAGTTTGAGGTCCACGCTGTCTGGTTCTCTCAAGTCACTAGTGGAATGGTTTTCAGGAGTGGTATCGTTGTAGGCTAAACTTTGTCCTCCGAAGTCAAAATGTTCGGCTTGAATGATTCCTGGTAAGGTGTGTGGCGTTTCTAAATACGGCTCTCGCACACGTTCGAAAACAGCCGATACGCTAAAACTCTCTGTGATGACTGTATCTTGCCGTGGATTATCGCTGACGCCGTCGTTCCAGTGAAGAAAGCGATATCCAGGATTTGCTAATATTTCAACTGCCGAGCCGTCTCTCCTGTATTCAACTTCTTGAGACGCATCACCTAGGAGCAATCCTCCTTCTGTGCTTTCGTAATTGATGCGCGAGGCTATATTCGAAAAATCAGTGACACGCACATTCAAAAAGCGAGCGCCTTCTGATACCGGAGCATTATTGGATGCGATGGCATATCCCATATAGAAGGTCTCATTGGGCAAGAGGTTTTCTAGAGCATAGGTGCCAGCGGGGGTCCAGCTTCTAGAGTCGGTGGAATAGGCGAAGCTGAAATGACCATTCGAATGAATCACCCGCATGCCTTTCGGCATGGAGTCATAAGAGCCGAAAGGGGTAGTGGACAGCACCCTTGCGTCGGTGCCTGTGGTGTTGCGTTGGGAAACGACTAGTTGACCGTCTGGAGTCGCATAAAAATACAGGTAGGGCGCGTCAGCGCTTAGACTGGATCGGATCATAATGCCTGCCTGACTGCCGATATCGACACTTTTGTAAATGTCGATGTTTCCAGACAGTGTGAAGTTCCCCGATATGGGCTCATAAGCATAGTGGAACGCGTCGGTGCTACCACCGATGGAGCCAGTGCCGTTGAGAGAGACAAAAGAATCGCTCAAATGGTCGTAAGTTCGGCCTGCTAGGGGAGGTGCACCTATATCTAGAGATTTGAAGTTGGTTTGCCGATTGTGCGCATTCACACGAAAGGAACTCAGGCGGAAAAGGGAGCTGGGCGAGTCGTCATTTCGAAAAACAAAAAACAAATCGTGCACACCTGTTAGGCCGGAGAGGCGGCCTCTCAATGGGGTAAATGTATTAAGATTTTCGGTAATTCCTGTGGAGACCTCGATGGTCGAGTGCCAAATGCCGCCTGCTTCGTAGTTGGGGGCTTGAGTCCATATCTCGATCTTTCCGCCATTGGAGGCATCAAACTCGCTGGGATCAGCACAAGACACATAGGTGTCGATGCTGCTCACATAATCCCCAAAGTTGAAGTCTTCAAATTGTATCCAAGTTCCATTTTTGATAAGACCTACGATGTCTCCGATGAGGCCGTCTTCAGGGGGGAGTTTGCGAATAAAATTGATCGCAGTATCTTCTAGCCCGTTGTCGTCTGCACGGTCGACACGGTTGCTTTCTGCATCGAAGTCTGAAGCCACAATGACATGACCCACGTCTTTGCTGATGAGGGTGGGGCCAAATCTAAAGTTTCTGACATTGAACAAAAAACCGATTTCGTCCGGGTTGCTGAAGTATAAGAATAATGATTTCTCCGGAGCTTGAGTGGGCTGGTTTATAAGGGGTGTCATGAATGTGCCATAGTCATTCCATGTAGTCCCTGTGGGGGTCGTTACATGAACCTCAGCCAGCAATAGACCAGTATCTTGAGGGGAGGCCGTATCTGTGTCTGCTTCATAAACTTGTATCAGCCCGCCGACGCCAAAGTTCGCATTGAAAGAAGCTTCGACATCAAATGATCCAAAGTCTTCAGGATAACTATAATCAGTGTATCGGACCCATGACCCATTCCGGATGGAACCGATGTTTGTATTTGCATTCTCCTTACGAACAGGGTCCTGCGATGAATTTCCGTCAGAGTCTTCAACATAATTTGCCGCACTGAAATAGTCTTGTCGAGTGTCCGGGATCTCATGTAGCCGCTTCACGGCAATGCTTCTAATTTGTAATTGTGCTGGGCTTTCAAAGCGGATTCTGAAATCAGAGCCACCTGCCTGACTTTCAAATGCAGCATCGGTGATCGTCCATCTCGCAAGTTTGAATAAGCCATTGTCGGTGGTGTCTATGGGAATCTGTATCGGAGCATCTTGATAGTTATTATCCCCGGGTGCGTCGTATTGGAGGAGGAGGGGGGTTCCACCGCCGACTGTAGCGTAGTATTCGAGCACGATTTCGACAACGGGCGTTTGGTGCTGGCCTTGGGGCGCATCGTAGATTGAGGCATGGAAGTAGTTATGATTTTGGAAATCGAGGCAGATCCACGTGGGCTCTCCGAGGGTCTCAACGACTTCAGGATACTGGTCTTTGCCGATGCCGCGCCACTCTCCAACGAGACCTTTGCGGCAGCCAGGTTCGGCAACGACATCCCAGGACCAGAGGTGAAATTCATTTTCGGGAATATAGCTCGGTATGTTGGTTAAGGGATCGATGACTGCTCCGGAGCTTGAGTTAATGAGCTCTATGGTGGGAGGGACGTCGGGCTGAATGTCCGGGCGACGATCATGGACCTTCGCGAGCGCAAATGATTTCTTCAATCGATCATAAGATGCATTTTTTTGGGAAAAGCTGTTGTCGGGGTAGCTGGAGGCACCGTCTCCATAGATCCAATTGCTGTGATGGAAATCAATGGCTGAGTTTAAGCCCTCGTAGCGGTTTTGTTCTTTAGCAATCGGAGCATTACCAGTCCATTGGTTGCCAGCGGTTTCTCCGTAAAACAGTCCATTGAAACCTTGGGCGATCGCGTAGGAGGCGATGCGTGTCGTGCCGCCGCGTTCGAGACCGGTGAACTGTATATCGCAGTCATACTTGATTGCTAGATCGATGATGAATTGCTGATCGTTCATCGAGATCACGCTCGCATCATTCGTTCTTCCTAGATCCTGGATGGTTGCTTCGATCTCGTCTTGAATATCGAAAGAACCCCCTTTTATGAAGAGTATGAGCTGCTTGTCTGTAAGTTCTATCCAATCTTTGAGGGTTTCCTCCGCGAAATTTCGGGCTTCATGGCGATACCATTCAAGCACGTCGCGCCAAATCGAAGTGTTGCCAGTTTCGGGCGCGGGTATATCAATATCTGCAAACGATTCATAAGTCAGTCCCCAGGCATTTTCGACTGCTTGAAGTGGGTTGGCTTCAGCGACGTATTTTACATTTTCAAGCCACCTCCTGAAGGCTGGATTTGCATGGGGCCCATAGCACCAAAGTGATTTGAAACCGCCCCCATAAGGGTATCCAGGTTCGCCATCTCTGCTGAACGGGACGACTAGGTAGCGCGTGTTTAGCCAGATCGGCGATTTATAAGCAGTGTTTAGTCTGTTTTCGATTTTTGCACGGACGATATCAATCGCTCCTTCTTCCCAAGGTATAAAATCTTGTGCTGTTTCATTCTCGTAGTTCACGAATTCCTGAAGTGCGAGCACGCTCGTGAGTCCTCCCTTGTATTTAAAGGACCGTTTCGCTAGTTCGCGGGCAAAGGTTGAACTTGAATCGTTTGCACTGGTGTAAAGATTGTCGCCGATGCGAAGCAACTCAGCGCCTAGGTCGTTTTCGAGTTCATCGAGTCTATCTTTGATCACTGTGTAATCATCGAGATCCGTGCCAATGAAAGGCTTTTCCAAATAGGCAATGCCTGTTCTGTAGCCGCCCTCTGGAGCTTTGGGGCGCTGCAGATCGAAGGTCATGCCACGAATCGCAGCGCCCTGATCGTTCCAGCCCCCTGTAGCTTTTTGGGCGGGTTGGATTCTCAGAAACATGTGGGGTTGCACTTCAAGGGGGAGGATGAAGGCCTCTGGGGTCGCGGTTGCTTGTTCGTTCGCTAGCTGAGCAAAGTCGATCGTGCCGTTTGGATCAGATAGGTTAAACGCGTTGACCGATGAAAGTCCGTTTGTCGCAGATAAGTTGGCTTGATCGCTCTCATTGGCCGTGTCGGGTGCGTTGGTATACGCTAATTCGATCAGGGTCAGAGATACGTTTCGACCTTCGGTGAATTGAACGATGAGACTTTCTCTTGAGCCTCCGCCGCGTCCGTCAACACGGTCTGGAGAATGCGGTAAGCTGCTTGTGCCTTCCACGGCCATCGCTCCGCCATCGCGTCCGAGGAGTGTGAGGAAACCATCGGAACCACCGCCCTCTGCGGATAGGGTTAAGACCACGCGGGTGCCGTCCAACTTTTGCGCAAGGTCCTGGCTGAGGGCGTCTGCATTTACGCTTAAGGTGAGATCTTCTACGGCTTGATAAAACAGTGAGGTAGGTGCTTCGCCCATCGTTTTGGCATCTACAAAGGAGATGCCATCTTGAGCGGTGATTAGGAATTCAAGTTGCAGTGTAGTGCTATGCGATTCTGCAATGACGATGTCTTCCTGATCTAAGCTGGTTTGAAAGGTGAATCCAAAAAACACTTCGGCACCGAACAATTGTGAAGAGCCACAGCAAACGAGCGCTATGAGTTGGAAGATACATCGATATGTCATCATGGGTAACTAAGTCTTTTCATACGTTTAAAGATGCGTCTCCCAAATATGCTTGATCGTATTCTCGACGTTCGTTCCATGCGGGCAGGCCTCGGAACGTGTGTTCGCGGCAAAGAACGCGACACCCCCGCCTGGGGCTTTTTTGTATGCTAAGCGTCGCCTTGTCGGTAATTGTAAATGACCGCTCGGATCTTTTTCCTGTAGCCACTGTATGGCATACTCTAGAAATTCAACACGATAGTGCGGGTCTATTTCAGCAAACCATGACATGTCGTCGTAACCCCAGATCCAAATGCCGCCGACTTCTTTGCCGCCTTTGCCACTGTAGCCCCAGTTGTCGAACTCGGCAATATAGGGGAGACTCTTGCACTCCCAGCCGCTAGGAGCCATGCCACCTTGACTGCGACCAAAGATACGTCCTGGGCCCATACGAAGATGTGCTTCCATTGGTTTTCCTTTGGTCTCGTCTGCTCGGAGAGGGAAAGAGTGAAAATCAAATATCAATTTGTCTCTATGTTTCGAACCATGAGTATGGGCATCGCAAAGCACGATTTGACGGCGTGCATGTTGGCGCGCATAGGCTCGGACTCGGCTTAACATATCATACCAATGTGCGAGGTCTTCGTCGGCGTCGTCCATTAGCATGACTTGGCCGAAGTGAATCGCTTCCATGCCGCTGTCGATATAGCGTCGTGCGCGGTAGTAAAACCACATTCGAGTTTCGAGCTGCGACATATCTGGAACGGAACCGTTGTGCCAATGATCGACCTTGTTGCCATCGCGATAGAGCATCGCATGGTAATTAAAATTTCGTCTTTCGACGGGCAGGTCAAACGCCTGAAACACCCATGATGGAATGGGGATGCGGTTGAGTTTGGGTTGCACGATTTCGAAGATGCAGGCCTGTAGCACGACGTGAGGGAGCTCCGCGTGCACTTTGGCAGCATTGGTCTTTACTCGTTCGAAGTGTTGGTCGTCGTCCAGTGCAGTCTCCCATGCAAAGGCCGTGCGCCCAACAAATTTGGCACCAATGTTCTTCAACATCCTGATGTCGTCATCGAGCGTCGTGGTGTTTTCGTTCGTGGCATCGCAAAGACCCACGTGGGTGACGGAGCGGTCGAGTAGCTTGTGCAGGTCCGCTTCCTGAATGGCTCCGTCAAACATGTATAGGCCCGATGAGCGGTCGAAGTAGGGCCGCGAAGGGCTAGAGCCTGCTGCGGCGTGATGCGCGAGCAAACCTGCGATCCCCAAGCATAGAAGGGTGAATCTCTTTGGCTGGGACACTCGCAGTAATCGTTAAGGGTCGATCGTCGTTTGAATGAATAGCTTAGGGTAGCTGTCCATGTCAGTGTGCACTTCGGCAGTCCAACGTTTGGTGTCTGCATCGACGACGGTGACGGTTGGAGTCCATCCTGTAAGGGGATACCATTGCGAGAGATTGTCGCTCCAATTGAGACCGAGCAATGGTTCACGATCGCGTGGGTAGTCTATCGTGAATGTGAAGGTTGCACTGTCGCCAGAGGCCTGAATTTGATGGCTGTGCCCGTCTGAGGCATCGTTAAATTCTAAGGGGTTGCTACCGCGTGCCCATTCCTCTCCATTTTTCAACCCATCGCCGTCCGGATCGTCGTTGATTCCGTCCTCACCGTCCGGAAAAGATAGACTGGATGCCCAGTCGCTGTAACTGACTGAAGTGACTGTGATATCGGCCTCGTCATAGGTTTTGATTTCACTGTCGTTGGCTTCGAGGCGCAGGCGGTAAGAGCCGGGGGCGTTGAAGCTGGCATCTGTTTCAGCTTGGCTCGCGTCATCGAACGAGGCCGTTCCGGGGAAGTTGGTGTCCGCATCGGGGCCGTCAATTTGTATCCAATCTGTCGCTACGATGAGTGTCGGCAGGTCGTCGTCCGAAACCGATCCAGTTAATGTTACGCCGCTACTGATCGAAACGCTTTGATCGTTCCCAGCGGAAACCACCGGACCACGGTTGCTCATTTCGAGAGCGAGCGGTGAACTGGTCAGCGCCGCGATGTCGGTTGCACTGAGTGCCTGGTCGTAGAAGCGTGCAATGGCGAGTTGGCCGTGAAATCCTTCGACAGGCGCGGTGAGTTGATTGTTGCCACCGAGGTCGTTGAAGTTGCCGCTATCAATTTTTCCGTAGCCAGTGTCGCTGCCGCCGCACCAGTCGCTGACGTTGGGAATCGACGCGGAATCAATTAAGCTGCCGTCGATGTAGAGATGGATTTGCTTCGCATCTAGGTCGATCACACCGACTGCATGCACAAATTCGTCGTGGGCGGCCAGCGGGGTGAGGGGAGCTTCGGCGATGGCTCCGTTGACGACGTCTGAGCCGCTGTCGTCGACGACGAAGCGTAGCGTTGCTCCGTCGAGGATGAAGCATGTGCCGACGTCGCCGCCGGTTTCCCAAAGCACTTGCTGGCCTGTGGTAGGTAAGCTGTCTGGCTTAAACCAAAGCTCAAAGCTGGCGCTATCGTTGCCATAAACATTGAAGCTTTCGGAGACACCACCTTCCATTGCTGTGCCGCCAGGGAAACTCCAAGCTTGATCGATGAAGTCGAGCGACGGAGCGGGATCGATGAGCGCGGTAACCGTGCCGTAAATATGTGCGGCGTCGAAGTGTGTGTTGCCGCCTGCGGTGCCAGCGTCCCCCTGCCAGCCATAGAGGCGAAACTCAATGGTGCCTGTCAATTGATTGTTGAGTCCGCGTGCTTCAATGAAGCCGAAGTTGTCCTGACCAGTCTGGGGCACGCTGCCGGTGCCACTCTCGTTGCCATCGCTTGCGGTGAAGCCGGGTCGTCCGTAGAAGATCGCGTAGTTCTCAACCGCCTGGCCGCCGTTACGCCAGACGTCGAACTGCACGCCTTCGAGGTCGAGTTCGTAGCCATCGTCGATGGAGATTTGGAAAGAAATATAATCGTCGGCAGCAATGGAGCCGGCCAGAGTGTCGGCATCGTGCCAGGCATAGCTGAAGTCGTTGGCCTTTTGGCCTTGGCCTTCAGGAGCGCCGATCCCTGCACCGGCCTGGATCGCAATGCCAGTTTCGCCCGGGACGATTGTTAGGTTAGTGTCGAGCGTTGTCGGAGTGCCGAATGCCCAGTTGCTTTCATTTTGACCCGTAATGCCGGAGCTGGTGCCGCCAGCGTTGCCACCGTTGACGTCGCCTTCCATACCAAAGCTCACCACTGCAGGTTGTGCGGTGCGAATCTCGCTAAGCGTTCCAGTGATACGGGCGGCATCGAAGTGAGTGTTACCCGTCGTGCCACCCCAAGGATCGGCATAGCCGTAGAGTCGAAATTCCACGGTTCCGGTGAGCACTTCATTTAAACCGGATGCGGCAACGGCTCCCAGTGAAGAGATGCCTTCGCCGGACAATGCAGTGCTAGCGTCTTCATTGCCATCGACTGCGGTGAATCCGGATGCTCCGTGGAAGAGTGCGTGGCCGTTGGTGGCTGCGCCGCCATTGCGCCAGACGTCGAACTCGTAGCCTTCGAGTGTGAGTTCATAGCCGGGAGCGATGCTGACACGGAAGGTGAGATAGTCGTCGCCTGCGATGGCTGTTGCGATCGAGGTTCCGTCGTGCCCGGTGTAACTGTAGTCGTTATCCAGCTGGCCACCACCGGAAGGAGCGTTGATTCCGGCGCCCGCTTGAATGCCAATGCCTGATGCGCCCAGCTCGAAGGTGAGGTTGGCGGCATTGATCGTGGCGCTGTCGAAGCTCCATTCGGTGCCTGAGTTGCCGTTGCCGATCACGCCGGAACTTTCTCCGCCAGCACTGCCGCCGTTGACGTCGTCGTCCATGCCAAATTCGAGAAGCGTTCCAGAGGTAGTGCCTACCGGAGGACGAGGGCCGGTGATGCCATCGCTTAATGAAATGTCGTTGGAACCGGGAGTGCTAAGGTTGTCCCAAAACGCGTCGGTGCCGTTGTCCTGACTTGCATCGTAAGCCAGTGGCGGCAGGTGCTTGAGTCCGCCATCAGCGGGTGTATTGACGCCGGCATACACGGTGAAGTCGACCGTATCGGTGCCACCTGCAATTGGGTGATCGGTGGCCATTCGCAATTTGTAGATGCCAGCGCTGTCGAAGTGCACGCCTGTTTCGGCGGCGCTTGGATCGGTGAAGCTGACAGTTCCGGGGCCGGAAACTTTGAGCCATTGATAGGTCGTGCCTGCGGGATTGGCTTCACCGCTTAACTGTGCGCTGCCTTCCGCGATCAACCTTACGTCCTCGCTCGTGAGTGCAATCGTCTTGGCTTTGGGCCAAACGAGTGTGCTCTCCATGGCTTCGGCTGCATCGTCATCGACTTCGAATGCAAAGACTTCGCGCACGGCGACATAGCGGTCGGTGCTGATGCGGAAGGTTGCACCGCTGTGGGCCTTGTCTGCATCTTGAGCGGCGGCAAGTGTGACGGTCTGCCAGTCGTCCCAGTTGCTGCTGTCAAAGCTAAGACTTGCGCCGGAGTTGACGGCCAGATCAGTGTCGCCGGAGTAGTGAGTGATGGTGACGTCTGCGCCACTGGCTCCTGGGTCTTTAGAGAGTTTTATGTCAAAGGTAGTGGTGCCGCCTTCGGGCACTTGAATGTCGTTATCGTTCAGCAGGACCTCGAAGTTGGTGTATTGATCGCGCTGTTGATTGTCGGTGGCAATCGAGCTTTCGATGGCGGTCATTTCAGCCTGCATTTCGGCGAGCTTGGCTGCGTTCGCAGGCTCAGCCGAGACGTCGGTGCGCTCCTGAATGTCGTTGGCTAAGTCGAAGAGTTGATACACGTCGGAGCCGTCGTCCTGTTCGACGCGACGCAGCTTCCAATCGTTTTTGACGACATAGGATTGCTTGGTGCCATTCTCAAATTTGTAACTGCGGTCGAGTGTCGGAGCGCTGCCTGTCCAGTGGGGCCAGAGGTCGATGCCGTCGATGGTCGTGTTGGCTGGGTTGGAGCCACCGCCGAGTTGAATAAGTGTGGGCAAGAGATCGACGAGGCCGCCGACTTCGTCGGATTCGGTGCCTGCGGTGATTTGCCCAGGCCAGCGTGCAACGAAGGGCACGCGAATGCCGCCTTCCCATGATTCGGTTTTGCCGCGGTAAAGCGGATAGGCACAGCCGACGGAGTTGTCGGTGTTATTTTTGCCGCCCAAGTTGAGCCATGGCCCGTTGTCGGAAGTGAAGATGACCAAGGTGTCTTCAGCAATTCCAAGATTTTCCAATTGTTCGAGAATACGACCCACACTGTGGTCGGATTCCTTGACGACATCGTAGTAGTAGCTGTCAGTTTGGCCTTGGAACTTTGGCCACGTGGTGCCGTCGGCATTGGTGAACTCGCGATCCGATGGCCAGCAAGGGATGTGGGTCATCATATGCGCGTAGTAGAGAAAGAAGGGCTCATCCTCGGCAGATTTATCCTGAATGAATTCGAGCACTTTCTCGGTCATGCGCCAGGTAATTTCGGCTTGCTGCTCGGCTGAACCAAAGTGGGATTCGAGTATCGTCTCGTTTTCGATCAAGTCGTAATCCGACATGTCGTTACTATGGGGGAAACCGTAGAAATATTGAAAGCCGTGACGTGTGGGCATGAATTGAAAACGGCTGTGCTTGGTTGTTTCATAGCCAAGGTGCCATTTGCCGATCATACCGGTGGCATAGCCTTGTTCGCGCAGCAGTTCGGGGAGGGTGACTTCGTTGGTGCTGAATGCGTAGCCAACCTTGTCGCCATTCTCATTCCTGCCGGCACCACCGCCATTGGGAAAGAAAACTGCGGAGATGTTCAGCCGCTCGTTGTAGCGACCAGTGAGCAAGCTCGCGCGTGAGGGAGAGCACAGGCGTGTTGCGTAGAACTGAGTCATGCGCAGTCCTTCGTCAGCAAGGCGGTCAATCGAAGGCGTCAGGTTTTCGGCTTTGTTGGGCGTCGGCACGCCACTAAATCCCGGGCGAGGACTTGGTCCGTTCTCCAGATCTGGATAAGCGAATGCGCCGATGTCGTTGTAGCCCATATCATCCATAAAAATGACGAGAATGTTGGGGCGTGTGTCTTGTGCCGATAGACTCGTGGCTATTGGCAGCAGCACGGTTGTAAAGAAAGCCGTAAGGAGAAGTTTCATATCAGTTGATGAGGTTGCGCGGGGTTAGCGCTTAATATTGCGACGGACGATCAGGCTGCTTAGGCCTAGTAGGAGTAAAAGGCTATTGGATGACGGCTCAGGAATGGCAGAGTAGGGGGCCATTTCATATTCGGCTTCGACTCGGAACAGATGCGAGTTGCCGCCTGCATGAGTGCCGGTTGGATGCCAGAAATAGAGGCGGACTTCCTGTTGAGTTGACGCGGATGCCTGTATTTCTCGTCTGAATCTAAAGGGGCGCCCTTTGCCTACATGATTGTTAACTTGCGGCTTTCCGATCAGGTCGTCTGTGTCGTAGCCATCACCATCCACATCGTAGGCAAATTGATAATGATTCGCTGCCGCACCGCCATTACGCCAAATCGCAACCGCAATGGATTTCAGGAAAAATGCTTTTGAACTCAGATTCGAGGAGTCCAGTTGGATTGAGATATATGCTTTATGTTGGATCGCCGACGCTGCGTTTTGCGGGATGGATTTACCACGAATGAAATTCACCTCAGAACCGGGACCCGGATAGCCTGTTTTATTCCATCCGGCTTCTGTTCGCTCACCGTTTGCTCCTGTTTGTCCGACACTTAGACGAACTTCTGCGTTGGTCGTGCTCGAAGGTTCCCACGGATCACCCGATTCAGGAATGTGCGAATAATCACTAAAATCCCCCCCTGGAGTGCCAGCTTTACCACCATCGATCACGATTGAACTAGATGCATCGCAGTGGATTACCGTTAATAATACGAGTCCTAGAAACTGTAGGATTATAAGTGTGATTTTCATTGCAGTAAGGGGGGCATATTTGAAATACGAAAAAAGAAAACGTTTTCCTTTGATCGATGATGCCGCCGATCAGGTCAACAAAAAAGCAGTTAAGGAGGCACTGTGAGGGTCAAACTCTAGGCTTTTCTTTGTTTAACCATGCCTTAGGGGGATTTGAATTTCGGATAATGGTATTAGGTTTTACGCCATAAGTGATTCAAATAGCTGCGACGCTTCATGCTGATCCCCATTTCTTTGGCGATCAAATCCCAGACCCAGTGCAACGGTTCGGCTTCGCAGTGTGGATTTGTCGTGTGGTGACGGCCTGTGTTTTTGTCATTTTCGACGTAATTTCATCCAATCTTAGTATGATTATCACAGTAATTATACTGATTGATCGACCGCCAAGCCGCACGAATGCTGGGAGTCGGGCACCTTGCCAAGGTAGATGTCGAGAGTTCGACGGAGCCCTGAGCTTGTCGACGGGCGGAGTGACTCGACCTTCAGGTCGCAGCGCAGCAATCTCTTCGTGTCATTTTCTAATGAAATCAACAATATCGCTCAGTTCCCATATATTTGAGTGTGGACTCACCTGTTGTGGGCGGCGGCGTGAAAGTGGCGTGATGTGGGCGGTTTGATAATCCTGTTGAAAAAAGGCGGGGAAAATTGGATTTCCCCGCCTGGGTTGCTTGCTTTTGGTGCTATTGCGGGTCTTTTGTTTTTCGCATTCGGTAACTGGATCCTTCGATGATGACGGTTTCGCAGTGATGTAGTAGTCGGTCTAGGACGGCGGATGTGAGGGTGCTGTCGTTGTTGAAGATGCTTGGCCAGTCTTTGAAGGCTTTGTTGGTGGTGAGCAGGATCGAGCCTTGTTCGTAGCGTGCGCTGATGATCTGGAAGAGTAAATCGGCTCCGGTTTTGTCGATGGGGAGATAGCCGATTTCGTCTAGGACAAGTAGGTGTGGCGTGGTGTAGCGGCGCATGGCGGGTTTGAGGCGGCCTTGCTTTTGGGCGGTGATGAGGTCGTTGATGGCTTCGACGGCATTGATGTAGAGGACTTTGTGTCCACTGTGGCAGGCTTGTAGTGCGATGGCGGTGGCGAGGTGGGTCTTGCCGACGCCGACGGGGCCCAGGAGGACGGCGTTGTGCTTGTTTTCGACGAAGCGTAGGCGGCTTAAGTGTTCGACTTGGTTGCGGTCAATGGTTTTGGGCCATTGCCAATTGAAGGTGTCGAGGGTCTTCATGACGGGGAAGCGTGCGGCTCGGATGC
Organism: Lentimonas sp. CC4; assembly: GCF_902728235.1. Lineage (NCBI taxonomy): Bacteria > Pseudomonadati > Verrucomicrobiota > Lentimonas > Lentimonas sp. CC4. The sequence goes on from NZ_CACVBO010000001.1 coordinate 2,431,852, forward strand.
GGCGCTCGGCGGCGCGTTCTTGACGTGCTTGGGCTTCACCGGCGAGGAGTTCATGTAAGTATTCCAGTGAGCCGGTTTGTTTCTTGAGTGCTTGTTCGAGTAGCGGTTCGTAGTTGAGTCGCATCCATGGGAGCTTGAGTGTTTGTAGGGCTTGGTGGATTTGTTGGTGTTGTGTGACTTTCATTTTTGTTCGGTGTTGGTGGCTGTGTTGTCGTAGATGCTGAGGTCGGCTTGTGGTGTTTCGATGTCGAGTTGATCGCCGGGACGAGTGAGGTGCAGTGGCCCAGGTTCGGCCAACGGTCGTTCGCGTTGGCCGAGCAGGTTGATAATGTATTCGCTGCTGTAGGCTGATATTTGGTGGGCGTCGCTGATGGCTTCGGCGATTTGCTCACGGGTGTAGGCACCTTCGAGTGCGATGATTTTGCGCACGTGTGTGGGGGCGTTGAGTCGACGTTGTTGCAGGCCGTGGTAGAAGGCTTCGGCGTGTTGGCCGAGTTGTAGGAAGCTTTGCAATGTTTTGTGAGTGCGTGCCTTGTGACGAGCTGCGAGCAGCGCTTTCGGATGATCGGGATGTTCAAAGTCGCCGTGGCGTCCGTAGTCGCGGCGGTGTTGGGCGATCTGGGAACCTTGGTAGTAAACACAGAGTTCCTGCGCGCCGAGGTGGACGTCGAGGGTGTGGTTGGCGTATTGAGCGGGGACGCTGTAGCGGTTGGTCTCAATGCAGAGGCGGAAGGTGCTGGTGGCGCGTTGACGTTGGATGGTGGCGGTCTCGGGTGTGTTGAGCGGGAGGCTTTGCAGGTGCGGCCGTTCGGTTTCCCAGAGGGCGCGGGGCGCTTGCTGGGTGACGCGGTGCTGACGTTCGTTGGCAATGGTATCGAGCCACTGGCGTGCGGCGGGTGCGATGTGGTGGAAGTCTTTGAACTGTTGCCCGCTTAGGAAGTTCTTTTTGACGTAACCGACGCCGTTTTCGACGCGGCCTTTTTCCTGTGGTGCGCGTGGATTGCAGGCGACGATGTCAAAGCCGTAGTCATTGGCAAAGTCGGCGTAGCGTGGGTTCCAGCGGGGGCTCTCGCCGCGTTTGTGTTCGAGCACGGCGGACTTGAGGTTGTCGACCATGACCGATTGGGGCACGCCGCCAAAGTATTCGAAGGCGTGTTCGTGGCAGGCCAGAAAGTGCTCTTGTTTTTGCGAGAGCGTGAACTCGATATACATTTGCCGCGAGGAGCTGAGCACCATGACGAAGACACTCAGGGCGCGGCGGGTGTTGCCCACGGCAATGGTGCCGCAGTGCCCCCAGTCCACTTGCGCGCTTTCGCCGGGGGCAAAGCTGAGGCTGAGGAAGGCTTTTTCGGCGCGTGGTCGCACCTTGCGCACATACTCTTTGATGATGGTGTAACCGCCGGCGTATGCGTTCTCGGTGATCAGGCGCTGGAAGATTTGCTGAGCGCTGTAAGGGTGCTTTTCGAGCCAGGCGCGGATGAGGGCTTTGTGCGGATCGAGCTTGCTGGAGCGGCCTGCGTTTTTGCGCGCCTCAAAGCGATCGTGCTTGAGCCATTTGGCGACGGTCTTGCTGTCCAGCGAGAGCTTTTGCGCTATTTGTTGCTGGGTGAGCTTGTCCTGATGATGCAGGAAGTGGATCTGATTGAAGAGGTCGTAGTCGATCATTGTGCGCCGCCTTTCAGGAGATCGGAAAATGTTTGAGCCAAGCGCTGACCTTGGACTCGGCGTTCGTCCTCGCTTAGGACGGGCTCGTGCTGTGAGGTTGCGCTATGCGGGGAGGCCGCAGCAGTGGGCGCAGGCGAGCGTCTTGAGCGCACATTGCTCAAGTCCAGCACCTGATAGAGCGGTGCTTCCCATGCGATCAGGTCGCAAGCGAGTAGTTCCGCTCGTGCGCGGCTTAGCTGTTGCGAGTCGATTCCCAGGTGCTCGCAGATCGAGCGAGAAGAATAATAACTCAGACCCTGTTCGTCGGCGACGCTCACCAGGAATAGATACAGCGCCCAGGCCTCGGTGCTGGTGCCGCTAAGAAGGCGCCCTCGCACGAGGCGGTGATCGACCCAGCTGAACTGAGCGGGCACCCGGCGAAGGCGTTTTGAATCGAGAGGATGTTTTTGCATGACTTTCAGTGTGGTGATTTGCGGCAAAAATCCCGGACCGAGCGTCCAAGATTCGCCGCCCCTGTTTGTGCAAATCTCGGCAAGTCTCGGCGATGTCATCTTGTAACGCACTTCCAGTTGAGGTCGATATAAGTGCCAGTAGGACAAGGCTTTGCGCGATTGAGTCATCTTGTAACGAAAAATACTCTAAGGACGCACTTTCCCTCTCACTATCAATGACTTGTGTAATGCAGTCATCTTGTAACGCAATGGGATCTAAGGGCTCCGTTTTGCGCCGCCAATACCCTGGGTTGGCCGCACGCCAGCTCTGGACACGGATAATTGCTTCCGGCCCTTTGTGATGATCGGGGTTCTTTGCGCGCCATTGCTCATTGGCCTTGCGAGCGCTTGCTTTGCGGCATGCAGCAGCCCCGCAATAGCACTGTTTCTGCGCATTCTGCGGCGAAGGCAGAAAGGGCTCCTTGCAGTGATGGCACTTCCTCTTCCTGCGTCGTTTCATCCACTGAAACTAGCAACTCATCCGCCTCGGCTCGGAGGAAGAAAATACAGGAAGAAGAGATTTATTTGAAAGTCAGAGGAAGAAAATGAGAAGAAGATACACTTTCAAAACGCCAGTCCTACACCACTTCTAAACCGCCGCTGACACCTGTAGTCCAGTTAACCACTTTTCTCGTTTCATCGAGAACCTATGGCCAGACTGCGATGTGAAATTGCCCAAAATCGAACCAGCGACCAAATGGTTAACCAGCCTTATATAAAATAAGCCCCTGAAAATCAGGGGCTTACTAAGTGGAGTTAACCACTTCGAACCTTAGTTCGTGTTTTTATTAGAATGGCTGCTCGGGCTGGGATCGAACCAGCGACCAAGTAATTAACAGAAAATAAGTTGCTTGCGCCAAAGGTGTGAGCGGCGAAAATGAGGCAGACCTGTAACGCGCTCTCTAATGACAACATAGAGACACCGAAGTAGATTGGCCATTAATTAAGCGCTCGAAGTTCATCAGCTGGGGGCTATTATTTAGCCCCTCTTTTGCTTAAAACTCTAAATCTGGGGCTTTCCGGTCATCAGTTTATGATTTCTTATTCTGAGCATCAGATCGTCTATCCTTGGGCTTAATTGTGAAAATTTTGTATATCGTTCGAGTCGGAATAATAGTTTTGAAACTGACTATGTTCTTCCCAAAGAGTGAGAATCAGCTCTTTATTGGAAGTCTTATCGGTCGAGGAAACTTACACCCTTTTGGGTGTCGGTCGTTCGACTTTTGATACTTGGATTGCTGATGGTGAGTTGCCTTATATCAGTGAGTTGGGTGCCCGGAAATACTTCTCACCTCAAGATATCCTCGATTTTCTTCGGCAGAACAAAGTGGTTTATCCGAAGAGAAGTCGAAGGATATTGGCTGGAGTTCGTTCGAAGGTGTTGTTGACGCCGATTTCTGGCGATATAATCGACTGGCCGTTGATGAGACGTAGCGAGTTTTTACGAGCTGGATATTTCCAGCCTGGATTCGCACGGCGAGTGATCGACATGAATTTGATACCATACATCAGAATTGGTAAGACGGTCTTTGTTGATTTAGAGTTGTTGTCGCAATATATACGTATGTGCTGCACCTATGTCCCTCCGACACGGGAGAGCCTTGGGTTCTAATTTTAAGCGATTACTTTGAAGGTGTGATCGTCCAAAATTTCTCAGCGTCTTCGGGGGTGACTCTCTTTAGGTAGTGCTTGCGAAGAATCTGTTCGCTGTTTCCAGCTTGCATTGCGGTGTCGTAGGCAGATCTAGTTTTCGTGGCTAAGTATGAGCAAAACGAGTGTCGCAGACCGTCGTGGGGGATCTTGGTCGGGCATTGTTCGCGAAAATCTGAGTAGTGCCGACTGTAGTAGCTTTTGAGTGATTGGGCTTTGGAGGAGATTATTGGATATTGCTCAAGTGGATACCTTTCCAAGAAGCTTCGAAGGCTAGGTTGGATGTCTATTTGGCGGGCTCCACTTTCTTTTGCGACGTAGGCGGAAATATTGATCACTCCATTTTTCAGATCAATGATACTATTCGGGTTGTTTGATTTAGAGAGCTCTTCATGGAGCCGCACCATCTCGCCGTCTCTGTCCGGTCGAATGCCAGCGAATAGGGCGAGTGCAATAGAGGTAAGCATTTCTCCATTCTTATGGTTCTCCGCAAATTCGATCACTTCCTTGGCTTGATCTACTGAAAGTATCTCTCTCAGATGCTCAATCTTTCTGCCTTTCGCGGGAACAATGATGGATTGACCGGGATTTGAGTCGCATGCGGCGAAATACTTTCGATCATTCTCTTTTGCCCAGTTGAAGAAGCCTATTAGTGCGGCTTGATAGTGATGGATAGTTCCTCGTCCAATTTTTTGTTGGTTTGCGAACTTTTCGAAGCATTTTGAAAGCTCAACTCCTGAAATCTCGTCAACCGAGCAATCAAACCAGTCCTCCAGTTTTCTCAATCGCCCCATTAGGTTATCGCGATACTTTTTAGTGACTTCACGCTTCTTCAAAGTCTCTTCATATTCGTCGATAGCCTCCTTGAGGGCTTTCGTTTGAAGATCGGGGACATAGTGCTTCTGAAATTCACGCACCATCCATGTTAATGATTTTCCTGGATAGTTCTCTTGTAAGAACTGAAGTGCGGCTTCTGCGTCGCGAACTTCACTCTTCGAAAGTGGCGTCATGACTGGCGCGTTCAATTCGCTGATGCCAGCAAGTTCCGCCTCGATGAGCTTTAAAGCCTGATTGGCTTCGGTCTTGGTTTTGTAGCTTTTGCGGGTGCGCTTTCCGTCGATGGTTGCATCAACCTTGTAGGTGATATTGCCAGATGGATGAGGAATTTCTACTATTTTGGGTTCAGTGTTGCGTGCCATAATAGCTTTACATTGACCGAATATCGGTCAATGTAAAGTAAATTCCTTCTTATTGCGCTTGGGTAGTGGTGGAGGTGGCGGGAGTCGAACCCGCGTCCCTCGTGCTTTCATACGTGGCATCTACATGCTTAGCTTTCAATTTATTGTCGTTGCCGGATCGCCTAAATGCGAGCTATCCAGTTTCCAGGCTTCCTAAATACAACCGATGAGCGGAAGCCAAATCATCAGTTATGCCTGCTAGTCGACGCCTCACTCCCTTAGCAGGTGTCTAGGGTGAAACGTTGCCGCTTTAAGCAGCAAGAGCGAATTGTTCTTCGCCAATTATTATTTGTAATGGATTGATACGGAGCCTCCATTATCTCCGACATGCAGCCTCGCATTACGACACAAGGTCGAATCCGTGACACCCCCTAGAAAGAATTAGGAATTCAAAATGTAGAATTAAGAATTTAGGGAAAGATACGGAAAGAACTTGGTCCGCGTTTGCGGAGGTTCTCTCAAAGAACGAACTGAACTGTCACGCGGCTTGAGCCAAATTGCAAGTCTCGCTTTAGTGCTTTATCTCGACTTTCGAGGGCGATTTAGCGGTCTTTGAATAGATACATCAGGCCTGATCCGCCCATCCCGATGACCATTTTTCCTGTGCCAATGTTGCCGTCGTCGACTATTGAATCGAGGTGTAGTGCTTGCTCTGGAGTGAAGTCTAAGTTGTAGACGTAAAAATACGTGAATTTGTCACTATTACGGTAGGACCAACTGTAAGTGCCGTCGGTCCATATTTTGGGTAGGTATCCTTTAATCGGCTCCGGTAGGCTGTTGATGCTCATGCGTGCTGGGTAAGCGCCTTTGGCGGTGCTGTAGTATTCGATGGCTTTGGTGATAACGCGGATGTCGTTTGCCGTTACAGTGGTTTTTGCGCGGTGCGCTGCTGTCATGACCTCTGGGACGGCTAGGAGCGCGAGGATGCTAATGACTGAGACGACAACCAGTAGCTCGACGAGTGAAAATCCTCTGGGGGGTTTGTTCTGCATTGGGGTGGGGTGTATACGCTATTCGTATGGAGTATGAGCTTCTCATCTTCTACGGGAATGTCAACCCAGTGGGCAGATTCGCTGGTTCAGTAACTTGTTGATAGCAACGACTTGCTAGTCGTTGCTAGTCGTTGATTAGATTCTCAACGTAGGCTTTGTGTGTGTGGGGGTCGTATATCACGGTGCCTGTGCGGTGCTCTGTATTCTGGACGATGAGTCCATTGCGCATTGTGATGCTAATCGCGCTTTGCCAAGCTTTGAATTGTTCAGCCGAGATGCTGTTGTCGGGAGTGATTGGTTTGGCTTGCTGGGTCTTATCGACTGGAAGGTAGGCTTTATAGCGGCTGAGGATTTCTGGCTCGCTGAGGTGCTGCACTTTCATCTGATTGCTTCGAGCCCATCGATTGAAATTTTCGGGGCTGATAGTGAACTCGTAGACTTGAACTTGTTTTGAGCGGTAGTAGGAGACTTGGGAGGCATAGTTGGGTAGCCATTTTACAGACTCTACGTTTTCGCCGAAGTCGGGTGAGCTGCTTAGAGAGTAGAAAATGGCGAGTGGCAGGGCTGGGATTAGGGCGCAGAGTGCATACAGTGCTCTTATGTCTCGACGGCTCTTGGGCTTGAAGGATTCGAGTGCGTCTTCGTGGAAGCGCAGCATGATATTTGCTAGTGTTTTATCGATGCCTTCTCGTGCGATGAGTTCTTCATAGGGGAGGAGGCGCCAACGTTTTTGTAGCTTAGTGTAGCGCTCGAGAGCTTCTGCTTTGAGCGCTTGTTCTGTAGCGTAATCCGTGTCTATTTTTAGCACGCTCACATAGCCATCTTGTGTGACCCGTGTCCATGCCTCGCTTTCGCTCTTGAAGTAGCCTGCGAGTTGAAAGCGATCCATATTCCAACGTCGGTGCCCAGCATAGATCACTTCTGTGTCGTCTTCGAAGGGGCCGTTGTGAAAGTCTAAGCGAACTTGGCTTTCTTGCAGGCCTGCCGCAGTTCGGTAGCCGGTTTCTTTTTCTTTGGTGGTGAATGCTCCTAACGCATGTAGCGAACCATCGTCTTCGACGCGTATTAATATATGCAGATAGGAGATCATTTGGGACTCATTAGAGGTGTCACCACTAATGGATGATATGCGTGAATAGTGTCTGGATTTCTCCTGATTCTTCGCTGGTGAGTCAATACTTTGCGGTGCGTTGTTCCCACCTAAATACCATTGTTTTGAATGGCTTGGGCCTTATGTGATTTAGTGTTGGGGGCATTGCCTTAATTATGGGCTACGTTTAATTAGCACTTTCCTTTAGTGCTGGCAGGGCTGTGCTGCGTGCGTTGCAGCTGAGCGCAAAAAAGCCCGACGCGTGTATGCGTCGGGCTTTGTTTGAAAACGATAGACGTTCGACTTTTAGATGAGGTCTTTGACTGCTTCGCGTTCTTCTTCGAGCTCCTTTACGGAGGCGTCGATTTTCGCGCGGCTGAACTCGTTGATTTCGATGCCTTGCACGACTTCGATCTTGGTGCCGTCGGAACGGACTGGAAGTGACGTGATGAGGCCTGGAGTCGTGCCATAGCTGCCGTCGGAGCAGATGCACATGCTGATGCTGTCGCCTGCTGGTGTCGGTGTGACGATCTTGCGAACTGCATCAACGATGCCGTTGGCAGCAGATGCAGCAGAAGAGAGGCCGCGTGCCTTGATGATCGCTGCGCCACGTGTTTGCACGTCAGGGATGAAGGTGTCCTTGAGCCATGCTTCGTCGCCGATGACTTCAGCTGCAGACTTGCCGCCGATTTGTGCGGAGTAGAAGTCTGGATACTGAGTCGCGGAGTGGTTGCCCCAGATGGTCATGTTGGTGACCTCGGTCACGTCGACACCTGCCTTTTGGGCGAGTTGTGTCTTGGCGCGATTTTCGTCGAGCATGGTCATTGCGAACCAGCGATCGTTTGGCACGTTCTCTGCGTTGTTCATTGCGATGAGGCAATTAGTGTTGCAAGGGTTGCCGACGACGAGAACGCGGACGTCTGCTGCTGCGTTTGCGGAGATCGCTTTGCCTTGGCCAGTGAAGACTTTGCCATTGATGCTGAGTAGGTCGCCACGCTCCATGCCTGCCTTACGAGGGACGGAACCAACAAGGCATGCCCAGTTGACATCCTTGAAACCTTCGTCGAGGTCAGTTGTCGCTACGACGTCTTTGAGGAGTGGGAACGCGCAGTCGTCGAGCTCCATGACGACACCTTTAAGTGCGTCCAGTGCGGGTGGGATTTCGATCAGATTCAGTGCAACTGGTTGATCGGGGCCGAACATAGCGCCAGAAGCGATACGGAAAAGAAGGGCATAGCCAATGTTTCCGGCTGCTCCGGTGACTGCGACGCGAATAGGTTGTTTACTCATGATTTTCGTTTTTCTATTGGGTTATGGTGTAATTAAGCAGTGAAGGTGGGTGCTAATGCTTGGTAAGCATCTTTGATCATCTTCTCGGTCGTGTCCCAATCGATGCATCCGTCTGTGATGGATACGCCGTATTTGAGGTCTTCGACTGGCTGCGGGAAGGATTGAGCGCCGTGGTTGATGTTACTTTCAACCATGCCGCCAATGATGCTTGGATCGGTGAGGCTCTGTCTGACGAGTTCTTCGAACACGGCTGGCTGACGAGCTGGGTCTTTTGCGCTGTTGGCGTGGCTGCAGTCAGTCATGATCGCGGGCGTGAGGCCTGCGGCTTCGAGTTGTTCGCGTGTCTTTTTGACATCTTCGACACTGTAGTTCGGGCCTTTAGAGCCGCCGCGGAGGACGATGTGGCAGTTTGGATTGCCGTTGGTTGTCAGCGCGTTGGCCTTACCTTCGTTATCGATGCCGAGGAAAGTTTGTTCTTGGCTGGCTGCCTTGATTGCGTTGAGCGCTACGGTGAGGCCGCCGTCGGTGCCGTTTTTGAAGCCGAGGGGCATGGAGAGGCCGGATGCCATCTGGCGGTGTGTCTGGCTCTCGGTGGTGCGCGCGCCGATTGCGGACCAGCAGATGAGGTCGGCAATGTATTGCGGTGTGATCGGATCGAGTAGCTCTGTGGCGGTTGGCACGCCGAGGTCGATCACTTCTTTAAGGAAGCGGCGGGCGATACGTAGGCCTTCGGGAATGTCGCTCGTGCCGTCGAGGTTCGGATCCATGATCAGTCCCTTCCAGCCGACGGTGGTGCGTGGCTTCTCGAAATAGACGCGCATGACGAGCAGCATACGGTCTTTGACCTCTTCTGCGAGTGCGGCGAGCTTGTGCGCATATTCGCGGCCAGCCTTCAGGTCGTGGATCGAGCAGGGGCCTACGACAACGAGGAGTCGGCGGTCGTCTCCGAAGATAATTTTGTTAATGGCTTCGCGACTCTCAGCGACGAATTTGCCTGCGGCTTCCGTTTTTTCGATCTCTTCGCAAAGTGCGAGTGGAGATGGTAGCAGAGTTTTGGAAGAGATATTGATATCGGTGACTTTTTTCACAGGCGGCGATGTGTAACGAACCTTGTGTGTGGGAACAAGCCATAATTCCAATCCGTGCGTGAAACTCGAATTCTCACATTGATAATTTGTAAAAGTCGGGCAAGTTGCGGCCTATGGAGTCTGTTTTTGGATATGAGTATGAGCTAGCGGCACACCTGCTGGTGACGGATGAGGATGCGGCGGATTTTTTGCAGAGCCAGTTCTCGAACGAGCTGCGTCCGTTTGAGGCGGGGCAGTGCACCTATGGGCTGTGGCTGGACGTCAAAGGTAAGGTGATTGCCGATAGTGTGGTGCTTTGCGAGGGCGAGGAGCGTTTTCGTGTTCTCAGTGAATGCTCCGCTGCTGAGGTGATTGAGCAGAAACTGGAGCAGCATATCATTGCGGATGATGTGGAGATCGATGTTTTGCCAACGGGTGCGTCGATCGCACTGGTGGGGGAAGGAGCTGAGGATACATTGAGTGCGATGGGCTATTCGCTGCCAGCGACTGATGCGTTTGTGGACGTGGACGGACTACGGATTTTTCGTGGGCGTCGTTCGTTGCAGCCATGCTTTGAGCTGTGGTCGGAGTCATCGGCGGTGATTGCAGGGCTTAAGAAGCGCATTGAGGACAGCGGGGTTATCTTTGTTTGTGAGGCACAGGTGCAACTGGCGCGGATCGCGGCGGGGGTGCCGAGTGTGCCTGATGAGATCGGTCCGGGGGATTTGCCTGGTGAGGGGGCATTGGTTGGCAGGGGTGTGTCGCTGACGAAGGGCTGCTATCTCGGGCAGGAGGTGGTTGCACGGATGCACAATGTGGGACGACCGCAGCGTGCTTTGTTCCGGGTTTCTGGTGCTGAGAAGGCTCCGCAGTGCCCGATTGCATTATATAGTGCAGAGTCGAAGAAAGTTGGGGAGTTGCGCAGTGCATTTTCGACTGAAACTGGGTGGCAAGGTGTGGCATTGTTAAAGACGCGTTATGCTGTGGTTGGAGAGTCGCTGAACCATGACGGCGGATCTGTCGAAATTGAGGCGCTGTTTTCGGCGAAATCGGAGGGCTCTGAATAATGGAAACCGAGCAGGATCAGCTGAATCTTATCAAATCGTTATTTTTGAAAATGGGAGCTTCTGAGGAGCAGGCTAAAATGATGGCTTCGCAGCTTTTCAAACGAGCGGGTCAAATTGCATCAGATCGAGGGGTTTCAATTGTTGAGGCGGTCGAAATCCTTTTAAAACAGGTGGTTGAGGCGCAACAAGGGCGTTGATATAGCTCTGGGAGCGGTGTGGCGGACGGGTATGCCCCGTAAACGTAGGGAAATAGCACCTTCAGGGCGATTTGATGTTGACGATTCCGAGTTCGAGGCGTCTCTTCTCTTACGGTCATAAGGCCAAATAACCTCAATAACAAATATACACGTTTATGAACAAAGCAGAACTTGTTGCAGAAGTGCAAAAATCACTAGGGGCAGACACATCCAAAGCAGCGGCAGAGCGCGCTATCGAAGCCGTTCTTGAAGGTATCAAGAAGGGCATCAAGAAGGACAAGAATGTTCAACTTATTGGTTTCGGCACATACTCCGTAACACAACGCGCAGCTCGTGACGGCATCAACCCACAAACTGGTGAGAAGATCCGCATCAAAGCTTCTAAAGCAGTTAAGTTCAAAGCAGGAGCTGGCCTCAAGGCTGTTCTCTAGTCTTTACCCCAAGACCACGCTTTTCAGAAACCCGCAGCTTAGGCTGCGGGTTTTTTCGTTGATAAGGAGTGGAATGCTGTGTGGTTGGCGTGCTGTGGGCGAATCTCACTGTGTGGGAATGAGCTGTGTGTTGAAAACCAGATCGAATGATCCGCACTTTCATAGGGCAATGCTAAGTGCGTGATTAACCGTGGGGGAGGGGGCAACTTTGCCGACTCACCCTTCGTGAGCAGCTCTAGCCTTACGCCTACCAGACGTAAGAAGCCGCGAGCGCAAAGCTGGTGCTGTCGAAGCCTTTGTCGGTTTGTGTTTCTGTGCCGACGTAGGCGGCCTTGACTCCAAAGCGAGGGGTGAATGAATAGCCAGCGCTGAATGCCCACGCTAGGTTGCGCTTGCGGTCGTGCTTGCGGATGCCGTTGACTTTCGACTCGCCGCCTTCGCCGTAACCGATGCTGGCGCTTGCCCAGATGCCGGGCTTATAAGTATAGATGAGGTGCCCTTGGGCGGCATAGAACGGGTCTTGCTCGAGTTCATTGTCGTTCCAGAAATCGTCGTTCTTGGTGTAGCACCATGCTGCGACGGTGCCTTCGTAAGTCCATTTGCCGCGATTGTGGACGACCCCGAGTTGTGGACGGATGACGGTGCGGTTGCCGCTGATATTGAGTAGCTTGTCGTTGTAGTATTGGCCGGTGGGTAGGGTGACGACGACACCTGCTCCCACGATCGTTTCAGATTGATAGACGGATTTTCGGTAGTCTTTGAACGCTTTGCCTTTGAGGGCGGGGGCGCCGTAGAGATTAATGGCGAAGCGCATGGAAGAGTCGGTAATGCCATTGCGCTTGGCTTTCGCCTCTACGCCGTCGACTTTACCTTCCCATTCGGCGTCTTGATAACCTTGGGCTAGTTCGATGCGGGCAGACTTCTCTAATAGTGAGAAGGTGCGCACGTAACGAACGGCCGTGGTGTGGATCGTCATTTCGACGTCCTCTAGGTTGAGGGCTGGGTCGAAGTAGATGTCGCCCTCTGTATAGACCTGGCCGACTCCGATCACGTTAATGTCGGACGGCAAGTGACTCCAACGCCGTGGCGTGAGCTCCTGTGCGCAGAGCGATGTTGCCAAACCTCCAGCTAAGCTGAAAGCGAGCAGGAGGCGTTTGGCAATATGCTTGAGCATCGGAGTTGTTACTTACTTACCGAGCTTTTCGGCCGTTTCTTGTTCGAGGCGTTCGATGTATTCGGAGACGTTACAGGTGAGCATACGTGTGCTGCCAGGAGAGACTTCGAGCACCTTGTTGACCACGCCATCGAGGAAGGCACGGTCGTGACTGACGAGAATGACGGTGCCTTCGAAGAGATTGATCGCTTCCTGTAGCACTTCCTTGGATTTGATATCAAGGTGATTGGTCGGTTCGTCGAGAATCATGCAGTTGCTCGGATGCATGAGCATCTTGGCAAGTGCGACGCGGTTTTTCTCACCCCCAGAGAGGACGGATGTCTTCTTAAGTGCTTCGTCGCCGGAGAAGAGCAGTGCGCCCAGTGCCCCGCGCGGGTTGGCGTCGTCGTTGCCGATTGCGGCCTCTTCGACTTCCTGTAGCACGGTGTTCTCGGGGTCGAGCTCTTCGGCTTGCGACTGGGCGAAGTAGCCGAGCACGGTGTTGAGACCCTTTTCGACAGTGCCGCTTTGATAGGGTTCGGTGCCGGCCATGATGCGGGCGAGGGTAGATTTACCGGCGCCGTTGACACCGACGACTGCGATGCGGTCACCTTTGTCGATACGAAGGTTGAGGCCGTTAAAGATGACGTTGTCGTCGTAGGCTTTGTGCAGGTCGGTGATGGTGATGACCTTGGCGCTGGCTGGTGGTGCCTTCGGGAAGCGGAAGAACATCTTCTTCTCATCGCGTGGGATAGTGATGAGCTCCATCTTGTTGAGCGCTTTAATACGGCTCTGCACCATGCTTGCCTTTTTGACGTTGGAGCGGAAGCGGGTGATCCAGTCTTTGACTTCCTTGATCTCCTTTTGCTGGTTGGCGTAGGCCTTGCGCAGCACTTCGAGGCGCTTTTCGGTCTCTTTAACGTAGAAGGTGTAGTTGCCCTTGAAGCTGTTGAGGTCGCCCATCTTGAGTTCAAGTGTGCGGTCAGTGACTTCGTCGAGGAAGGCGCGGTCGTGAGAAATTACGATGAGTGAGCCTTGGTAGTGTTTGAGGTATTGCTCGACCCAGTTCTGCGAAACGATGTCCAAGTGATTGGTCGGTTCGTCGAGAATGATGAGGGACGGGTTTTGGAGAAGCAGCTTGGCGAGCGCGATACGCATCTGCCAACCTCCGGAGAACTCGCCAGTGTCACGGTCGAAGTCGGTCGCCTTAAAGCCCATGCCCATGAGGATCTTCTCGACGCGGGACTTCATCTTGTGCGGCTCGTGGTCTTCGAGTTGTTGCTCCCATTCACCGATTTGGTCGATCAAGTCGTAGTAAGCATCTTCACTGGTGTCCATCTCGACCATTTCTTCTTCGGCCTGCTCAACTTTCTTTTGAAGTTCGAGCACGTCGCCGAATGCACTCTCGGCTTCTTTGAAGAGGGTCTTGCCAGATACGGAGATGCCGTCCTGTGGCAGATAGCCGACGCTGACGTAGTCTGGCTTGTCGATGGAGCCTTCTTCTGGCTCGAGCTCATTCATTAGCATGCGCAGTAGAGTCGTCTTGCCGGAGCCGTTGGAACCGATGAGTGCGATGCGATCACGTGCACCGATGACGGTGTTAATCTTGTTAAAGAGAACCTTCTTGCCGAAGTTGTGATAGACTTGATTGATCGTAATCATGAGAAAAGTGATGAGTGGTGGTGAGCGTGAGAGTGATTAAAGCGTGAGGAGGCTGGCGGTCAGCACTTGCACCTTCACTCTCACTTTAGGCCCGAAGGGGCAAAGGCGCGGTATGTAAGCAGCTGATTTCCGAATGGCAAAGAAAAAGGTGTGCGTGACTCAGGACACAAAAAAGCCCGAGGAGTTCTCGGGCTGTATCATACTCACGCGCATCATGATTTCTGAAAAGTGCTGTGGCTCATGTGGACCTGCTGAATGTGTGAGTTGTTGGGGGAGGGATGGCCTCCGCGCCGTCCGCCGAGCCCCAGCACCGAACCTCAGCACCGAGCCTCAGCACCGACCCTCAGCACTAGCACACCGCAAGACGAAGCGGAGACATCTGAGCTAGTCCACGCCCCTCCCGAATGTGTTGAGCGAAAAATCACAATTCTTGATGTGCGGTTCTTACCGGTTGCGATACCGGATCGGCGACAGGCCTTCTTGCTTTTTGAAGGTATTACTAAAATGGGGAGCGTGGCAGAATCCGGTTAACGCGGCGATGGTTTCGATGGGCTCGTCGGTATAGCTGAGCAGGCGCTTTGCTTCGTCGATACGAATGCTGATCAAATGCTCACGAATACTCGTGTGCATACTCGTGCGAAAGCGGGTCTCTAAGCTGCGCCGGCTGATGCCAAACATTTCGGCGAGTTCGACGGTGCCGATCGAGCGCTTGAAGTTGGACTTTAGATATTCCAGTAGTTTGCGGATCAATGGGTCAGTCACCGCTAGGGCATCGGTGCTTTGGCGAATTGTGATGCCGCGCGGCTGGATCAATTTGAGACGTTGCTCCAGCCGTTGACCGTTCATCAATTGGTCGAGCATCGCGGCACCTTCGTAGCCGATCGTCTTTAAGTCGTGACGCACGCTCGAGAGTGGCACCGCTTGGTTTTCGCAGATCAGCCGATTGTCATCCGCTCCGAGGATTGCGATGTCGTCGGGCACGCGCAGTCCCGCGGCCATGCAGAGGTTTGAGAGCCAGACCGAGTCGTAGTCGCTCTTCGTGTAAATGGCGCAGGGCTTTGGTAATTCGTGCAGCCGCTGCGTGATATAAGTGGCGTCTTGGGGGCGCGTGGTGTCGAGTCGAATGCATGTGATACCAGCGTCCAAGAGGCGCTCGCTATAGGCGATATAGCGTGCGCGGCTCACAGGATTGCTCGCCAGCGCAAACCATGCGCAATGCCGATGCCCCATGTTCAAAAAGTGTTCGGCGCCTACTCGGCCAAGCGCTGGATTGTCGGCCGCCACCCGAGGTAGGTCGATATCCTCACGCCAAATCGACAGATCCACTGTGGGCACGTTGGCCTGCAATACAAATTCCTCCAACGCGCGGCTATTATTGAGCGATGTGATAATGCCGTCGCCCTGCCAATGCTCGGGTAGTTGAAAGTCCTTTAATATACTGACGTTCAAATGCCAGCCATGCTGCCCTGCATATTGAGCGATCCCTTCGTGCGCCGACTGGTCGTAGCTGCCTAATACCATGAATACATGTTTCACCTGCATATCCTGCGCATTTATGCAAAATATATCTATATTATGCAATTATAATGTCGGCGACAATCCACTAGCATTCTTCGTTTGTTGAGCTGCAGACTCATCTGCTCACGTCACTTTCCTAAATTAACAAACATTAACCCCACATTTAAACATCTCATGGCTATTGATATCAAATCCCCCGAATCTTGTGAATACGCATGCATCTCTCTTGGCGAGGTGATGCTCCGCCTCGACCCAGGCGAAGGCCGCTCGCACACCGCTCGTCAATTTACTGCCTGGGAGGGTGGGGGCGAATATAACGTCGCTCGTGGGCTACGTCGCTGCTTCGGCCTGAAAACAGGCGTTGTCACCGCATTTGCGGACAATCCAGTCGGGCGCTTGGTTGAAGATTTCATCCTTCAAGGCGGCGTGGATACACAATTCATCAAATGGGTGGACTACGACGGTATCGGCCGCAACGTCCGCAACGGGCTGAACTTTACTGAGCGTGGCTTTGGTATCCGAGGTGCAGTGGGTTGCCCAGACCGTGGTAACACCGCCGCGAGTCAGCTCAAAGTCGGCGATATCGATTGGGAAGCTATCTTTGGTAAACGCGGCGTGCGTTGGTTCCACACCGGTGGTATCTTTGCCGCACTCAGCGAGACCACTCCAGAGTTTGTGCTCGATGCCGTGAAATGCGCCAAGAAGCACGGCACCATCGTCAGCTACGATTTGAACTATCGCCCGTCCTTGTGGAAGGACTTCGGCGGCCTTGCCAAATGCCAAGCAGTGAACCGCGAAATCGCAAAGTATGTCGATGTGATGATCGGTAATGAAGAAGACTTTACCGCATGCCTCGGTTTCGAAGTCGAAGGTGTGGACGAAAACATTTCTCACATCCCAGTTGAAGCGTTCAAAAACATGATCACTAAAGCGACCAAGGAGTTTCCGAACTTCAAGGCGACCGCCACGACACTCCGTGCCGTAAAATCCGCGACCGTCAACGACTGGGCAGCGATGGCTTGGCACGATGGTGAATTCTACGAGTCGATTAAGTTTCCTGATCTCGAGATCCTTGACCGCGTCGGCGGTGGCGATAGTTTTGCATCCGGTCTGATTTACGGATTCCTCACCGAGAACGATCCGCAGGAGGCAGTCGACTACGGCTGTGTTCACGGCGCGCTCGCAATGACTACTCCTGGCGATACCACCATGGCGTCGCTCAAGGAAGTTCAGAAGGTTAAGGCTGGCGGCGGTGCACGCGTCGATCGCTAAGTCTGCATGAACATCCGTCGGCATCGGGTTGCCGACGGATGTTCGTTGCGATCAAAACGTTATCCATTAAAGCATGCCCCCAGCTGAGCCCTTAGCTTGATTGAAGTATGTCTAGGTGGCGCTTTGATGTTAAGCTTTTGATTTATTCAAATTCACTTATCAGAACGCCTTAAGTTCGTGCCATTCCGGACTGTTTTTTCTTTCCCACCATTTGCGTCTCATGGATCGGGGAGGGCTGTATGCATTGTAGCGATGTGACGCTAGTCACGTCTACGTCTTCAAGGTAATGCTTTTCGGGGATTTTTTTAATGAATGTATAACAATGATAGCTTAGTGATTATAAGAATGACGGAATGTCCCCATTTGGGCCCTCTCACTGCGATTGGTTCGATCATTCGCTAGTCCCATATAAGTGGGGTATTAAGGCGTGGGTGATAAATCTCATATCTTCGTTTAGTTCTATTTAGTTCACATTTGTATGTAGCCTCAGGATCTAAGGTGTCAGTCCAGTTTTGGTCACCTTCGTATGCAATCGACCATTCAATGAGTGCTTCTAGTGAGACGTCCTTTGCTTCTTTATTCTCGAAAAAGTAAAGGTCGGCGGTAACATCGATGAATCGGCGGTCTGCTTTCATCGAATTGGAAATCTTTTTTTCTGTTACAGATTGGTAACGTAAAGTCAGGGTCATGACTACGACGGCAGATATAATGACAACGGTTAATGCGACAATTTTCTTCATCGAAGGTGAGCTTGCGTCAAAAAAACTAATTTGCTACGGGTAAGGGGTCAAACGCAAAATCTAAAGATTTATGCTTTATTCACTAGATTACTGACGTAGTTTGGATGTCCCATTTGCAGGCGTTCTGCGATCCATGGATTCTTCGCTGTGGTTTCTTTGCGGAGGCGTTTGGCGATGCTGACCTTCCAGTCCGCTCCTTTAGGGTCTTGCGTGATGGCGTCTTCCTTCTTCTTTAAGCGCTTTAGCTCGTTTTGAACAATCTGCTCCCAGCGCACTTCGTTCAGTTCCTTTAGATCGACGCCCTCCCAGTTCACCAACGGAGCTGATTTCGCTAAATCTTTTGCTAGATCCTTCTTGGCTTTGGGGCTTCCCAGAAACCACCCTCGGCAATATTGCTTCGCTAGGGCTTCACGTTTTCGTGGATCTGCCTCGTCCTGTAGCTTCAGGTGTGTTTCATACTTTCGCATCCCAGCAAGCGTATCTGGCAAGTCACAGAGCGAAAGCAGTGTCGCGCGATCCAGCCCTTCGGGCCGTTTGCGTTTCCAATACTTCGGATAGCTGGACAACGCGTAGTCTTTCAGCTCATCAACGGTGCAAAGCTTCGCGCGCACTGGGTTTAGATGGATGTAGTTGATCAATCCGATCAATGGCCTATCCTCATTGATCAGGATCGATTTATAGCGCCCTTGGAATACATGACCGCGCTCATTGCGGAGTCGGTTAAAGCGCGTAGCAAAGGTGCTCTGTAGCCAGCGCATTCCGTCCACTAAGTTCGGATCCGGAGTCTCCACCGCCAAGTGGTAGTGGTTACTCATGATCACATAGGCGTGCAACTTCCACCCACAGCGCTCCACTGCTTCGAAGATTGCCCTCTCAAATGCAGCCCCAGTTGTCTGAGCGGTAAACAAGTTTTTGCGATAATTCCCACGGCTGATTACGTGGTAAATCGCTCCCGGATACTCAATGCGTTCTTTACGTGGCATTTGACAACATTAACGAGAGTCGGTGAGTGTCGTCAAATCTTTATATTTTGCGTTTGACCCCTTTTATCTTCCCTGCGATCCATGGATTCTTCGCTGTGGTTTCTTTGCGGAGGCGTTTGGCGATGCTGACCTTCCAGTCCGCTCCTTTAGGGTCTTGCGTGATGGCGTCTTCCTTCTTCTTTAAGCGCTTTAGCTCGTTTTGAACAATCTGCTCCCAGCGCACTTCGTTCAGTTCCTTTAGATCGACGCCCTCCCAGTTCACCAACGGAGCTGATTTCGCTAAATCTTTTGCTAGATCCTTCTTGGCTTTGGGGCTTCCCAGAAACCACCCTCGGCAATATTGCTTCGCTAGGGCTTCACGTTTTCGTGGATCTGCCTCGTCCTGTAGCTTCAGGTGTGTTTCATACTTTCGCATCCCAGCAAGCGTATCTGGCAAGTCACAGAGCGAAAGCAGTGTCGCGCGATCCAGCCCTTCGGGCCGTTTGCGTTTCCAATACTTCGGATAGCTGGACAACGCGTAGTCTTTCAGCTCATCAACGGTGCAAAGCTTCGCGCGCACTGGGTTTAGATGGATGTAGTTGATCAATCCGATCAATGGCCTATCCTCATTGATCAGGATCGATTTATAGCGCCCTTGGAATACATGACCGCGCTCATTGCGGAGTCGGTTAAAGCGCGTAGCAAAGGTGCTCTGTAGCCAGCGCATTCCGTCCACTAAGTTCGGATCCGGAGTCTCCACCGCCAAGTGGTAGTGGTTACTCATGATCACATAGGCGTGCAACTTCCACCCACAGCGCTCCACTGCTTCGAAGATTGCCCTCTCAAATGCAGCCCCAGTTGTCTGAGCGGTAAACAAGTTTTTGCGATAATTCCCACGGCTGATTACGTGGTAAATCGCTCCCGGATACTCAATGCGTTCTTTACGTGGCATTTGACAACATTAACGAGAGTCGGTGAGTGTCGTCAAATCTTTATATTTTGCGTTTGACCCCTTTTATCTTCTTTAGTTCTCTTACCTAGCGTGGAGGCCACTCGATAGATGAGCGGTAGCGAAATCTATTGAGTGCGCCGTTTGGTTAGCCTGTTAGCTCGGTTGAAATTGCAAGTGCTGGCAACATTAGTCCCAACGAGATCGCGGTAAAGTATAGCAGTTCAGTCAATGCGCAGGCAGCAAATAGTGATGACCATGCCTGTTGGTTATCTTTTTTTCTATTTATGAAGCTAAAAGCGAGTGTGACTAAGCTGATCGTCAAAAAAAGAAGTGTTCCTAGTGAACCGTATTCAAATGTCAGTAGTGCCAATTTGGGGTAGGCAGCTCCGTCAAGCAGGCTCGCCCAGTAATGCTCCATTCGAGGAATTAAGTTCAGAAATAAATACGTGAAAAACACATTCGTTGCCGACAGTAGTAGGAGGTGAATATGTGGTTTTCCTATCATTTATTTTTCTGGCTAACGTGGAGGACTGGCACCCAGCCCGAGTGATTAGTGGTTTAAATGATTGTCGAATACCCTGCGGCGAAAATGGGTTGACCAGCTCCGTCTGGATCTACTCGGCAGTGTGAAGCGGGTGAAGTTCGATTCCCTGAGGAACAACCACAATTCCACTATAGGGTGATGCAACATAGCTTTTGGTGTGAAGTTTGGGAGTCTTCGGTGCGGTTGAATGCTCCTCTTCTTTGATTTCTTTTTTAACGGCTTGAATTGGGCGATAGCTGATATTCTCAACAAGCCCACCAGTTATGTGTATGATTTTATTTTCGTAATTCAGAATTTCTTTCGACGAAGACTGAATGTAAGACCTCGGTTGACCAAGCTCACTCAATACTGATGCCTTTGTTTCTCCAATTTCGACAGCGTCCAAACTCGCTATGGATGCTATGAATGCTGTTACGCTTAATACGGTAGATGCTTTCTTCATTTTTTTGTAGATCGTCGAGGACTATCGCGTAGTGAGCGAGGGACGAGCGAACGGAGTTGATAGCTCCGTTTGGTTGTGATTTAGTTTCATTTGTAGTTCGTGGATTCTTGAAATGGTCTCCTTTTCATCAGATTCAGATAACTGCATTCCTTTTTCAACCTTTTCGCAGAGAGAGTCAGCGAATTCGACCATGCTTCTAGGGAATGTATCAACTCGTGGCGACCATATCACACCATGATATCCAGTTTGCATATGACCCGAAGAAAAGAAGTAATCGGTTCCATCCAATCCGCGATAGTTCTCTTTAGAGTAGGCAGTCTGTAGCAAACACTTCATCCACAGTCTGTTGAGCTCAACTGCTAGTGCACGTGAAACTTCTACCACATGCGGAGTCTCATCCTTGACTATCCGGAAAGTTAAAAAGAAACCTAGAGATTTTCTTTTCTTTTCAGCTTCGAATGTGAACTCATCGCTTTCTTGAAAATCTGGGTTTTCTTCCCACTCAATTTTCTCGTGTAGAGTGAGTGAATAATCATCAGCGAACGAAGGTCTCGCGGCATAAAAAGCCAGATTTGTGATTTGTTCTGGACGGAGAACTTCTGGGATTCTGCGCAGCCAAAGGTTATCAGGCTCTAAATGATTAGGTGCTTTCCCGTTCGGTAGCTGATAGAACTCCGCAGACTGCAGTCCTACGAGCCAGAAGCTAAGAAACACGATGGCTATTATGTTACTTTTCACAACGTGGAGCTCTGGCATCCCAGCCAGAGAGCTTTGAAGTTTAAGTGGTTATCGGATGTTTGGGAGCGTGAATGGGATTGTCCAGCAGCGTCTGGATATGGATTCGAGCGTGTCCCGTGAGTCTGCTCTGGGCAAGTGCTTTATCTTTCCTTGGCTCGGTTTGTTTTTAACCGCAGATTACGCAGATGAACGCAGATTCCTTTTATTCTGCAGCCTTTAGATCTGTGCAAATCGGTGTCATCTGTGGTTCTTCAATTCTTTCCCATATCGTAGAGGACACTAATGAGTGAGCGGAAGCGAAACTCATTGAGTGCTCCGACTGGTTCACATCTCATTCTTCTATTAAGTGAATGGAACTGCTTGGTTCGACATACACTGGAATGCCACCTCCTGCCCTTCTTCTCTGGCCCCAGATTAGAGTCTTCATGCTGCCACTGAGATCGAATTCAACCTTCCTGTCTTCACTTCCTGATTCTCTTAAAGCGTTAGCGTGATCTCTGATTGAGGCGCTCAACAGATATGCGCTCAACACAAGTGCGACTGAAATTAAGAGTGATGGTATTATGTAATTTTTCATTCTTTCTGTGAACGTGAAGATGTATCGATGGAGTGGAGGCGGAGCCGTAACGGAATTGATACTATCGACTGGTTGGCTTTTCGATTCGCCACTGAGGCTCACCATCGAGCATTACTTCTGATTTTATTTTAAATAATTTCGTGATTTCGATTTCAAATTCCGTATTCAATTGAGCTTTTTCAGAGTCACTGAGACTATCGTCTTCTAGCTTGATTTTCAGGGAGTCTAATATTGCTCGTTGAGCCTCGACCTCCTTCAT
The DNA here is from genome assembly GCF_902728235.1 of Lentimonas sp. CC4. Lineage (NCBI taxonomy): Bacteria > Pseudomonadati > Verrucomicrobiota > Lentimonas > Lentimonas sp. CC4. Next base: position 2,453,849 of record NZ_CACVBO010000001.1, read on the forward strand.
GGTTCTGTCGATTGTCGAAGTTAAATTAAAATTGACGATCTCGTCTGCAAAATTCGATTCGATAAGTCCTCTGAAATCCCCCCGTTCTTCAATAGTGATTATACTCTCATAGGGCAGGAAACAGACTTTCACAGATTCTATAGCGGCTAGATCGAGGTTGCCTTTTAGTTCTTTTTCGACTCGTCCTTGAACTTTGGTTTTAAAAGAGTCTGTCAGGATCAGGTTCATCACTTCAGCATAGTGTTTTTTCCCTTTTTCAGTCGTAGTGTCGTATCGAACCATTTTCAGCGCGGTTTCTCCCTTAAGAGCCGAAAACATAAGGAGTATAGTAAGTGCTATGATGATAAAACGGTTCATTTTTAGTAGCCAACGGAGACGAGAGGAATAGATGAGCGCCAGCGAAATCTATTGCCTCATCGGACTGGTTCTGGACTCACTAGTTCTTGTTGGTTGATCTTTCGGTATTCGTCAAAAATAGGATTCAGGGAGTTATCGTTGATTTCCGTTTCTAGGAGGAATACTTGCTCGCATAGGAAGTCGATTTTTTGCTCCATCGATTCAGTTTTTCCTTCATTCATATCACGTTGAATTTCAGACATGGCCACTTGAAGAGGTCTGATTACGTCAGTGAAATGAACCGTTCTATCAATTCTTATTTTGATTGTGTGAAAAACGCTACTCGCACCCCATGTGATCAGGGCTGTTAAGATTATGGTGAACAGTATTTTCATTTCTTTCCCAGAACGTGGAGGCCACTCGATAGATGAGCGGAAGCGAAATCTATTGAGTGCGCCGTCTGGATATACCAGTGGGCGTTGCAATCGGGTTCGGCGCTTCGGAGTGGTTGAGGTTCATTTCAGTGGGTGATGTGTCCTGAGAAAACTGGACACGGGATTCTCTTACCAAGAGGATCATACTATGAAAAAGCAACGCTACACTGCGGAGTTCAAACAAGAGGCAGTTAAACTGATACTAATCGACGGGACTTCAGTGAAGGAAGTTTCGAAGCAACTGGGAGTCCCTGAAGGGGTTCTCTACAGCTGGAGGCAGAAGCATCTGGACGAATTGGAGGCGAATGCTCCAGAGGGTGCTCAAAGTCCAAAGGCATTGGCCAAGGAGAACGAACAGCTACGTAAGGAGCTGGCGAAAGCTCGGCGAATGAATGAGATTCTAAAAAAAACGGTGGGCTACTTCAGCGAGGGCGCGTGATGCAGTATCGATTTATTGATCAGAACAAGGATCGCTACAGTGTGAAGGAGCTGTGCGAGTGCTTCGAGCTGAGTCGGAGTGGCTACTACGACTGGCAACTGCGCAGCCCGAGCGCACGCAGCCTGGAGGATAACTCCTATAAGAGCCATATTCTCGAAGTTCACAAGCAAGCCAATGGGCGCGTCTACGGGCATCGTCCAATCCACCGTCACCTTCAAGATGAAGGGCTCGATTGTGGCCGCGACCGCACCCTGCGTTTAATGAAGGAACTACGGATCGACAGCACTCAGAAGAAAGGGTTCAAGCCATTGGGCACAAACAGTAAACATGATTTCGGTTACAGCCCGAACCTACTGAAGAAACTCGGCAAGCCGCAGGGATGTGATCAAGTTTGGGTAGCCGACACCACTTATCTACGCGTTCAAAACGGCTGGTGCTATCTGGCGACAGTGATGGATCTGTTTAGTCGGCGCATTATTGGTTGGAGCGTCTCCTCTGACAATGACTCGAAGCTGGTTTGCAAGGCCCTTAAATGCGCGGTTCTGACCCGAGGTGGTGATCTGCCGGAAGGACTGATCCATCACAGCGACCGAGGCAGCACCTACGCCAGCTACAGCTATGAAACATTGCTCAAGTCCTTTGGCATCTGTCAAAGTATGAGTGCTAAAGGCAACTGCTATGATAATGCTGCCCAGGAATCTTTTTACGGGAGATACAAAACATCGAGTGTCGGTGATACCATCTTCTTTGATGAGGCTGCCGCTCGTAGTCATGCCTTCGAGTATATCGAAGTCTTCTATAACCGTTTCAGAAAACACTCTTCACTGGACTACAATAACCCCATTCAGTTTGAGGAAAAATTTTACCCCCATGGGGGTAAGCAGAACGCAAGCCTACCGGCTTGCATCAATCACAACTAAACCACATAACACTAACAAAAGAACGGAATCCTCTGTCCGATAAACTCAGGACACATCAGGGACTTTTTAGATTCGTTCAGGGTGGTTAGAATGTGGTTTCATTCAACTCAAATATTCACAGAGGCCAGCGGAGCTGGAGACCGCTTATTTCCGCTTATGAACGCTTATTCTTAAGATTTAAATTCTGTCGCACGCCGTGCTGGATAAGTGTAAATTAGCGTCAATAAGCGGTTAAAAAATCTGGGTTCCTTCCTTCTGTATATCGTCGAGCATGAGCGATGGCGCGTTAGCGACATTGCTCACTGCGACTGGTTCGCATCCCTTCTAAGGTGGACAAGCACTTACTTGCTCTTTCGATAATTTCGGCTGTATCAAGCTTCCCCGTCATATATTTCATTTCTTTGTAACGGGGGGCAATGGACTGTGGCTCCCCGCGAGCACTTTCTAACAGCAAAATGCCTAAATCCCGCATCCTTGCTTTCCGTCCTGGATGCTTGATCCTTCGTTTCTGCAGATGGTCTCGAAACCTCTCTGAGATTATGATTTTTGATAAACTGTCGATTCTCTTTTGATTCACTTCGATTGCATTGAGCAAAGTATCAACTAGTTGTTCCTCATCGCTGCCAAGGATATGCAGGAATTGTGAAGTAGCATGGCCGTCGCACGGATCAGACTCGAATCGAGATAGTAAGTCTGCTCGATACTCATCAGTCCATTCCTTCTTCTTTTGAGGTGGTATGCGATCATACTCATCTGAATAGCCATCCCTTGCCATGTGGAACGAACTGCAGCCATAGCGGATGAAGAGTTCTCGAAGCTCTTCAAGCTGGATTGAGTTTGTCATTTTCTTTTTGCGAACGTGGAGCACTATCGCGACTGAAGCGCGGAGCGCGAAAGGAGTTGATAGCTGTGACTGGATCTACGCTTCATCGTCTGTAGTAGGCCATTCGACGTGATCACCGTCAAACTCTTCCCATGGATCATTCCATGACTCATTCATTTTCTTCCAGATCATACTTAGGACTTCATCTTTATCCATACCTGCCTCTTCTTCGAGTGCTCGGGAGATGTGACGAGCGGCATCTGCAAGCAGGACTCCCCAATTCTCAGGGTTCTTCTCGAAGACGCTTGGGTAGAGTGAGCACTGTAGCTTCTGATCGACAATCCAACCACTGATTAGCTCGATTGCTTGGTCGGCAGAGTGGCAGTCAGGAGGAATGGGAAGTTTTCTCATTTATTCTGTAGACGTGAAGAGTGCTCATGAAGTGAGGCACGAACTGAATTGAGCAGCTCGACTGGATCTACGCTTCATTTTGTCTGTTGATTGTGGGTGTGCTGAATCTCTTTTTTGTAATATGGATTTATTTACGTCAGAGTCAGCTCTTTTCATCGGTTTGCTTCATTCAATTATTTAACTTCGAGTTTGAAGCCATGAGACCCCTGAAATCGTCGCACCTGCTAGGACGAGTATGACTGGGACGACTCCAGATGCATCTGTCACAAGCGCTCCTAGTATCATGATCAATATGCCAGCAATGATTCCTATGTTCATTTCTTTTTGTAGATCGTGGAGGCCACTCGATAGATGAGCGGAAGCGAAATCTATTGAGTGCGCCGTCTGGATATACCGAGGGCTGTGCAATCGTGTTCGACGCTTCGATGGGGTTGAGGTTCATTTCAGTGGGACTTTTAAGATTCGTTCAGACTGGTTAGAATGTGGATTCATTCAATTCAAATATTCTCAGAGGCCAGCAGAGCTGGATCCGCTTAACTTCGCTTAAAATCAAATCTCTGACGTCGTGCTGGATAAGCGTTCAATTAGCGTCCATAAGCGGTAAAAAAATCTGGGTTCTTTTTCTGTATATCGTCGAGCATGAGCGATGGCGCGATAGCGACATTGCTCACTGCGATTGGTTCTAATTTCTTCGAGTGTTTTTTACCTGAGGCACTACAATGAATCCGCTCGATAAGATATTCACTGATTGTTCAGGCAGAGTTTTCTCTATATGTGCAAATGAAATCGATATATACCAGCGGTTCATGACATGATCCTCAGTAGAGTCTGGATCAATACGACGAACCTCGATTGCGTGAACGGAACGACCTTCATCTAGGTCATACTTTCTCTTTAGGTAATCATGCGCTTTACTTACAAAATCAGAAACATTGAATGGCAATTGGCCGTGGCCGTCCCAAGGCTTGCATTCTTTGATTCTATCCTGCGATGCGCTCCACTTGCTTTCCTGAGCCCAAGGTGAATCTGGCTCAGATGATTCCGAAACGCTGAACAGGAAGTCTTCTGCGTTCGCATAACTATAAATGAGTATGGATAGAGCGATGGCGTTAAAAATTCTCATTATTCCTTCTTAGAACGTGGAGGACTATCGTGGAGTGAGCGAGGGACGAGCGGACGGAATTGATAGCTCCGTCTGGATATGCCTGTTCATCGCTGAACCTCCATGTGCTCATCAAAATTTTCGATGTATTCGTCAAGGTTCTCTTCAAGCATCTTGATGTATTCTGTCGCAAAGTAATCTATGACTTCTTCTTTCTGTGCTTTCATTTCATCGCCTGACGAATAGCCGGTCGCAGTGACCCAAGCATTGAATCGGGCTGCAGAATATAGAAGTGATGCACTCACTTTTCCCGGGCCAATGTCTGCCTGAATCTGGCTATTGGAGAGGTTGATGTGAGCATCAGCTCGACTGAAAAATTCAGGATCAGTTTCCATTTTTAATTTTCTGCATATCGTAGAGCACTATCGACGTAGTGAGTGAGGGACGAGCGAACGGAGTTGATAGCTGCGACTGGATCTACGATTCATTTGGTCGGTTGGTTGTGGTTGATCTAGCTCCTCTGGATTTTTCAATTTCTGAGTTCACTAGAAATGGCCAGATTATGAATCCGATTCCACCAAAGGCGGTGAATATAATCGCAAGTGTTAGATTTCTTTTTGCATAGCCTGGGCTAATTAATTCTTTCGCGGCTAAATACATCGCGGTAAATGTTGCTAGGATCATGCAAATCATCGATCCGAGTAGGATCGTATCAAAGTTCGATTCTTTCCCTTTTAGGTAGATCGCAATGACCAGCACCACCCAAGTGCTTTTGTATAAAGTCATCATTGCTTTCTGCTTATTCATTTTCTGTAGATCGTCGAGGATGAGCATAGATGAGCGCAGCGAAATCTATTGTCTCACTCCGCCTTGATCTGCTTTTTGAGTCCCACCATGTAGAGCTTGTCCTCGCTCTTGCCTAAGACGTAGCTCCAACCAGCAGAACCTCCTTCGATTTTATTTTTGTATTTAATCTCGAGCATTTTGTAGGGCTCAAGATTGATGACGTATTCAGTTCCTTCGATGGTCATCGGTTTCTTTATTCTTTCAGCCATCATTGGGTAAATCTCAACAATCGCTAGGCTGTCTAATCCTCGGCTTATAGTGGCCTCCAGATTTCCTTGGGTTCCAATGAACTGTTTCGTTGGTGTATCCTCGTAAACCCAGACTTCTTTGAGCGCATCCATCGAGACATTCCCGGACTCAATGAATGTTCGAAAACGTGCCTCAAATTCTGCTTCCATTTCATCGGATGCAAGGCAAGTAAGCCCAATGCTGAAGAGTGTTATGAGTGTGATTATTTTTTTCATATTCTTTCGCAGATCAGTGTTAAGTCATTCATTCAATGAATGATATCAAGGGTGCGGGGTGTGTGGTTTTTATGGGAACTGCACTTCATCTGGTTAGTTTGGGACGTCTCTATTGTAGTGCTAGTATGGGATTGATCAGAATTAAGATTTGGAAGGTAAATCTATAGGGCGTTGCGGAGCAAGGTTTTGTTTCCGGCAAATCGTGCATTCAGAGGGCTTTTTCAAAACGAATGCATGATATCACTTTTATGAATATATGCGTTAGCCTGCGTCTTGGAGGTGTAAGAGTCTTATAATCAGTGGATAGTGGTTTGTTCGCTTTGGTTCTAATGAGTAATTCGTCCCGTCGAATCGTGCATTCAAATGTGCACGATTTTCGCCTGTTTATCACTGACCAATCGGGTTCAATCCTAGTATTCATGGTATTTGACGTTTTTTTACGCGTTTATTAGATGAGCCATATTGGTAGTTTGCGTATTTTTCGCATTTTTGGGGTTTTAAGCGGGGTGATGGTCTGAATGAATGATATCACTATTGGGGAATCCCCTAGGAATTTCCTGTGAATTACGTAAGTGACTCATGTGCAGTAGATAATAGAGTGGGTTGTTCGTGTGAGGCTTTCGTGTTTCCGGCGAATCATGCATTTAATTGCGTCTGAAATTTGATTTTAATGAATTTATGATCACCATCTAGGTTGTTATGAAAACCATACAATTTCCCCGTTGGGCGGAGGTGTTGGGAGCCTCCGATTTTCCGCAGAAAGATCGCGAAAGTTATCGCGTAAAAGGCTTCGCCTCACGCGGTTTAATAATAAGAACCGCGTGAGGCGCAGCCTTTTTACGCGGGAGACGACGCAGATCTACACACATGTCATGAAGAAGCCTGGGATGGGGGTGCGTAGTCCGCTGGATTCGTTGTGACTCGGCTGACTCGGCTGCGCCGAGAGTGAGCGCCTGCGGCGAGTGACCGCGTAAAGAGCTTCGTGCGCGTATCAGACTTCGTCTAACGCGACTTCGCTCCACGCGGCTTTGAAGTGTAAGTGAGAGTGTTAGTGAGAGTGGGAAGTGTTAGTGCGAACGAAACGGTTGGTGAATCTTCGCGCTACGGCTGGGGCTCGGAGGACAGACAAGACGGAGGTCTGCCGTAGATGGCGTCGCGTAAAAGACGATGTCTCACGCGATGGCAGCAATGTCTGTGTCACGGCGGTCTCGCGCGGATGGCTTATTGGGCTCTGCTGGGCATTCTTTTTGACTACTAAAGGCACGAAATATGCGAAACTCCTCTCTCTCTCTCTCTTCGTGCTCTGTTGCGTCGTTCAGGCTCCGTGCCTCTGTGCCCTCCAGTGACCATCGGGAACGGGTGGTTAAAAGATGCCTTGGAGGTGCACGGTTGGTGAATCTTCACGCTACGGCTGGGGCTCGGTGGACAGACAGGACGGAGGTCTGCCGTAGATGGCGTCGCGTAAAAGACGATGTCTCACGCGATGGCAGCAATGTCCTTCGTCACGGCTTGGGGAAAAACGAATTAGGTGTCTCACAAAGGCACAAAGGCACAAAGTGTGAGGATGCGGAGGGGCTTTTTACTTATTTATTTTTGGTGTGTTTGGAGCCCATTGCACGGTGCGGTCTTCCCAAGGAAAGCCCCTACGAAGGTAATCCTGAAAGCAGTTGTCTGGGCTTTGTGCCTTGAGCGTAGCGGGCGTGAGCTATTGCAGATGCAACGAGCCGAAACCAGTTCCTGGATCCGCTACACTTGGGTTCGGTGCTGGGGTTCTGTGCTGCGGTCTAAAGACTGGCGCTACGGCTTTGGTGCTATGGCTCGGTGGCCGAAACCAGTTCCTGGCTCCGCTACACTTTGGCTCGGTGCTATGGCTCGGTGGCCGAAACCAGTTCCTGGCTCCGCTACGCTTGGGCTCGGTGCTGGGGTTCTGCTCTGCGGCCGAAACCAGTTCCTGACTCCGCTACGCTTAGGTTTAACTTACAGTTTATAAAGCGCTGTTGCGTGAATGATGACGTTGTCGGGAGTCGAGCTTTCGGTCACTGTGCCGGTCACTGCGACCGTGTCTTGCTCCTTGAGGCCGATGGTTGCTTTTAAATCCTGTTGGATCGGGTTGCCGCTGGCGTCGACGAATTGCACCGAGACGCGCATCGCTTTGAGTTTGTCTTTATCTTCGCAACAGGCGTCCCATGGGGTGGTGCAGTGATCATCGCCCATCTCGTTGCAAAATTCGAGTTCGGGGTCGGCTAATACGAAGCCGGCATAGCCATCGACAAAGGGCGCGCGTGTGCCGCCTATTTGTCCACGCACTTGGATCGATTCGCCGGGCTTGGCTTGAGCGCGCGCGTTGGCGACGCTGAGCGCATTTGCCGGCGCTTCTGTTAGTAATAGTTGGATGCTGGGTGCGCTGTTATCGCTGGGTGCTTGGCTGGCGCTGGGCTGATCTTTGGGGCCGCAGGCTGTGGCAAATAGGGCAATGGCTCCGAGTGCGAGTGCCGCTGTGAGTGTGGAGGATGTGTTTGTTTTTGTGTTCATACTATTATTTGTGGTGGTTGATTTAAGTGATGGTTAGGAGCGCAGTGTGCTGGGGAGTGGTGCGGCGAGGCAGCGAATTGCGGGTGGCACTGCACCTAGCACGCCGAGCAGTAGCCCCATTATGAGGCCGGAGCTGATGACGCTGCTACTGAGCTCTAGTGCGAAAGTGCCGATTGAAAAATGCACCGTGCGGCCTTCGAGTAGAACGACCGCGGCAAATGCTGCCAGCAAGGTGCCGCTGAGGGTGGCCAATAGGCTCTCCTGCACCAGTGAGATAAATACTGCGGCTCGTCGAAACCCGATCGCTTGTAGTGTAGCGAGCTCGCGAATACGTGAGGCGAAGGCGGCGTAGAGTAGGTTAAATCCACCAAAGATTGCACCTGCGGCAATCAGTCCAGCTGTCAGCCAAGTCATGGCACGAATCGGCGCAAAGAAGCCAGACAACTTGTCGTAGTAGTCGACCTCGCGAATGGCACTGAGCTCAAGATCGAGCCGTTGCTTGGCAAACAGATCGGCAGCAGCGAAGCTGGCAGGATCTTCTAAACGCACGATCACGCAGGAGAGTGACTCGCGCTGGGTCAATGTCATCAGGTCATTGCGGTCAAACCAGATCTCCGACTCCATCACGGTGCCGGGCGCTTCGAAAATCCCTGAGATCGTAAAGCGCTGCCCTTCGAATTCGACTTCGGCTCCGGGGCGAATGGCCTCTGCCGAGACGCCGAGCATATGGTGCGCGAGTCGTCCTGCAAGCACTTCACCCGAGCCTGGGAAATCGCCCTCCAGAATGCGCACTTCGCGATGCACCTCGAAGGCCGAGGGCGTGATGCCACGCAGCAGTGCTTGACTATCACCACCGTCGATCGTTGAGAGTGCGCCCATAAAGTGCACCTCTCCGGAAACGGCTGGTTGTCCTAAACGCGACTCGATGCCGCGGATGCCAGCGGCTGCGAGTGATTCGACTTGCACGTCGATTTCGCCGCGCTCGACACTTTCTTCGGAGCCCGCACTCACTAGAATGACATTGTTGGCCGAGCCGCTGGCACGCAGCACGGATTTCATGCCTTCATTAAACGCACCTGCGGCGAGAATCAAAAAGACCACCACGCAGGAGCCGCCAATCTTTTGCAAGAGGCGCGGTATGTCACGCAGCAGGTTGCGCGTCGCATACGCGAAGGGGAGGCATTGTAGTTTTAAAAGCTTCATCGGTTAATCAGCGCAGGGATTCAACAAGTGGGCGTTTTGCGGCGACCCATGCTGGCCAGAGTGAGGCCAGCAGGCCGAGCGCACAGGCGACGCCCAGCGCGGTTACGGTAACGCTTAGGCTCGGTGCGAGTGCGAGCGTCAGCCCTTCGTTGCCGAAGGTGTAGCTTTTGAGATAGAAAAAGAGCGACGCCCCTAAGCTGCCTACTAGCCCACCTGCGAGCCCGAGCACTGCACCTTCGCCGACCATGATCGCGCCCACTGCAGTGCGTGAGAAACCGATGGTTTGAAAGACCGCGCTTTCCTGCACGCGGCCACGTGCGGCCAGTAGTAGTGCATTGGCTACGAGACCGAGCACGGCAACCACTGCGCCTAAACCGATCCAGCGTGTGAAGGCGATCATCTCGATCATATCGCGTGCGGTCTGCACGAAAAAGGCCTTCTCGGGCGTTGTCGTGGTGGGTGCTTGGTCGGATGCAAAGAGTGCGTCGATCTCTTGAGCAACCGATTCGATTTGTGAGGTATCGCTCACACGCACGTTAAACTGAGTCACCGTGCCGAGTCCGATACGCGATGCCTGTTGCAAGAAGGGGAGGTGCACATAGGCAACGTTGTTATCTTGCTGTAGCGGTGAGCGCACAATGCCGGCGACCCATACGCGCACGCCGACTGCCTCAAAGGTATCGCCAGGGCTGAGGCCGCGCCGACGAGCGAAGTGCTCGCCTACCAGTGCGGCATCGCTGCGTGATTGCCATTGATCCATCGTGCCCCGCACCACCTCTAGCTCTGGATTGTAGCCGCTCAGTGTTTCAGGTGGCACACCACGAAAGGTGATGACGTCGAGACTCGCGCCGCAGTTGTTCACGGCGATTTGAATCGGGATGGCTTCGGTGACGCCAGCGATGCGTTGAATCTCGCCGAGGTAGTGTTCCGGTAGGCGTGAGGTCATTGGGCAAAAGCGATTCTCACGATAGACAACAAGCACATTGTCGTTCGCGCCGCTTTGGATGACGCGCGCGAGCGAGTGCTGCATCGTCTGCACGGAGGTGAAGAGAAACATCCCTGCGCCGACACCTGCCACAGTCAGCAAGCTGCGCACTCGGTGGCGTAGCACTTGCTTGAGCGCGAGGTTGAGTGTGTGGTGAAGTTTCATGAGGTCGCGTTTGTATTGGTTTTATGAATACGATCTTGCTCAATGAGCTGACCTTTCTCCAGATGCAGTGTGCGACTCGCTGCTTCGGCGGCGACGGCGTCGTGCGTGACCATAACGATGGTCTTGCCAAAGTCGGAGGAGAGCTCTCGCATCAAATTAAGGATCGATGTTGCGGACTCGCGGTCGAGGTCACCCGTGGGTTCGTCGGCGACTAATAGCTCGGGATCCGTGACGATGGCGCGGGCAATGGCGACGCGTTGTTCTTGGCCGCCGGATAGCTCACTCGGGCGGTGATCCATACGGTCTGCTAGCCCGACGAGGTCGAGTGCGGCATTGACCTTGGCGCGTCGCTCATCGCGGCTGAGCTCTGGGTTGAGCAGTAGCGGGAGTTCGACATTCTCGAATGCCGTAAGGATGGGCACGAGGTGATAGAGTTGAAAAATGTAGCCACAGTGGCGTGCGCGCCAACTGGTGAGTTCGCCGCGCGAGAGTGTGCCGAGGTCGCGATCGCCGACCCAGAGTTCGCCCGTTGTAGGATGGTCGATGCCGGCGATTAGATTGAGCAAGGTCGTTTTGCCGGAGCCGGAAGGCCCCATGAGCGCAAGGAATTCGCCACGACCGACGTCGAGGTCGAGCGCTTCGAGCGGAGTGACGGTGGTGCTGCCCTTGCGATAGGTTTTAGAGAGTCCTCGGCAACGAATCAGGCTTTGTGGTTGAGAGTCGGTCATCTTTGAAAAGTGGTGTTAAGTGGTTTAGTCCTGTGGACGTATGCGGTCGCCTTCTTCGAGGTCTGCGGGTGGGTGGATGACGACGCGGGCACCAGGCTTGAGGCCTTCGAGCACGTGCTGATAGCCGTCACGTATTTCAGTTGCGACACGTAGCGTTTGTAGGGTCGCGCGTTTTCCCGAGGCATCCAGTGTCCAAGTCGCAGTGTTACCGTCGCGTTCAATGAGTGCCTTGGTTGGCACATAGACGGTGGCGCGACCAGTGTTAGCAGCAGTATTGTTGAGGGTGCCGGATGAGGCAGGTGCGAGAAACTCTGCGCGGCAGAGCATTTCAGGGCGCAGGCCGTCGGCACTGTTGAGTAGCTCGACTTTGGCCTGCAGGGTGTTGCGCTGTAGGTCGGCTTGGCCTTCGATGCGGCTGACTCGGCCTTCGAAGATCTTGTCTTGTAGGAATACGCTGCGCAGGCGCACGGCTTGGCCGACACGGAGTTGTGCGGCTTCTTCGAGTGGCACGTCGATGCGTGCTTGTAGTGCCTCTGGCATATATAGTTTTGCGATCGTGGCGGATTCTGGATCGTCCATCATGGCGAAGCGCTTCTTGCCTGGGCTCACATAGAGCTGCTGGATGATCCCGTCGATCGGACTACGGATCTCCATGCGGTCGAGTGCCAGTTGTTTGCGCGCAACATCGGTCTCTGCTGCATGGAGTTCGTGTTCGGCACGTCGCACGGTGGCCTTACGTGCGGCGAGCTCGGCCTCCAATTCCCCGCGGTTGGCTTCGAGCGCTTGAATCACGGCTTGCTGCGTCAATACACGGAGTCGCGATTGGGTGATCTCTTGTTCAGAGACGCTTTGAGCGCCTGCCGATTTGAGTCGAGTGGCGTCGTCGCGCAGCTCTTCGATGCGCGCGTGTTCGATATCCACCTCTTCGACTAGACGTTCTAGGCCGGCTTCGGTTGCACGAACCATTGACTGCATTTCAGTCAGTGCGGCGGCACGTTGTCCGCTTTCGGCTTTCGCGGATTGTAGGTCTAGGCGAGCGTCATCATCGACGAGTTTTACCAGCAGTTGCCCTTTCGTGACTGTTTGTCCTTCTAAGACATGAACCGTGTCGACAAAGCCATCGTTGAGTGCTGCGACACGAATTGGTAGCGGGTCGGCTTCGATCCAGCCAGAGGCTTGAAACACGGCGTCGCCTCCGAAGTCGTCTGCGTGGCTCGGCGGAGTCGCTGAGCTTGTTTGCACGACTTGTTGACTGCGTTGTGTGACGACTGACTCGAGTTGCACCTCATGTGCGGGCACGAAGCGCTCACCGAAGAGTAGTGCGAGTAGTAGCACGAACGCGATAATCAGTGCGAAGGGTATCAGTTTCGCGAGTCGTTGCCGCGATTGCTTGGCTTGAGGTGGGGGCGATTCGTGGCTCCCTGGTTTGTTATATAGATCTGATGCTTGGGCCATGGTGTGTGATTCGTTGGCAGTGCGGTCGGCGCATGGGCCGACACGTAGCTAGAGCACGAGCCGTCAGCGACGGTCGTGCGTTCGGACGAATCACAAAATCAGATTAACCAGGACTGCAGGGTGCAGCGCTGTGCGCTGACTGGCAGGGGAGGCGGGCGTGCCCGCTGCGCATGTAAACCTGCCTGTGGGCGGAGAATCGCCCGGTCATCGCTCAATGTGGCGAGGGCGACTAATGTCAGCTGGAAAGTGTCGACTTTGTGCACCACGCTGAGCAGTGGTTGCTCCGGTGCAGGTTCGCGATTTTGCTGCATACAGCAAGTTGCGGGCGATTCTTGGCAGCATGGCACTGCGTCGATTCCTGCTTGTGCGCTCTCAGACTGTGGGCACACACAAACTGCTGCATTCAGAGAAAATCCCATGAATGGCAATAGAGCGAGTAAGCTGATGTAGAAGATGCGCATGACCTTAGAGGCGATCCAATCGAAACATAAATAGAAGGCAAGTCCTGACCTGTATGATTAGATCCTGTCTTGCGATCTTTTATTCCCAGCGGGCCTGCGATCCTCTTCTTTTGTTCTTTTTTGAATGTGGGATTAAGTGGAATCGGATTTACAGAAACACACAGGTCCAGCCGGCGACAGTCGCAAAGATTGCTATGCCGAGCGCGATCCACAGCCACTTGCGCGCATGATTGCGTTCATCGAATTGGCAGCAGGATGCAATCGGTAGTGTGGCGCTGCTGGTGAGGCTGCGCCCTAGCTTTGGCGAGATCAGCGTGCGGCCGTTCACTGCCCATCCAGATGCGTCGAGTAGGGGAGCGAGTGTGCGTTTACGGATCTTGAGCCAGGCGATCAGCATGGATGGGAGTGAGATCATCAGCACGAGCCCACCGATGACGAGTGGTATCTCCCACCAATTAAGTGCGTTGAATGTCTCAAAGAGTGATGCGAGACCCGCGCCGACTGCGCCGAGTGCGATGCCCCCCGCGGCTAGCATGCCTGCGACTCCGCCGATGTTGCTGTCCTTGCTTGTTTTGCCAGAAGTGTTTCCGTTGCCTACGGTTTCTACGCCAGTTTCCATTTGCTTTTGCATGGCTTTGTCGCGTGTCACGGCCCACTTTTCTAATTTATCGCCAATGAAACGGCCGACGCGTGCATATGGCATTAGAAATGCCTCGCGGATGCTGATCGGGTTTTCAATGAGGCGCACGATGGTGGTATCCCAAAGACGACCTTGCCTGTCTTGGAAGATGCCGTTGCGACCAACGATTAAATTTGCGGAATCACCAGCAGAGAACACTGCAGCGATGTAGAATTTGTCTTTGGAGTCTTTGCGTCGGCATTCGCAGTAAGCGACGAAGGCGCGTGATAGGGTGGCGAGCACTGCGTGTTTCGCTGGGTTGGCAACGCGTAGGCATAGGCGGCATTCGCGGCCGTCCAAATAGAGGACGCCGGCTTGAAAGATCGCGGGCTGTGACTCGTCGTAAAAGTCGTTGAAGTTGACGAAATTGTTGAGCACGCAAATCAAGTCGCGGTGGAAGCGGGCGAGTTTTTCTACCGCATCGACGGACTTCATGAGCGGAGCCAAGGCGTGGTCTTCGGCGAGCAGGGCGGCGAGTTGTGCGCCCAAGTCAGAGTCTAGGATCTCGCGCACGCGTGTGATGGGGAGTTTCTCTGTTTGGGTCTCTGGCTTGGACTGTCGCCATTTGCGATAGGCTTTGAAGTGGCTTTTGATTTGTTGCCACTCTTCGATCTCGAGCGAGTCGCCTGTGCCAATGTTGAGTGGGCGCACGACTTGCTCGCAGAGCGTTTGCATGCGTTGCTTCCACTCGGGGTTGATGCCTTCGAATAGTGGCACAGTCGAAGTGCCTGATACTTTGGCAAGTGGGAGTCGCTCGATATCCTTACGGCTGCTCGAGAAGTCTTCTTCTGCGATGGCTTTATACAGCGATATATCGTGATTGAGTGGTGCTTCGGCACGTGCGTCGAAGGCCGCCAGCTGGCAACGAGCAAAGAAGTCGTCGATTTTCTTTTCAACGGCAAGTAAGTGAGTGAATGCTGTTGGAGTGTCGTCGCCCAGAGGGAAGATGACTTCGCCTTTCGCAGAGTCTAGTTCGCCTTGCGCCCACCACACTTCGTAGGCTTTTAGCTCTGCTAGGAAGGCATCGAGCTTCTTTTGTGTGATGCCAGGCTCACCGCTGCGGTCGGTGTTGGCTCCGAGGCAATCCATGATTTCGGCGATCAGCTGCTGTAGTTCGGGAACGTCGGTGGCGTCTTTTGCTATGACGCCATCACCATTGAGGCGCGACTGGCCGTAGATCTTTGAGGTGTTGGCGGCCTGCTCGACAGAGATGCTGGTGGCGTCGGATGCGCCCATGTTGGCGAGGATTTGCTTCGCGGAGGCGAGTAGCTTTTCGCCTTCGGGGTCTGAGGTGTTGATGGCGTCGAGTGGTAAGTCGCCTCCGCTAAAGAGCGAGTCTGGCTTGGCGAGGCGCTTCAATGTCCATGCCACCGCATTGCGCATCTCTTCGATTCGCACGCGACCGTCGGCATCGTAATCGATGAGTGAGAGGGTGCGGGGGTCAATCTCTAGATCATTGACGGGGCAACTCAGTGCGACCCATAGCTTCGGGTCGAGTGTGGCGAGTGCTTCCAGATCTTTGACGGTGTTTAACTGCACCTGAAAGATGCCGCCCATGTGTTTGATCGTCCAAGGGTAAGTTGACTTCAGGTTGTCTAGAATTTTCATATCTTAAAACTGCTAACGCGTGGCGGTAGAATTGTAACCACGAATGGACACGAATAGGAATTAATAAATACTTCATTCCTAATCTGATTAGTCTTTGGAGAATTGTAGGCGGTGCTGTGCTTGTATCTGTTGAACCCACGTGGCTTTTACTTTGGCTGCGTCTGCGTGTTCGGGCCACTGTTTGACGGCGTCGATGACTTCTTTGACGATTTCCTGGGCGCGGCCGCGTTTCATTTGGGCGCTCTTTGCGCAGGCCTTGAAATCAGCCATGGTGAAGCCGTCGCGTTTGCCGTTCATCGTCATTTGGTGCGTGGCTGTCCATGCGCCGTCGGGATTGTAGCTATACGTGATGTCGAACGCAGGCGAGAGCGACCAACGGCCATTCTTATCCATGAGGAAGGCGATATTCTTGACGTGATCGTCTTGGTTGCGTGCGACGATGTTAAACACCATGCGACGGAATTGCTGCTCGGTGGCATCCATATCAAGGTGCAGTTGGTTCATGACTAAGAACGCCTGTTCGTAGGCGTAGGCACCGGCTGCGTTAAAATCGTAATGAGCCATTGCGCAGAGCGATTGCATGTGGAGCTTCTCGCCACCAGGCAGGCGGTCGAAGCGGCGCGTCATGAAGTGGCGGCGGTCGTGCTCTTCGAGTAGGCGGCATTCGCTCATTTGAATACCAGCGGCTTGAGCCATTAAGTAGTAGGCATATTCGACCGCGCCGTAACCCTTCGGGTCGTCCATCTCTTTGTCTTTGTTGCCGTTGACGCCGTCAAATTTGAGTAGCCAATATTCGAAGCCAGTGTCGGCGGCAATTTGACCGGAGCGCACCTCGTGGGTCTGTCGATTCCATGCGATGACAGCCTTTGCGCGCGCGCCGCCCGCAGAAGTGCCCACTCGTAGAATGTCTTTGAGCGCCTTTGCGCGAGTGGAGTCTTTGAAGTTGCCTTGAAGTGTGTTGCGATGGGTGAGCACGTCGGACGCGAGGTCAATCAGGGCATCGATCTCGATTCGCGTTGCTTTGCGTGGGCGCGGGCCGATTACGGGCAGAAACTCTAGTGCGCCCATGCCGCGCCGGCCGGTGTAGCAGAGTCGCTCGACGGGAGTGAATTGCTCACTCTTGCGGCCTTGGCTCGCGAGCCAGGTGTTGATCAGGGCGTTGCCGAATTTATCGGGCAGGGCATCTGCGAGTAGCCCGGGGAGCCCCATAGACGTATTTCTAGGCAGTGCCGGGAAGCGATAGACGCGCTCGCTCAGCGGCATCATGAGCGGTGCGATTTCAAACCCGCTTTGCAGGAAGGCACGGTCATACTCAAACGCGGCGATGTCTTGGCTTGCGCTCCAGGTCACGGCACCGATGGTGCGCCCCCATAATTGTATTTCGGCGATCATGTGCCGTCCGCCCATGTCCATTTGCCGGGATCTTCGCCGACTGCCATGCTTTGGCCGCTGGCGCGCTGACGTAGTTTGCCGCGCATTTTGAGTTGCTGCATCGGGCTGGGGATGGGCTCAGGGACGAGTAGGTTGAAATGGTCGACGATGCCCAATGCGCGGCAGATCCGGATAAACATGGTGAGCTGTGGCGCAGCGGTGCCAGTTTCTAGGCGTTGGACAGTGCGCACGCCGACGCCAGCTTCGTGTGCCAATTGTGCTTGAGTGAGGTTTTTGTCAAGCCGCAGGCGAGCCAGCCGTTGTCCTAATTCGTGGACGATGATGTCGTCAGTCATGTGTTCTTGTATGTCCATTACTCGTCTAATGTGGCATTTATCTCTCATTTTTCAACTATAAACGTCTAATGTGACGTAAAGTAGTAATTTAATAATAAGCCTAATCTGACGGTTATTTGCTGATTTGTCCTATTATAGGTCAAATCTGGCGTTTAATGGAATTTTAAATAATTAAGTGTTTATACGCGTTGAAAAATATCAACTCGCAATCTCAGTGAACTCCCTAATTCTAACTCCTTTATATATGGCTGACTCTTGGGAAATTTTGAAACTATTAGCGGACTCGACACGGGTGCGGATTCTCTCGTTGCTGACGAAGGAGGAACTTTCGGTGGCAGAGCTTCAGGAAGTGCTAAATATGGGGCAGTCGCGCATTTCCTCGCATCTGGGCCTATTGAGGCAGGGCGAGTTGGTGCATGACCGTCGCGAGGGTAAGAAAACTTTTTATGCTTTGAATGGCGGCTTTGATGCTCAAGGCGCTGCGCTGATGCAGGCAGCGTGCGCGGCCGTAGAATCCACGACTCAGATCGGCGAGGACAATGCTAACTTGAAGCGAATTCTGGAGAAACGTAAGCAGCAGTCGGAGCAATATTTCAACTCCGTAGCGGGGCGTTTGGGGAAGAACTATTGCCCTGGTCGTAGTTGGGAAGCGATTGGGCATTTTCTGCTACACCTCACGCCGAAGATTAAGATCGCAGATCTCGGGGCGGGCGAAGGCCTGCTCTCTCAATTGCTAGCGCGTCGCGCGGAAATGGTGGTCTGTGTCGACAATTCGCCGAAGATGGTCGAGTTCGGCAGCGACCTTGCTAAGAAAAATGGCTTTACCAATCTCAGCTACAAACTGGGTGATATTGAGGATGTGCCGCTCAAGGCGAATGGCTTTGATCTCGCGCTACTGAGCCAGGCGCTACACCACGCGCAACGACCGCAAAAAGCGATCACGGAAGCTGCACGTATTTTAAAGCCCGGTGGGCAGTTGATCATCATCGATCTCTTGGAGCACCAATTTGAAAAGGCGCACGATCTCTACGCCGACGTGTGGCTCGGATTCTCGGAAAACAAGCTCTATCAGTTGTTGAAAGATGCGGGTTTTCGTCAAATTGAGGTCAACGTCGTCGCTCGCGAAGCGGAAGAGCCGAACTTTCAGACCGTCCTTGCGAGTGGCGTGAAGGGGTAGCGCTTAGGAAAGATGCTGCGCGGGTCCTCTTACGTCTTGGCAAAGGAGGGGGGGAGTGATTGTCTCTTTGTTCTTTAAAAATAGGACACCTACCGATGCGCATTTCAGCCGAAGATCTTCAACTTATTGATAAGTATAACCGCCCAGGGCCTCGCTATACGAGCTATCCGCCGGCGAATCATTTTCGTGAATACGAAGATTCTACACCTTTGCTAAAGTCTGTTCAAGAGGGCGATGCGCCGCTGTCGTTGTATTTTCACCTGCCGTTTTGTGAGACTTTATGCTGGTTCTGCGGTTGTCACACGATCACGACCTTGAACCATGATAAGGCCGATCACTATTTGGATCTGCTGGAGCAGGAATTGGAGATTTTCTGCAAACACTTGAGCCCGAACCGCAAGGCGGTGCAGTTGCACTTTGGTGGTGGCACACCGAACTTCTTTCGTCCTGAGCAGATTGATCGCTTGGCGGCGATGATTGATCGGCACTTCACTTTTACTGAGGATGCGGAGAAATCCGTCGAGCTGGATCCACGTCGCTTGACGCTCGAGCACATTCAAGCCTTTGCTCGCATGGGTGTGACGCGCGCGTCGTATGGCGTGCAAGATTGTGATCCCGATGTGCAAAAGGCGATCCACCGTGTTCAGCCGCACGAGATGAATGTGGAGACGATGCAAAACCTCCGCGACTGTGGCTTTGATTCGGTCAATATGGACTTGATCTATGGCCTACCGCTGCAAACTCCGGAAAGCTTCTCGCGCACGCTAGATTTGGTGCTCGAATTGAAGCCGGCCCGCTTTGCGATTTTCAATTACGCCCATGTGCCTTGGATGCGCCCTGCGCAAAAATTGCTGGAGCGTCACGGTTTGCCATCGGCTGAGACAAAGCTGGAGCTGTTGCAACTCTGTATCGAGCGACTGACTGAAGCCGGCTATGTCTATATTGGCATGGATCACTTTGCGTTGCCGACCGATGAACTAGTGACGGCGCAGCGCGAGCAATCGCTACAGCGCAACTTCCAGGGCTACAGCACACGTGCTGGGGTTGAGATCTGCGGGTTCGGTATCTCCAGTATTTCTCAGGGAGCTCACGGGTTCCGCCAGAACAACAAAGATATTCTTTCCTATGAGGCTTCGCTCAAGGCTGGCAAGTTGCCGATCACCAAGGGCTACGAGCAGACCGACGAGGACAAAATGCGCTCGGATATTATCATGCGCTTGATGTGTGACTTGTTTCTCGATTTCGGGGCGATGTCTGAAAAGTGGGACATCGATTTTCGCGCACATTTCGCCGACGCGATTGAGCAATTGGAAGAGCCGCTCAGTGACGGCTTGATCGTCTGGACGGATAAGGGCTTTGCAGTGACAGAGCGTGGGCGCTTGTTTGTGCGCAACTTAGCGATGTGCTTTGATGCGTATCTAGATCCGACCGCAACCGGGCGCTATTCGAAGACGGTGTAGCGCTAGGCGAATTGTGGCTTCCAGCCTAGTCGCCTGTAACATTCAAAACTTCCCAAATCCTATGGTTTGGCTACGAACATCGAACTTTTAACATCGAACGTCCAATGCGCATTGGAATGAAGCGCGAATTTCTATTCAAAATTGGACGTTTCACGTTCGACGTTCATGCCGACCAAACTCCAAAATACCTCAACTCTTCGAAGTCTTTCGAGAAACAGATAAATACGAAACAACGCGAGAGATCGGGCACTAGTGGCTTGTTGGCTCCATCCCGAGCTGCGCTTTGATCCATTCCTTCGCGCCGTCGGCTGCTTCGGGGCCTTGTGTGCAGAATAGATACAAGACGACTCCGGATATCGTTGCGGCTAGAATTGCGCATGCGATGGCACCGATGGCGATGAAGCCGTCTTCTTCTGACATGCTCACTCCAATGATGAAGATCGACATGGCTGGCATCGTATTGGTGCCAGGTATTGGGATCATCATGAATACGGCCATGATAAATATAATAACAGCTAAAGCGGAATGCCCTGCTTTGGAATGCATCCAGCGTAGTCTTGGTTTGATCAGTGTTTCGACGCGCCTGAGGAATCCTGCGCCGCTGCGGAGCATTTTAGAGGCTAGCTTCGGGTGCACGCGAAAGGCCATGATCCGCTTCGGGAGCCAGATAGTTTGTCGACCGATAAAGATTTGAGCGGCGATGATGGCCATGGCGATGCCAAATGGGATACTGTAGCCAGGTGCGGGTATGGGTAGAGCGCTCGGAAGTGCCAATAGCATGAGCAGCACCCCGAAGCCTTTGTCGCCGACAGCATCGGCAAGCTCACCGATGGAAGGGCCGCCATTGTCTGCCTCGATATGTATGTTTTCGAGTGTGTCGGCGAGTGAATTGTGAGTGTCGTCTGTAGGGGTGGTTTGCATATTGCGCTTCTTGGTTTATGCACAAAGGCTATCGAACAGTATCCCTTGAAGGTCAAAACAATCTAGTGAAAGTATGAAAGATCCTGTGAATGAAAATCGGCCTGCGCGCCTTGCGCTGTATGGCGGGGCGTTTGATCCGGTGCACTCTGCGCATTTGCGGGTGGCTCGTTATGCGTTGGAGCAGGCGCATCTGGATCGAGTGATTTTGATACCTGCGGCACAGTCGCCTCTGAAGGCCCACGCGGCGCTGTCGAGTGATGCTGCACGCTTGCAAATGCTTCGCTTGGCGATCGAGGGGGAGGCAGCGTTTGAGGTGGACGCGTATGAAATTGAGCTCGGTGGGGTGAGTTACACTATTAATACGGTGCGCCATTTTCGTGAACGCTTCGACCAAGCTGAGTTATTTTGGATTATCGGGGGTGATCAGTTTGAGCAATTACACCATTGGCGCAATATTGATGAGTTGGCAAAGCTCGTGACCTTTTTAGTGTTGGAGCGGCCTGGAGCGGATTTGAGGCGTTCGGAGTCAGTGGCTGGGTTGCGCTATCAGGTGGTCGAGGCACCGATGATGGGGGAGAGTTCAAGCGAGATTCGGGCCCGTTGCGGAGCCGGGCTTCCGTTAGATGGTTTGGTGCCAAGTGCAGTTCAGGCTTTCATTTCGGAGCAAGAGCTTTATACGAACTTGCAGTAGAATCACTATGGCCAATTCAAAACAGACTCAGAATAATACCACGCTCGATGAAATTCGCTGCGCTGTATCCGCAATCGAAGATAAAAAGGGCGCTGCAATCCGTGTGCTCGATGTGCGTGAAACATCGTCAATTACAGATTATATGATATTGGCGACCGGCACTTCGAATCCCCATGTGAAGGCGATTAAGGCCGCTTTGGATAAGGCGCTGAGTGAAGCAGGCGTGAAGCTGTTGGGGCAGGATCGCGAGGTCGGTAGCGGTTGGGTCGTTGTCGATGCATTTGATTTTATGATTCATCTACAAACCGAGGAGATGCGCGATCTGTATCGCTTGGATTATCTCTGGCGTGATTCGGATGAGGTAGAGCTGTAGTCTCTCTTCGCTGATCGTGATGATGGTATATTTTCGTTGCCTGATTGTTGGCGGGCATCATGACTTATTATGCATATAATCGCTGTCGCCTTTGATGTTGACGCGTCTGCACTCAATGATGCCTGCGGATTTTCAGTCTGATACTTCTTCTGTATCTTCTTCCTCTCCTTCTTACTATTATTTGGTCGGTGTGGTGGTTGCTATTTTCACCTTTGCCGCACTCTGTCTCGTTTTCTCGCGGATCGGGGTGCCACCGATGGAGACTATTATTTTTGCTTCGCTAAGTGCTTTGGCAGTGGGGGGCTTTATTTGTCGGGAACGGGCGCTGGTGTTGGAGCTGGCTCAGGAAGAGCGCAAGCATGCTGCGCGGTTGGGGCTGGAGATTGATCGGATTGACGAGCTGTATGCGAATTCAGTCGCCTGTCTGGTGACTTTCGATGCAGGAACTCTGATCATTGATCGTGTGAGTGCTGGTTTTTTTGACTTATTGGGTATTTCAGCAAAGCAGGACTTAGTTGGCGCCCCCTTAGAGGAGGTGTTGGGGGTCGATTCCACGCATTTGACGAGTGTGGTATATCAAATCAAGGTGGGAACGATCAGTGTGCGTGAAGAGCTCATTTGTAAGCGTGCAGACGGAAAACCAGCGGTGTTATTGATTACTGGTCGCTACATGGCTCATCTACATTTGGTCGAAGCTGCCTTTTATCGCTTGCCGCGTCAGGCTGCGGAGTTGGGGGAATATGAGCGAGTCATGGATGATTTAGAGCGCTTTAAGAAAGGCATCGTGCGCCGAGAGGGGCGTGTGCTGGAGTTAAAGGGTGAGGTGAACCAATTGCTAAAAGAGGCAGGTAAGCCTGTTCGTTATAGGGTCGACTCGACGACGGATGATTCTCGTTTTGTTCAGCAACTGATTAAAACAAACAAGGCAGTCGAGCATGAGTAAGCGTTCAAATTCGATTGCGAGGGCATTCATCGTATTTGCAGGACTACCAATGGTTTTATTGCTGTTATTGGTGGTGTGTTTGTTGTTTTCGATTCGATTGACGTATTATCTTGAGAATAGTCATGCGCTTGAGGTGCAGATGGATGAGTTGATGGTGCAGGAATTTCCCAGTGGGTGGGTTTATGAGGTCGAGGCTATACGTGGAGAACGCCAGAGGGAGTTGAATCAGGGGATATTACTTGATGTGGCGTTTGCATTGGCGGTTTTGGCGGCGGGCATTGCGATTCCTGTGCTGGTCGCTAGGCACCTGTCTTCGGTGGTGGAACAAAATTTGGCTTTATTGGGGGATCGATTGTCTAGTGGTGGCGCTGAGGGGTCCGCGTTGATGCATCAGGTCTTTGATTTTTCGGAGTTTAAGTCTATCACGAATCTGATGCGCCAAGTTGTGCGTGAGCGAGGGGAGACTGAGCAGCGTTGGAAACGTGCCGAGAAGGAGTTGGTCGGTATGAATAGTGATTTGGTGAATCAAGCCCAGGAGTTGAGTCAGGGGCGTAAAGTCGCATTCAGTATGATGGAGGATGCTGAGTTGGCTCAACGCAAGTTGGAGGAGGTGAACCAGCGTCTGAATTTAGTGATCTCTGAGGCGCAAGCTTCTGCGCAAGAAGCAGATTTTGCCAATCGGGCAAAGAGTGATTTCTTAGCAACGATGAGCCATGAAATTCGCACCCCATTGAACGGTGTGATTGGCTTTATTGATATGCTTGCGGAGACTGACTTGAGTGAGGAGCAAATGGACTATGTAAATACCGTTCGCTCTAGCGGTCAGACATTGATGGCGTTGATTAATGACGTGCTAGATTTTTCTAAGATTGAGTCTGGTTATATGAACCTAGAGGTCCGCACGTTTAATTTGGTGACGATGCTGCGTGAGCTTGTTGGTTTATTTTTTAATGAAGCAACACAGCGAGGCATTGTTCTGAATGTTGAGATTAGCGATGACGTTTCGCGTAAGATCGATGGGGATGAAACGCGTATTCGTCAGATTTTGACGAATCTATTGGCAAATGCGGTTAAATTTACCGAACAGGGTGAGGTCAGCTTGATCGTAACGCGGGACTCGATCCCTGATGCGAATGGCGCTTGTGCGCTTGAGTTTGAGGTGCGCGATACCGGGATCGGAATGAACTCTCAGCAATTGAATAAATTGTTCCGGCCCTTCTCGCAGGGCGACTCATCGACGACAAGGAAATATGGAGGCACAGGGTTAGGCTTAGTGATTTGTAAGCGCCTCGCAGAGGCCATGGGAGGGAAGGTCTGGGCCACGAGTCGTATTGGCAAAGGGTCTAGTTTCTATACGCGCATTCAAATCAAGGAGGCCGATGGGGGAGGGAGTGTGACGCCTCCACATATTCCATTTAAAATAAAAAAGGAAACTGCGGCCGAGGATCGACCGCCGAAGCTAGGAGAGCGATTACCGCTGAAGATCGCAGTGGCTGAAGATAATCTAGCGAATCAGCGCGTGCTGCAGATGATGTTACGCCGCTTAGGTTGGGAGGCTGACTTTAAGGAAAACGGAAAAGAGCTCATTGAGCATTTGAAGCACGAACAGTGTGATCTCGTCTTTATGGATTTACAAATGCCTGTCATGGATGGACTGGAGGCGACGAGTTTGATCCGTTCGGGTGCCGTGGGTGACGCTGTTCAGGGGGTCAAAATCATCGCGTTGACTGCTAATGCATTGTCCAGCGATGAGGGGCGTTGCATCGATGCTGGTATGGATGCTTACCTCAGCAAGCCACTGAAGTATGACCTACTCGAACAGAGGATTGTCGAGTTGTTTGCGTCGGACTAGTCAGGTGTTATGGCAGTTTGAGGGCTGCGATGAGTTGGTTGAACTCACATGCCCGAGGGGCTTCTAACTGTAAGCGAGTCGCGTGGTTCGGGGCTTCGATTTCTAGTCTGGTAGCTCGGAGTAATAGTCGTTGCACGCCGAAGTGCTCTCGGAGAAAGCGGTTTTGTGTGCTGTCTCCGTGGCAAGTGTCGCCTAGTATGGGGTGGCGAATGTGGGCCATGTGTCGACGTAGCTGGTGCTTGCGGCCTGTGAGTGGGATTAACTTCAATAGCGAGAAACGGGCAGTTGGGTAGCGCCCGACTGGTAGTTCTAACTGGCAGCGACTGACGCGGGTGTAGCGCGTCTGTGCGCTTTTTGATTTGGTTGGGTTGTCTTCGGAGCGTAGGTCATAATCGATCTCGCCGCTGGCGGGAGTCCAGCCGCGAACCACTGCGTGGTATTCTTTATGTGTCGTTTTCTCTGCGAATTGATTTTGAGCGAAACGCAGGGCGTCGTGGTTGAGTGCAAAGAGTAGGATGCCGCTGGTCGGTCGGTCGAGTCGATGGCACGGGAAGACCTCTTGGCCGATTTGATCGCGCAGGATTTGTAGCGCGAATTGAGTCGCATAAGCATCTAGTTGCGTGCGGTGCACCAGTAGGCCTGGTGGTTTGTCGATCGCGACGTAGTCTTCGTCCTGATAGATGATCGGTAAGTGCATTGTAGCATACAGGGCGAACTCTCGACTGAATTGGAAGCCTATTGTTTAAATATCAAAATAGCGGGAGGGTATGGCGTGAGCTTATCTAGTGGTTTATTATTTGTAATATAATAGTTGCAATGCATGTTTGATTGCATCTCGTAATGTGTTGCAAAAAATACCCATATTAGATAAGGTATTCACCTTATTTTTTCGACTAGCCTCCTTACCCCTGTCTAACTTAAACTTATGAGTTCCAGCGATTCACCTACTATTTTATTTGTTGATGATAGTAAAATGGATCGTGAAGTCGTTTCTGCATTATGTGCAGGGCTAAATTATAGTATAGATCTGGCTGGCTCCGGCGCAGATGCGCTTACCTTGTTTAAGCAGAAGCATTATGACCTCGTCATGACCGACTATAAAATGGAGCCAATGGATGGCTTTGAGTTCGTTGAGAAGGTTCTTGAAATTAAGCCATCGGCGGTGTGCGTGTTGATGACTGGCTACTTGGATTTACGCGCACGATCGGCGGTCGAGGGTTCTGGTTTTTTTGATGTATTATCAAAGCCGGTCAATATACGTGCATTGAGCGAAGTGTTACGGGTTGCTTTGGGGCGAGAGCGTGGTGCGACAGGCATCATGAGTCCGATTGCCTTGAGTAACCGTATGGATCAGTGTCTCGGATTGTTGGGGGATAGCAAAGAAATTGGCATTGTGCGTCGAGAGTTGAAGGAAAAGATCAACTTGAAGGAGCCTATCCTTATTTCAGGGCCGATCGGCACTGGTAAATCGTATATTGCTCGGTTTATTCATGAGCATGGACCCTTTGCAAAGAGTCACTTCGTGGAGTGCCACTGTAATGAGTTGGATGAAGAGGCCTTGATGACGCAGTTGCTGAGTCGTGAGGGAGAGTGGGGGACACTACTCAATGAGGCGCGGGGAGGCACGTTAGTGCTACACTATGTCGAGGCATTACCGATGGAATTTCAGCGCCTATTGGCAAATGCCTTTCAGGAGATCGCAGAAAGTATGCACGTGATTTGCCTCGCTTATACTTGCCTCGACGAAGAATTGAGTAAGGGCACGATTGATGATAACCTATATTTTGAGATTTCACTGTGCCAGTTGATTGTTCCTAGCTTGGAGGAGCGACCACAGGATGTTGAGGCGATGGCGCGGCACATTATCTCCAAACCTAAGCAATATGGGATTTCGTATGAATATGGGCGCGAGGAAGCGGATCTGCTAGTCGTTGAATTACGCAGAATGGAGCTGACTCGAAATATCGAAGGACTGCTTGAGCACATTCGGACGGTTGCTGCGACGCATGCGGGTGGCTAATTTGATGAATTTAGACGAAATCCGTCTCGACAAAACTCCGTAGGCTGAAACCCTCTGCGATTCACTTTAACGAGTAGGAATCATGCAAGAAGAGTTAACAGCCATCGTCGCAACCGTGCGGGAAAACGCACCAAATATTCAAACGCGCGCAGAATTTGAAGCCTATAAGGCTACAGTCTCCGGTCCTAAAGGCTCTCTCACAGATGTGATGAAGAGCATGGGCAAGGTCCCTAAAGAGGATAAGCCTGCGATGGGGAAGCTCATCAATGAGGCCAAAACCGCAGTGACTGCCGCTTTTGATGAAGTCATCGAGCGCCTCGAAGCTGCCGAGCTTGCTGCTAAACTCGGCCCTGCGATCGACCCGACGCTGCCGTGTCCCGATTTGGATCGCGGCACGCTGCACCCGATCTCCCAAGTGCGCGAAGAAATGGTTGAGCTCTTCCGCCGCATCGGCTTCTCAGTCGCCGAGGCGACTGAAGTCGATACTGAGCATTACTGCTTCGATGCACTCAATATCCCAAGTAATCACCCCGCCCGTGATATGCAGGACTCGTATTACCTGCCGGACGACCTGAAGGTGAACAACGTGAGCAAGCATGCTGACGAGAAATATCTCCTCCGGACGCATACCTCGACGGTGCAGATTCGCACCATGCTCAAGGAAAAGCCTCCGATCCGTATCGTTGCGCCTGGTCGTTGCTTCCGCCGTGATACACCAGATGCCACTCACAGCGCGAACTTCCATCAAATCGAAGGTCTCTACGTCGATAAGAACGTCACGCTACTCGACCTAAAGGCGACGCTCGATCATTTCGTGAAGACCATTTTCGGGCCTAAAGCGAAGACGCGTCTGCGCCCGAGCTTCTTCCCATTCACTGAGCCAAGCTATGAGATGGACTTCTTCTCGCCAGATCTTGGTAAGTTGAGCAACAAGTGGCTCGAAATTATGGGCTGCGGCATGGTGGATCCTGAGGTCTTCAAGGCCGTCGGTATCGACCCCGAAGTCTACACCGGTTTCGCTTTCGGCATGGGAATTGAGCGTATTGCAATGATTCTGCAAGGCGTCGACGATATCCGCTACTACTACCAAAACGACGTCCGCTTCCTGAAGCAGTTCGCATAAAGGCATCCATTTAAGTATTTCCTGAAATGAAAATTTCCTACAATTGGCTCAAAAATTACATCGATCTCGACGAGGTCGCACATTCACCCGAAGTGCTCGCTGAGGCGCTGCCGCTACTTGGTTTCGATATCGAAGAATACGAAAAGCTCGGCCCGCCGCAGTTTAACAACGTCGTCGTCGGTCAAGTCCTCGAATATGGTCAACACCCTGACGCAGATCGCCTGCGTTGCTGTAAGGTGAGCACCGGAAACGAAGGCGAAGTCCACGATATCGTTTGTGGTGCTAAGAACTTCGAGCAAGGCGACAAAGTGATGGTTGCACTGCCGGGTGCCGTGCTTCCTGGTAACTTTAAAATCAAGGCCAGCAAGCTGCGTGGTCAGCCATCCGCTGGCATGATGTGTTCCGCAAAGGAGCTGCAAATCGGTCAAGACCACGATGGTATCATGATTCTGGATGGCGACGTCGCGCTCGGCACCGCCGTCAACGATCTCTACACAGATGGTGACACTGTCTTCAATCTTGAGATTACACCCAACCGTGTCGACGTGCTCAGTCACATCGGTGTCGCTCGCGAGCTTTCCGCTCGTTTCGGCCTCGCGGTGAAATACCCTGAAGTCAAAGCGAGCACAGCGAGTGACAGCTCTGGGGAACCGCTCATCTCTGGCGTCGAAGTCAGCGCACCAGAAGTCTGCCCGCACTACACCGCGACTTGCATTAAAGGCGTGAAAGTCGGCCCTAGTCCGAAGTGGCTGAAAGAAGCCATTGAGGCGACCGGTCAACGCTCGATCAATAACGTGGTCGATGTAACGAATTACGTGCTGCACGAAACTTGCCAACCGCTGCACGCATTCGACGCTGCCAAGATCAAAGGCGACAAACTCGTCGTTCGCATGGCCGCTGAAGGTGAAAAGCTCACCACGCTCGACGAAAAGGAACGCACATTGACAGCTGACATGGCGGTCATCGCCGATGCGGAACGCGCGCTAGTCGTTGCCGGTGTTATGGGATCGCTCGATGCCGAGGTGGAAGACTCCACGACGGATATCGTGCTCGAAGCCGCCTATTTCGATCCGTCTTCCGTCCGTGCGACTGCGCGTCAGTTGACGCTTTCCACCGATAGCTCGTATCGCTTTGAGCGTGGCGTCGACCCGCAAGGCGTCGAGTATGCCGCGCTCCGTGCGATTGACCTGATTCTCGAAGTCGCAGGTGGCACGGTCGATGGGCCTATGATCGTCGAAGGTCAGTTTGTTGAGACTATCAGCGAAGTGCAAATCAAGCCTGACAATATCCGTAAGTTCATCGGTTTTGATATCAGCGATGAGGAAATTCAAGCGGCCCTCGAATCTCTAGAAATGAGCGTCTCTGTGCACGACGAATCTGACGGTTCTAAGCGCTGGGAAGTTTCGATCCCATCCTTCCGTGGAGATCTTCAACGCGATGTTGATTTGATCGAGGAAGTCGTGCGCATCTACGGCACCGATAAGATTCCAGAATCGTCTGTGGTTGCACGTGGTATTAGCACGACAGATCATCGTATCTACACGGTGAATGACGCTGTCGCGGATTATCTGACCGGTGAAAATTTCGACGAAGCTTACCTGTATTCGCTACGTGATCCTGACGAAACAAAGTTCTTCTTCGGTGAAGAGGGCTTCAAAGTGCTCGCATTGGACAACCCATTGCAGAGTGACCAAAGTCACCTCCGCCCATCGCTGATTCCAGGCTTGGTGGATGTGCTGAAGCTCAACAACGCGCGCGGCACGGGTGCCACTCGTTTCTTCGAGCGTGGTCATGTTTATCGCGAGGTGAAGGGTGAGATGGTTGAGTTGATTTCCGTCGGTTTTGTGATTCTTGCCGATCAAGTGAGTCGCGAATGGCGTCAGCGTGAAGTCGCAGATTTCTACACTGCACGCACACTTGCTGGCAACGTGCTCGATATCGCTGGCACTGCCGCGAGCAAGCTGAACTTCAAGCCAATTGATGACTGCAAACTCTGGCAGGGCGGACAATCCGCTTACGCAGGGGAGTTTGCTAAGATGGGCTTCGAATGCACCGCCGGTCTACTCAATGTTGCCACGTTGAAAGAACGTTGGGGCATCGATCAACCTGTCATTGCAGGTTCAATCTTGATGACTCCGAAATTCTTCGAGCGTAAAGCGAAGCGTGGTCGTCACACCGGTATCAGCAATCAGCCAGCATCTGCTAAGGATCTCGCGCTCATCGTTGACCAGTCAGTGCTTGCTGGCACAGTCGAAAACGATGTCGCTAAATTCGCCAAGAAAGCCACTCAAGGATTCGCTTGCGAAAGCGTCCGCGTCTTTGATGTCTATGAAGGTGAAGGTCTCCCTGAAGGTAAGAAGAGCCTCGCGGTGAGCATGAGCTTCCGCGCTGCTGATCGCACTTTGAAGGATAAGGAAGTGAACACCGCGTTCGAAGGTATCCAGAAGCTGATCAGCGATAAGACTGACTACCAAATCCGTAAGTAGCACTAGATTTTGAACTCACAACCCCGTCAGTAATGGCGGGGTTGTTTTTTGTAAGAAACTATCGATGGGGGTTGCGTGTGTTCCGCGCGTCTCGTTTGTCGACTGCCATCAGTATGAGTTATTTTTCAGGTCGTTGGATTCGCTTACTGTTCGATTCCGAGGTATTCAGGAAGCCGAGCATTAAAGGCATCGATTTGATCCTTAGTCATACAGGGGATTACGTTTTCTGGTATCCAGATCGTCTGGCCTTCAACCAAGTCAATGTCAGGTGTCATCTTTTTTCGGATAGATGACAAACATTCGAAGCAAGCAGAGGATGATCAATACGATTAAAAGTCCTGTAACATACAGCCAGTATAGGGCTGATTTTTGATACACCTCCAGGTATCCCTGTTCGAGGGGTGTCGCGGTTAGCCAACCATAGTAAAGAGTGCAATATACGCTCCAAAATAGTCCAAGCAGAAAGAAGCAAATCGCTATGAAATATTTAGTCATTCTTCTTTCTGTAGCTCGTCTGCTAGGTTTTGTAGTAGTGGTTTCTTTTTAACTACGAAATATGCCAAATGCACGAAAGCTCAAAGTCCTGCACCTTTTCTGTTTTAGCGTGTTTCGGTTTTTTTCGTAGTTATCAAAATTCATTTACTACAGGTTGAAGTGTGGCACGAAGGGAATGGAGCAGCGCGACTGGATCTGCGCTTCATTGTGGAGATTAGGGGATGAATGCAGATCGCGGGAAGCGGAAAACCATACAGTCGGATCGAAGTAACTCATCCACGAATTCTGAAACACTGTCTACTGATAATGCTCCAAGGTCTCGTTCTGGTATATTCGTCTCACCCTTAGCCACGACCAAGATGACCTCATCAACTCCGTTATCTCCTTCAATAAAAAATAGACTTGATGCTCCGAAACCTCGAACGCCACTGGTCGGGCTGCTCTTACGTTTTGAGACAAAAAGATCTCCTTCCTTGGTTTCGCTTAGTTTGAACGTCACCATTCTTGGAATTGCTGCTGACCGTGCGTATGAACCAAAGATTTGAATGTCGAAATTAAGAGTTATCTCGGAAGTGTCTTTTGTGCTACCTTTTGATTCCAAACGACCATCAACTTTGACGTCATCCCCGTAGAATTGGAAGAAGGTATTTGATCCAAGTATCGTGCCCGTCGGCAGGAGTAGGGACAGTAGGCAAAGCAGAGTAAATGAGGATGTTTTCTTGCAGGTCATTTTTTTATTTTCTCTGTAGATCGTCGGGAGCTCACGAAGTGAGGCACGAATGGAATGGAGCAGCTCGACTGGATGTAGTTCTAGTCTGGTCAAATGGTGTCAGTTGGTCGAGTGCCTTTTCTTCCATGTGTATGGTTCTTTTTTAACTACGAAATATGCCAAATGCACGAAAGCTCAAAGTCCTGCACCTTTTCAGTTTCAGCGTATTTCGAGTTTTTCGTAGTTATCCTGTTTTCTATTAGTGGTTTGTGGCTTTTGGTATACTCACGCGCATCAAGTCTTGTGATTTTTGAAATCGAAGCATCTGGCGTAGGGGTGCTGCTTGCCGTTTCGACAGGCTCAAGGCCCTGAGCTTGTCAAAGGGCGGCACCCGCGAAGGCAGCTAAAGTTTTACAACTTCCGATGCGTGTGGCCTTTGCGTGGTCTTCGCCAATTCGACAGAGCTCATGGTCGGGGACAAGCAAAGCCCCTACAGCAAGATCGCCGAATAGCATGAATGCGCTTTTCACAAATCATGATGCGCGCGAGTATAGTATATTTTTTTCTCGGTGTTCGAATGATTTGTGTCAAAATATCTCCGAACACGCGCGCGCGGTTCTGGTCACCTTAGGCTCCTAGGTCGGCTGAGACGCTCGATGAATCTTCGGGCTACGGCTTTGGTTCGGTGGACAGACAAAATGTCTGTATCACTTTCCTTAAAATCAGCGTTTATCTGCGTGCTTCCTTCTGGAAAGAATCCCGCGATGGCCTCGAAAGGCTTGAAGTCTCGGGTGAGATCGGCAGAAAGCAGGGATGGCCATCGTCTGGAGTCAAACTATCGAAACGAATCACTATGAAGTGCGCTCTGCTGGAGCGACGCTTCGCCTCTATCGGAATGGTGTGAACCATTCTCAATGGAATCCGAATCGGCCGCTCTCTGGTTGTATCTGGGATCTGATTGCATTGCCTGCACTCTACCGTCCCAAGGGCAGTATTGAGAGCGTGTTGATGCTCGGGTTTGGAGCGGGCACGGTGGCGCGTAAGCTACGCGAGCTTGTAGCGCCTGAGCGCATTGTTGGTATTGATATTGATCCAGTTCATTTGAGCATTGCTGACGGCTTTTTTGACTGCACGGAGGGGTGTGAGTTGGTCGCGGCTGACGCAGTCGAATGGGTGCGCGAGGAATCCTCAGAGCCTGATGCGGCCACGTTTGATATGATTATTGACGACCTCTATGCGGAGGAAGAAGAGATGGCGGTGCGTTGTGCGCCGCTCGATTTGGAGTGGTGTCAGTATTTAGCGAAGCTGGTAAAGCCCGGTGGGCTACTTGTGTTTAATATGATCGAGCCACGCAAGGTGCCGCATCTGCCGCCGTTGACTGATGCGTCCCTGCAACAGCAGTTCCCTTACACAAAAGTGTTCAGTATGGAGGGCTACGAAAATCGAATCGTGGCATGCAGTGGCAGTCCCCTTGATGAGGACGTGTTTCAGGAGCAACTCAGCGAAATCTACAAACGCTACCCACGCTGCCGCGGCGTGCAGAAACGCTACATTTCGTCGAAGCCGAGTGCGAAGTAAGAGTTTTCAGGAATCGCTCAACGATAAGGGTAGGGGTAGCCCATCGTGTGCGGGTCGTATTCCGGAACCACTATGTCGTAGTGCTCTTGTAGGAATGTGACGAGGTCCGTCATTTGCTGCACTGTCATCATCTGCTTGTAGTCTGGCATCAGGGTGTTGCCATCGGGATCGACATACTGCGGGTCGTTTTGCAGGATACCCGCGTTTGGGTGAATGATGGCCGTTACAAGTTGCCCGTAGGTCTTCGCCTTTGGCTGTGCGCCGCCTAGTTGGATGATTCGCTCAGGTTGCATAATCCCAGTTGCAGTGAACGACACGCCATCGACTTGATGGCAACTAATGCATCCGAGCGCAGCGAATGTGGTTTGTCCTGCCATGGCGTCTCCAGGTGGCAATATGAATCCGGCTGGTGAGTTTTCCTTTGGTGGGGTGCATGATGCAATCAGTAGGCCACAGAATAGTGTGATTCCACTGATGAGGGCTGTTATTCCTAATTGTGATGGATGTGTGTGTGTCATTGTCTACCTCCTTGTGTTTAATGTGTGAGGTTTGGCAGGAAACGCAACTTGAGTGGAAATCTTGATCGGATTTATCATTGACCCGAAACGGTGCTTTGTCCGATACATGGCGCATGGATATTGAAACACCTGCCGACGTAAATGCCATCCCTGCGGATGCTCAAGTAACAGCAACAGGCCTCGCCTCGAAAGTGCTCCAAGCGGGCACGGGCGCTGAGTCACCTGCGGCTGCCGATACCGTGACGGTTCACTACAGTGGTTGGACGACTGACGGTAAGCTCTTCGACAGCTCTGTGAAGCGCGATCAGACTGCAAGTTTTCCGCTGAATCGCGTGATCAAGGGATGGACTGAAGGCCTCCAACTCATGGTAGTGGGCGAGAAGCGCCGCTTCTGGATTCCTGCAGAGCTTGCCTATGGTGAGAATGCCGGTGGCGGTCGCCCAAGTGGTTTATTGGTATTCGAAGTGGAGCTTTTTGATATTAAAAAAGCCCCTGAGCCACCGAAGACTCCAGAAGATGTCGCAGGTGTTCCAGACAATGCTGAGGTGAGCGAGAGTGGCCTCGCTTCGCGTGTATTGAGCGCTGGCACTGGCACTGAGCATCCGACGAAGCAGAGCATGGTCACTGTGCATTACAGTGGTTGGACGCTCGATGGTCAGCTGTTCGATAGCTCGGTGGAACGCGGTGAGCCAGCAACGTTTGGTTTGTTTCAGGTGATTGCAGGTTGGACCGAAGGGGTGCAGTTGATGGTGGCAGGCGAGAAGCGTCGTTTCTGGATTCCCGGCAAACTCGCTTATGGTGACAATCCACAAAATGGCGCGCCCGGCGGTATGTTGGTGTTTGACGTCGAGTTGCTGAAAGTCGGTCAGTAGGGGATTGACTTCGCACAGCTTTTTCAAAACTACAGCCTCCGGAAACGGAGGCTTTTTTTGGATCTCTGTCGCAGGATCGGTTGTAGCGATGCGACGCCAGTCGCGTCTGTTTTTGACGAGCGATGTAGCAGTGGTTCGACCGTCCCATTTTCTTTGACGATGAACCGTTTTTTTTATGTGAAGAACGCTTGAGTTTGATGATAGGATCCTGAGACTGCGTGTATGATTAAACGAAGCCTTAAATTGTCTCTAATTGCCCTGTCACTCATTTCTCTGGCTGCATGTAGCAGTAGCAAGAAATCGATCCCTGAAGCAGCTCAAGCTGATAGCAGCGCGGCAGCTGCCCTTGGCGGTGCGGAGCGGACCATTCCGGTGGCGGATGCGAAGGACGCGCCGAACGCAATCCCAGCTACGGGGATGCCAGCAAAGTCTGCTCAGATAACTCAGGAAGCCATTGTCGATGCGATTCCCGCAACAGTAGTGCCAGACCAAGAGCCGTTGCGCGTGAGAGACATTGATATCGTAATGCACACCTCAGAGGGAGATATCGAAGCGACTTTGTTTGCGACCAAAACCCCGGTGACTGTCGCCAACTTTCTGAACCTTACAAAGCGTGGTTATTACGACGGGCTGACCTTTCACCGTGTGATTCCAAATTTCATGATTCAAGGCGGCGATCCAACTGGAACGGGGCGTGGTGGTCCAGGGTATCAGTTTGAGGACGAGATTCACCCAGCGCTGCGTCATACCCGTGCGGGCCTTTTTTCGATGGCAAACGCAGGGCCACGCACCAATGGCAGCCAGTTCTTTGTGACGCATAATGCGACGCCTTGGCTGGACGGAAAGCACACGGTATTCGGTAAAGTCAACAAGGGGCAAAAAGTCGTCGATGCGATCCAGAAGGGGGCAACGATCAACAGTATCGATGTGTTAGACTCTACCGACGCGCTCTTTATCGAACAGAAGCAACGCATCGACCAATGGAATGCTGCGTTGACTGCGCAGGGACTGTAGGCCTGTGCGACCAACGTAGGGGCTTTGCTTGTCCTAGACCATGAGCTTGTCGAATTGGCGAAGCCCGCGCAAAGGCCATGTGCACTAAAGTTGTAGAGCCTCAACTGCCTTCGCGGGTGCCGCCCTTCGACCAGCTCTGGGCCTTGGCCTGTCGAAACGGCAAGCAGCACCCCTACGGAAGCTTCTTCGATTTAACAAATCACAATTTGTCAGACACGGCAGAAGATCGTATGTGAACCTCGGTTCAGTGCTATCCTTACCTTCACTATACGACTTTCTCAGCGCATTGGCTAACTCCTAGCTCCTGACTACTTCTTCTAGCATGATGACCTTTACTCAGCCTTTGTATGAACGTATTGGCGGGCGCCCCGCGCTGCTCAAGTTACTGCGGCACTTCTATGCCGATGTGCGGCAACATGAAGCGATCGCGCCGATTTTTGCGGCAAAGGTTGAGGATTGGCCTGCACATTTAGAGAAGATCGCCGACTTTTGGTCGGGCTTGATCGGAGGGCCTGCGTTATACCGCGGTGGCATGCCGTGGAAGCATGTGCCGCTTAAATTGGAAGAACGGCATTTTCAGGCGTGGCTAGGGCTGTGGGCGCGTAATTGTGAGGCGCAGCTTGAGCCGACTGAAGCGGCGGAGATGGTCGCCGTGGCCGAGAAGATTGGGCAGCGCTTGCGGGCGATCATTGCGAACCATTCGGCTCCAGGCCTGATGCCGTAGTGGTGACTCACGAATGTTGTGATGCTACGTTGACGCGCGCCTCAGGTGTGAAGTAATTTTTCCGACATGGAATTAAGCACGAAATACGCAGCCGTTGTTAAACTGATCGATCAGGCGAATGCCGGAGACCCGACTTTGATTGATTATAAAGGCGAGCGTCAGCCTAAAGAGCTGCTCTATGCATCGCGTCATCTGGCGTGGGTCTTGAATTTGCAGCCTGATGCTTCGGAGCTATTATGCATTGCGGCGCAGACGCAGCATATTTGCCGCTGGGAGAGCCCGCGTTCGGATTATCCGATGAACCGTGCGGGATATTTGAAGTGGCGTGAAGATCTGAAGCGTTTCCATGCGCAGCGTGCGGGTGAGTTGATGGCAGAGGTCGGCTACAGTGCGGATGCGATCGAGCGCGTGCAGTCGCTCAATCTAAAGAAGCAGTTGAAGGCTGATCCCGAGTGCCAAACGCTGGAAGATGCACTGTGCCTGGCTTTCCTAGAACTCGGATTCGATGATTTGATTGCCAAGTATGAGGACGAGAAAATCCTGAGTATCGTGCAAAAGACCGCAGCTAAAATGAGTGAAGCGGGTCGTGCGCAGATCAGCACGATCCCATTCTCAGAGGCAGGGCAACGTATCTTGGCGATGCTTTAAAAGAGAAGTTAGGAGTTAGGAGTTAGGAGTTAGGGTTCGTCTTTGGTCGTGACGTGCTTAGAGCTTCGTCTGTTGCCGCCTACCGAGCGCAGCGACACTTTATTATACCCTTGGGTGAAACCGAAGGATCTGGCGTAGGGGTGCTGCTTGCCGTTTCGACAGGCTCAAGGCCCAGAGCTTGTCGAAGGGCGGCACCCGCGAAGGCAGCTAAAGTTTTACAACTCCCTATGCGTGTGGGCTTTGCGCGGTCTTCGCAAGCAAAGCCCCTACAGCAAGATCGCCGAATAGCATGAATGCGCTTTTCACAAATCATGATGCGTGTGAGTATAGGCAAAGACGTCATCAAACACTGATGTTCAGCTCCTAACTTCTAACTTCTGTCTTCTAACTCCTCTTTAAGCGTCTAGATGTGAGTCGATACGTTCGACCTGCACGCTCACTGCGAGTCCGCTGCGATCCCCGCCGAAGTAGCCACCGATGACGGGTGCGACTGCATGGTAATCGCGACCGACGGCAAGTTTGATATAGGTTTCGTCGACGATCTTATTGTTCGTAGGATCTAGGCCAATCCACCCTACGGGTGGAATGTAAACTTCGACCCATGCGTGCGAGGCGGCTGCCCCGCGTAGGCTGTGGTCGTGTGTGGCATCGAAAAAATAGCCGCTCACATAACGAGTCGGGATGTGTATGGAGCGACACAATGCAGCCATCGCATGCGCAAAGTCCTGACAGACCCCAGTCTGATTTTCTATGATCTCATTTGTGTGCGTGTGCACCGTGGTCGCGTTGGGATCGTAATCGTAGTGCTCGAAAATGTGCGCCATCATGGCGTAGCAAGTTTGAAAGACGTCGGTCGAGTCGTCCTGTATGTCGAGTGCCTGTTTCCAGATCGTTGGTGTGATTTCTACGAAATCGCTGTTTTGCAGGAATGGGTGACAGGCTTCAAGCGCAGTGCAGTGCTTGAGCTCTTTATGATGAAAGCCATAGGGCAGATTGTTTAGATCGACCAGTGACTTTGTTTTTACGGTGGAGCGGCTATCGATCGTTAATCGGTTGTGCGGTCGCGGAATCTCGAAGTGATGGACGCGATTGGTGTTCAGATCTAAGTAGTTTCTGAGTCGAGTCGCAGGGAGCACACTGATGTAGCTGTTGATACATGTTTGTGACTCGGTGTTAGGTGGCGTTAGTCTTAGTTCGTTGCAATTGTGAGAGACTGCTCTGGTATAGAGGTATTCGGTCCGATGGTGGACTTTGAGCTGCATTATCCGGTCTATTTACTACTACTGCTGCTGTTGTTGCTGCTGAATCTGCCATTGAGGACTGTTATAGGTCGGCAGGCTACTGATCTCTTGTGGCAGTAAAATATAGGTTTCGAATACTTGTCGTCCGATGCGGTTAAACTGTGTTTGTAGTTGGTCGATGTATGTGTGGTAGCCTGCGTCTAAGACGTCTTGGATGCTGGAGAAGTTGAGTTGGGCGAGTGCGCTGCCGTTGATGCGTTCGGCTTCGTTGGAGAAACTGCCACTCTGTGTGCCAGAGATAGCGTGCAACTGTGTGTCGATTTGGCGTAAGCAGAAGCGCACCGAGCGTGGGAAGGATGGCGAAAAGAGCAGGAATGACATAACATTCTCTAAGGTGACTTCGCCCGGGTTTTCCGCGCGGAAGGCCGAGAATGCAGAGCAGGAGCGCAGTGCGGATGCGAGTTTGCCACGGTCGGGTGCGTTTTCAAAGGCCAGCATGTCGAGCACGCGGGTGGTCTTGTCGGCGCGTTCTAGGTAGCGGCCTGTTTCCATGAAGTGCCAACCTTCGTCGTGTAGAATGGTCGCATTGATGAGTCCAGAAAAGAGCATGCAGGCCTTAATTGTTCTGCGGTAGAACGATTCGGGGCGTTCTTCCCATAGTCGCTCAGCTTCTGCGGACTGCATGAAGAGGTGGAAGCTGTTGAGCTCTAGCCACATTTCTTCCGAGATCTGATCACGCACCATGCGAGCATTCTCGCGGGCGTGGGCGATGCATTGGCGGATAGAGTCCTGCGGGCCAGTGGAGAAGGTGATAAACCAACTCACGTCGATATCGTCCTCCTCTTCGGCTTTTGCAGTTTCGTATGCTTCTTGTGAGCAGGTCGCATAGAGCAGAGGACGCCAAGTCGAGTCGTCGTCTTTCGCGCTGGAGATCGTATCCAATGCATCATAGCGATTGACGTCGACTAGGCGGGTTAAGTTTTCGGCTCGTTCTAGATAACGACTGAGCCAGTAAAGACTGTTGGCAACGCGTGAAAGCATGATGTGTGAGTGACTGTTAAACTGTGGGGTTATTTATAGAGCACCCATGTGTCTTTACTACCGCCACCTTGGGAGGAGTTAACGACGAGGGAGCCTTTGTTGAGCGCAACGCGAGTGAGCCCACCTGGGATGATTTCGATTTTGTCGCCATATAAGATGAAGGGGCGCAGGTCGATGTGTCGGCCTTCGATCGTGTTTTCATTGCAAATGGTCGGATGGCGCGAGAGCGATACCACAGGTTGCGCGATATAATTGCGCGGGTTTTCTTTGATCTTGGTCGTAAACTCGGCGCGCTCTTTGGCGGTCGATGTTGGCCCCATTAGCATCCCATAACCACCAGATTCGTTGGCGGCTTTGACGACGAGTTTTTCTAAGTTATCCAGAATGTATTTTCGATCGTCGTCGCGCCAAGCCAAGTAGGTCGGCACGCTTTCGAGAATCGGATCTTGATCGAGATAATATTTGATCATGTCCGGCACGTAGGCGTAGGTCACTTTGTCATCTGCGACTCCGGTTCCCACCGCATTGGCTAATGCGACATTGCCGCGTAAATAGGCTTCCATTAGGCCGGGCACGCCGAGCATCGAGTCTTCGCGGAAAACACGTGGGTCGAGGAAGTCGTCGTCTAAGCGGCGATAAATGACATCGACCTGAACAAGTCCCTTCGTGGTGCGCATAAAGACGTAGCCGTTGAGGACGATCAAGTCGCGGCCTTCGACGATTTCAATGCCCATCTTACGAGCGAGGAAGGTGTGTTCAAAATAAGCGCTGTTATAGACTCCTGGCGTCAGAAGCACACAGACTGGCTTGTGGCCTTCGCGCGGTGATAGGTATTCTAAAGTCTTGAGTAGCGTCTCTGGGTAGTTGTCGACCGGGCGCACTCCACATTCGCGGTAGAGGCTCGGGAAGGCGCGTTTCATCGCCTCGCGGTTTTCGAGTAGATACGACACACCTGAAGGGCAGCGTCCGTTGTCTTCCAGCACGAGGTATTTGCCCTGGTCGTCACGGATTAGATCGGTGCCGCAAATTTGTAGGTAGATGTCTTTGGGCACATCCACATTGCACATCTCGGGGCGGTAGTGTGAGGCACCTTTAACGACGGACTCTGGGATGATGCCGTCTTTAACGATTTGAGCATCGTGATAGATGTCGTGCAGGAACAGATTGAGCGCGATGATGCGCTGTGTGAGACCTTGTTCGATCGTCTGCCATTCTGTATTCGGGATGATGCGTGGAATCAGGTCGAAGGGAAAGATACGCTCGGTTCCCTTGTCATCACCATACACGGTAAAGGTGATCCCTTGCTCTAGGAATCCATCATTCACTAAGCGCTGCTTCTCATTCATCTCTTCGTCGCTGATGCGTGAGTAGCGTTCGTGGAGTGCGGCGTAATGCGGGAAATGGCCATCCTTGCCGTTTCCGAACATTTCGTCAAAAAACGATTCTTTTTGGTAACTAGTAAACATTATATTTAATTTAGCACACGCTATGCCAATCGCGTGTGAGGGCTCAGATTTTGGGAGAGTCGGTCATACGCGTGACGGTGACTTCCATGCTTAGGAGCTCGGCTGGTGCGCCGAATTGGGTATAAATGGCGACATCTGCAGCATCGCGGCCATAGGCGATGGCAATGCGACCGCCGGATGCGTCGTTTTGAGTTGGATCAAAGGTATACCAGCGTCCCCCTACGTAGGCTTCAAACCAAGCATGGAGATCCATCGGTTCGAGTGATTCGAGATAACCGACCACCATGCGTGCGGGGATGGAAAGTGCTCGGCAGCAAGCGATGCCGATGTGTGCCATGTCGCGGCATACGGCGTGCGAGCGTTGGTTGGCTTCTGCTGCGCTGATGATGTCATTGCCCAGGCCTGGCGCATAGATCGTGGTGTTACGGATGTAGTCGACAATCGCGGAGCATTGATCGTAGCCGGGCGTTGCATCGGCGGTTATTTCATAGACGAGTTGTGTGAAACGGTCGGACTCGCAGTAGCGGCTCGGGAGTAGGAAGGGGAGTGTGTCGTTGGGTAGATTTTGGACTTCGATAAAGTCGGCACCGGGTGCGGTGTCGGAGCCGTCAGCGACTTCGACATCGACGGCTGTCTGAATTTTAAAGTGACCTGCTGGAGTTACGATGCGTTGGCACAGGTTGCCATAGGGGTCCGTGAATTCCACGACGGGCACGCTCGGGGTGAGCACATATTGCTCGCGTCCGATCCATTGCTGTAAACCACTGCGAGGACGCAGCATTAGCAGAAAGGGTGTCTCTTCTGGGATGTATAATTCTAGCTGACTAGTTGCGTGTAGCCACATATGGGAGGTTGTCGGTCAAAGGAATTGAGAGAGGAGTATTAGTTGCCTGCGACGACCGAGAGCTAATCTGATGCCAATGAGAAGGCGAGCACGGATTTTAATCTGTGTAGTCACGCGTATCATGATTTGTGAAAAGTGACGCGGCACATGCGGATCTGCTGAATGTGGGTTGCTTGGGGAGGGACGGCCTCCGCGCTTGCCGCGTGCTACGCTGCCTTCAGCAGATCCTCAGCGCAGAACCAGCTCACCTGCACACAGCAAGACGAGGCGGAGTTCGTCTCTCCCAAGGTTTGAGTTGAAAAATCACAATTCTTAATGCGCGGTTATCTCTATCAGGCAAGGAACTCGACTACGCTTTTCACAAATCATGCTCTGCGTCGGTTTTTGAGTTTGTTGCAAAATTGTTTTGAATGCGCAGCAGAGACTGCCATTGATCGCTGGTTATGGAGCGACCTTCCAATGAGACAGTAGTGAACCATTTCCCAGACTACACTGGGGGAGTGGGCGAAGCTGTGTTTCATCCGGATGGTTCGCCGCGCTCGCACTATGCGCCAGTGGTGGATGTGTTGAATGCGTGCCCGCGTAGTAACCTCAGCTTGCGGCAGAAGCGTCTCAATCATGTGGTGGATGAGTTGGGGCTACAGTTTTCGGATATCGCGAAAGGAAACAAGCCGACCAATCCATGGCGCTTAGATCTGTTTCCTCTGGTGATTCCTGCGGATGAGTGGAAGCGTATTTCGGCTGGTATTGTGCAGCGTGCTCTGGCGTTTAATGCCTATGCCGCCGATATGTATGGTGAGCAGAAGATTTTGCGCCAGCGAGTGATTCCGCATGAATTAGCGCTGCGTGACCCTGCGTTGTTGCGCCAATTGAGTGGGATCGAAGTGCCTGGTGGCGAGTATTCTCAGTTTGGTGCGTTTGATTTAGTCGATGCGGGTGGGGGCAATTGGCAGGTCAGCGAGCATCACATGGGCACGCCGTTCGGTATTTCGCATGTGCTGCAGAATCGCCGTGTCCTCTCGGAGGTCTTTCCTGAGCTGTATGAGCCTGTGGATGTGGCTCCGGTTGCC
This sequence comes from Lentimonas sp. CC4, assembly GCF_902728235.1. NCBI lineage: Bacteria > Pseudomonadati > Verrucomicrobiota > Lentimonas > Lentimonas sp. CC4. Next base: position 2,496,433 of record NZ_CACVBO010000001.1, read on the forward strand.
GGCTTTAGCACTTATTTATTGGAAATGCTGCGTGCGCAATCGCATCTGAAGAATCCGCATGTGTTGCTATTAACCAGCGGACAATCAGGGCAGGCCTATTTTGAAGAGGCGTTTATCGCACGTCACATGGGTATCTCGATTGCGCAGCCGCGCGATTTGCTGGTGCGGGAGAGTCGTGTCTTTTTGAAGACCATTCGTGGCTTGGAGCCAGTGGATGTGATTTATCGTCGAGTCGAGAGCTCTTCACTGGATCCGATTGCGGTGCCAAATGGTTTTGGGCTCGGTGTGCCTGGCTTGATCAATGTGATGCGCAAGGGAAATGTGGCGATTGTCAATGCGCCTGGCGCGGGGGTTACGGATAATCGTGCCTTGTTGCGTTATTCGGATCGCATCATTCAGCACTACTTGCGGGAGGAGCCGATCCTGAAATCCGTTGAGACTTATCATATGGATGATGTCGATCAGCGTGATCACGTTTTGGATCATACCAACGATATTGTTATCAAACCGGTGCAGGATCACGATGTCTTGTGGCAACGTTGTGGCGGGAGTCGGCCTTCCGAGAGTGCGGCTTCCATTGCTCGTATTGCCCGTAAGTATCCAGAGTATTTTGTGGGGCAGGTCTTGCCTGATTCGGCTGCGGTTCCAAGCTTTAAAGACGGACGGTTTTCGCCGCGCGGTATCCAACTGCGCGCCTTCTTTATTTTAGGAACGGAACCGATCGTGCTGCCTGGGGGGATGGCGCGGCAGACTGGGGCGATGCACCGCACGCGGCGTTTGTCGATTATCACCAATGGCTTAAAGGACGTGTGGGTGGCGGATGATTTGGTGGAAGAATCGGCGCCGAAACGTCGACCGATGGCGAGTGGCGCGCGTTCTTCGATTAGTAGTCGTGTGGCAGAGTCGCTCTATTGGGTCGGGCGTTACATCGAGCGTGCGGAGAATACGGCGCGTCAATTTAACACTTTGGAGCAATTGCGTTGGGATCAAATGGCGCATGCCGAGAAGCGGACGTATTGGCCTTTATTGCAAGCAGTGGCAGCTGCTACTGGGCAAACTGAAGTGGCGAAGCTGAAGCGGCCGCCGCGCGATACGTTCGACCTGTCGCGTAGTCTGCTCTTGGATGAGAGTAAAGGGGCCTCTGTTCGTGCATGCATCGGTTACGCGCGTAATGGATTGGAGAATGTGCGTGAAACGATCAGTCCCGAGTGTTGGGAAGTGATCGAAGAGATGGTGCTTTATTTGCGCCAGCACTCCAAAGGTCCCGCGACGCGCTCGGTGTTGCGTGAGTTGAGCGAGAAGATCGTCAGTGAAGTGGCGCGCTTTAATGGCACGGCTGAGCGGACGCTGTCGCATGATGATGCGTGGCAGTTTTACCGGATTGGAGGCTTTTTTGAGCGCACCATCGGCACGCTTTCCTTGTTGGAAGTCGCGTTGCCGCGGATCGTTAAGACGTATTGTGCCAAGGATCAAGAGAGTGCTGATCTGACTGCATTACTACGTTTGTTGGGTTCGCTAGATGCGTATCGCCGTGAGTTTCGCTCGCGTGCGTATGTGGATCGTGTCGCTCGTTTGATCATTCTTGGTAAGAGTAATCCTAGCTCGGTGACATTCTGCCTCAATAATTTGCACTATGCGATCGGCACGCTTTCGATCAGTGGTGAGCGGAAAATGGGGCTTAGTATAAAAGTGGCAATTTCCAGTTTGATTGAGACACTGGATGATTTCTCGATCACGCAGAGCGAGGACTTGCACGAGGATCTTTGGGAGGAAGTCAGTGGGGTGAATTCTGTGCCACTGATTGCGCCGGAAACGATCGAACAAGAGCTGAGTGATATGACTCAGCAAGTTGAGGCGTTGCATAAAAAAATAGAAGATGTCTTCTTTAGTCACCAGAATGTGTTCGCGAAGGAGCTGACCTTGTTTGATTGAGCTCAACTGGCTGAACTATCTGTTTTTTTACTTTAAAATGTATGTTGGCCTCATAGTTGCTATTCTGTTGATGCACCCCGTTCATTTACGTTTACAGACTCATTCCTTGTGACAGAGGGTGTTCTTTTTTGTTACTCCGCTATGCGCTTTCGCGTTTCCCATACCACGCAGTATAAATACTCACAACCGGCTTCCGAGTCGTTTGCGGAATTGCGTGTCTGGCCGCAGTCAAATGCGTCTCAACAGGTATTGAAGCGCGAGCTGATCGTAAAGCCAGATACCGTGATCGATCACTATGTCGATTATTTTGGCAATAATGTAGAGTTCTTTTCGATTCCCTATCGCCATGGTGAATTAACTGTGACCTCGGTCGCTGAAGTCGAAACCTGTGTCGTCAATCCACCGGCCGTTGTGCTGGAGACTCAAGTCGGGGAGGCTAGGCAGATTTTTAATAGTGCGCAGTATCAGCATTATGAGTTTTTACAGCCCAGTAGCCTAGTGCCGCTGAACCAGCATCAATCGATCCGGAAGCGTTTTTTTAAGCAGGCGGATGAAATCGGGAAGGCCTTGTTGGAACTAAATAGCTGGATCTTTAAAAGTTTCGAGTATGAGTCGGGCGTGACGGATATTAGCACGCCGATTTCGCAGGTAGTGAAAGAGCGACGCGGCGTGTGTCAGGATTTTGCCCATTTGATGTTGGCGATCTTACGCAGCAATGGCATCCCCGCACGGTATGTGAGTGGCTATATCGAAGCATTTGACCCAGATCTTGTCGACCCCGAGATGATCGGAGCCGCAGCGAGTCATGCGTGGGTCGAGGTCTATTTGCCCGGTGGCACTTGGTGGGGCTTAGACCCAACGAATAATCAAACTGCGGGCGAGCGCCACGTCGTCGTAGCGGTGGGGCGTGATTATAATGATGTCGCTCCGATGCGCGGCACCTACAAGGGCGCGAATGACCAAAAATTGAATGTGATGGTCGAGCTGAAGCGTAAGCCATCGGAGACTGTAAGTGTATGAAAGTAGCGATCAAGCATCTGACTCGGCATCGCTATGACGGCGCGGTTAATTTCGGCCCGCATGCATTATATTTGCGTCCTTTAGATAGTCATCGTCGACATGTGGGGAGCTTTGAAGTGCAGACGGTTCCCGAGTCGACTCAACGTTGGGTGCGTGACGTGTATGGCAATGTCCTGTTGGTTTGTAATTTTGGTCTGACCGAGTCGACTGTGTTGGAGTTTGTCACGCGTATGGAAGTGACGCTGACGGACGATAATCCGTTTGATTTTATATTAGAATCGTATGCGACGGGGTATCCCTTCGCTTACAATGAGTCGGATGCGCGCGCCTTATCTCCCTTTATGGGTAGCAGTGGCCGCACGCGTGGAGCCGTGGGTGTGATTGATTGGATCGCTTCGGGTGCGAAGCTGCCCGATGCGCATACGGATGTTGTGCAGTTTCTGTCGGATTTGAATTGTGCGGTGAGGCGTGATATCAGCTATGTGCGCCGCGACGAAGAAGGTATTCAAACTCCGGATACAACTTTGGAACTGCGGACTGGATCGTGCCGCGATATGGCGGTGTTATTTATATCGGCGGTGCGGAAACTTGGTTTTGCAGCGCGCTTTGTGAGCGGTTATTTATTTGATCCAGAAGTCGGAGAGGGCGAACACGCCTTTAATCGAGCAGTGGGATCAATGCATGCCTGGGCGGAAGTCTATTTGCCCGGTGCTGGGTGGAAGGGCTTTGATCCGACCAATGGTATCTTAGCCAATAGTTATTTCATCCCTTCGGCTGTATCGCATGAGCCCGCTACAATTGATCCGATTCAAGGGAAATATTTTTCAGACCTGCCAATTACATCGACCATGGAGGTCGAACTAGAGATCGAGGAAATCAATGATGCCTAATAACCGCGAAGCGATTGTAAACTGTGCCGAAAGTGTCGAAGCCTATTTGGATTCGAAAGAGATAGCTTTAACTATGGGGGGCGAACCGACCTTTATCGTCGCACAGCCAGATACGCCAGAGTGGAGTGTGGCAGCGATGGGGCCGGAGAAGTTGGGCTATGCACGTCGTATGACGGCGAACCTGATCGAGAAGGTTTATCCAGGTGCCTTGGCGATGCAGATATTCGGCAAATGGTATCCGGGTGAGCCTTTGCCGCGCTGGAATTTCATGACGTTGTATGATGCCAAGGAACCGTTGTGGCTGGAGACCGAGCGCTTGTTGTTTGATGATGTGGCTGGTTCGAATGTTGCTGAAAATGGTAATGCATTGATGCAAGCCTTGGCTGCCAAGCTAGAGTTGCAGCAGTTTGTTTTGCCCGCAGTCGAAGAGCATGAGGGGACGGTCGGTTGGGTTTTACCGCTCAATTTTGTAGAAGGAGTATGGGCTGCCGCCACATGGCCATTCTGCGCTGAAGATCCAGTCGAATTATTTGCAGGCGATAGTCCGGTGGGTTTACGATTGCCGTTGGATGAATTGCCAGAGGATGTCTCGCGTAGTGCGTTGACGATCGAAGTCCGTGACGGGGCGATTGAAATTTTCATTCCACCTTTGGAGTGGCCTGGTTTTCGTGAATTGATCGGCTTACTGCGTGGTATCGTGGTGGATTTGGATTTGAAGGACATCGTCATTTGCGGATATGGCCCGAGTGAGACCGAGGGTGCGTTGACGACTTTGGGCTTGGCGGCGGATCCTGGAGTGTTGGAGGTGAATTTGCCACCGACGGCGACGTGGGTGGAGTATGATCAAGTGCTGCAGCAATGCGCGACCGCGGCTGCTAAGGTGAAGTTGCAGCTGACGAAATTTCAGTTGAATGGCGCTATTTATGGCACTGGCGGCGGATCGCATCTCGCCTTTGGTGGTCCGGATGAAGCGCGTAATCCATTTTTAGTCGATCCGAAGCGTATCGCTTCGCTGCTGCGTTATTGGCAGCATCACCCTGCGCTATCTTACTTTTTCACGGGGCAGCATGTAGGACCAGGCAGTCAGGCGCCACGAGTCGATGAGGGGCCGCGCCATGGACTCTACGAGTTGGAGGTCGCCTGTGAGGGGCTGGAAAATATGCAGGGCTTGGTGGATGGGCCGCTGATTGATCAGTTCTTTAAGAATTTGTTGACCGACTCTTCTGGTAATACGCACCGTGCCGAGTTGTGCTTTGATAAATTCCACAATTTGGCGGCTCCCAATGGTTGTTTGGGGATTGTTGAGTTTCGTGCGTTTGAGACGTATGCAAGCGCAGATACCATGTCGGTGGTGGCACTCTTTGTGCGCACGATTTTGACGCGTTTGTTTAAGGCGCCTTTTAAGGAAGAGTTGATACGCTTTGGTCCGCAGTTACATGATCGCTATTTCTTGCCTGCCTTTTTGTGGGAAGATGTGCAGGCGATTTGTGCGGATTTGCAATCGCATGGGTTCCCGTTCGATGCCGAGTGGTTGCGACCTGTATTTGAATTTCGTTGCCCGACGGTTGGCACTTTAGAAGTCGCAGGCGGAAGCGTGGATGTGCGTCAGGCGTTTGAGTCGTGGCCCTTGATGGCTGAAGAGGCGCAAGGGAGCTCGACAGTGCGTGTGGTGGATAACTCCAGTGACCGTTTACAGTTAACCTTGTCTGACGGGAAGCTGCTGGAAAAAGGCATGCTGCTCGTCAATGGCGTGGAAGTGCCGTTTGAGGAAGTCGACGGTCGTATGATTTGTGGTCTGCGTTACAAGAGCGCGAGTGCGTATCCTGCGCTACATCCGCACGTGCCGATTCAGTCGCCCTTGTGGATCGAGTGGGTGGATCGTCAGAGTGGACAGACGACGCATGCGGCGCGGTATCACTATTGGAATCCCAACTCGCTGGTTTACGATGGTCGCCCGCAGACGGTGCGTGCCGCAGAGGAGCGTCGCGAAGAGCGTTGGTTACCAGCGGATGATTTAATTGGAAATCAACCGGATGCGCTCAAAGCGAAGTTGGCACCTGAGTATAAGTATACGCTCGATCTCCGCCGTCAGTTGCGAGTGTAACGGGAGGCGATAGGAGACGTTGTCGTCATCCGTTCTTAATCTTACTCCTAATCTTTACGTTCGATCAGGACTCGTCCCAGGAGGATTAAGATTATGAGTAAGATTACGATTATGACGTAGCAGTTCGTGTAGGGGCTCTGCTTGTCGGAGCCCGCGAATGTTTTTCGGGATTTGGAAAGTTCGAACGGCGTTCGTGGTATCACGGTTCGCGCGAGGAGACTGTCTCACAAATAGAAATCCTATTGCATATGTTGGTTACTCGGGGAGGGACGGCCTCCGCGCCGTCCGCCGAGCACCAGCACCGAACCAAAGCACTCAAGCACAGCACCAGCACACCGCAAGACGAGGCGGAGCTCATCCCTCCCCAATGGGTTGAGCTAGAAATTACAATTCTTGATGCGCGCCAGTATGACAGCCACGCCAGCAATTTACTAGGCCTGTGGCATTTGTGAGACAGTCTCCTTGCGCGCGCCCCCTACGGGTTGCTGGTCCGCGCCTGGTAGGATTGCCAATTTTGCCAAGCGAACAAGGCCATGAAGATCGGCAGTAGGAACGTATTCAGATAAAGGTAGGATGCGATGCCGATGGTTACGGCGACCACGGCGCTGATCAGGTGCACGAAGTGTGAGCGTTTCGGGCCAAGCACTGCGGCCATCATTTGACCGCCGTCCATTGGGTAGACGGGTAGGCAATTGAGCACTGCCCAGATGATGCTGATGCTGACGAGGTCGAAGAGGAGCGCTTTGAGTAGTGAGGCATCTGGAATCGGCACCATTTGGTAGACGATAAAGAGGATGATGCCTAATGCGAATTGCAATGCTGGCCCGGCTGCGGTGACGAGGAAGGACTGCTTCCTGTTGAGTTGCCCCGCAGGGAAGGAGGCATAGCCTCCGAATGCTTGCAGTGTGATCGCAGTGGGCAGCCCGAACTTACGCACTGTCAGTGCGTGGCCGAGTTCGTGCACCAGAATGGAGATGAGCCCGGCGAGGATAAACACGAGCACCAGTAGGATACTGAGTGAATCATTCGCGCCTAAACCACCGCCGATGAGTGCCATGGTGATCCAGAACCACGGTAAGATACGAACGGGGATGCCAAATAGATTGAAGGAGATCATTTTTTGTGGAAAAGCTGAAAGCTGAGATTTTGAAACGCTGAAACTGGTGGCTATTTGTTATCTGCCTGCGCGATTTCAATGCCTTCTTCGGTGATGAGGATTTTGCGCTGTTTGTAGAGGACGCCGATGCCTTGCTTGAAGGCCTTTTTACTCGTGTCGAAAGTCTCGCGGATCGACTCGGGTGTGCTCTTGTCGTTGAAGGGCATCTTGCCGCCAGCGGCTTCGAGTTTCTGCATGATTTGCTCGCTGACGGTTTCTGCGCGCTTAAAGCCGGACGGGTCGCGGCGCAGGTCAATGTTGCCATTGGCATGCACCTTTTTGATGTAGCCGGTAAACTGGTCGCCTGCTTCTAGCTTGTCGGAGGTCTCTGCGTAGTAGAGTAATGCGCGATATCGCTTATCGACGATGGCTTTGAAGCCTAGAGGCGACTCGCCGTAGATCAATACGTGCACGGGTGCGCCAGGTTCGTAGTCGGCCTTTTCTTCGGGCATGTGACGGTGCAGGCGGGTGGATGCGACGATGCGGTTCGTATATTCGTCCACATAGACGGCGACGATGGCGCCATCACCGACGGTAAAGGAGATGTCGCCTTGTTCGCGAAAGGGTAGAAAGAGGTCTTTGCTGAGTCCCCAGTCGAGGAAGGCACCGACGCGTTCGTTGACGCTGATTACTTCGAGGTAGGCAAACTCGCCGGCTTGGGCGAGCGGTGTCTCAGTCGTGGCGACGAGTCGGTCTTCGGAGTCGTTGTAGATGAAGACTTCGACATCATCGCCGATCTTCATGTCGGGTGTGACATAGCGATTGGGTAGGAGGATGCTGTCGTGTTCGCCGCCGTCGAGATAGAGCCCGTGGTCGGAGGGTTCGACGATGCGAAGGGTGTTAAATTTGCCGATGTGTGCCATATGTGTTTGCGGATCGTTAACTTCAAATATCATCTAGTCGATGCTGATATGACTGTTAAATCTCCAAAGTTTGCGTTGTGTGTGTGTCAGATGTTCGCGATGTGCCTCCTTCTGGGTGGGTGTGGGCCCCGTTATGGCATTAAAAATCATCGAGCTTACGGTTCGGCAGATACTTGGGATGCATTTGAGTATCCGTCTTTGAGAATGGAGCAGGGTGAGTTGATTCGTGGAGTGACTCCTGCTAAAGGACCACTTTTTGGTGGCTATTGGTTGGGGATTTATGTGGAGAATCCTGAGGTTGCCCGTCATTTGCCCAGAGAGGGTGACTTTTTGAATGGCACCGATATTGAGGCAGTGGCCGAGGGGCGAACCAAGGCTTACTATCTGAATGCCGTTCATCTAATCGGTGAAGGGCCTTTGGATGCTTTTTATACTGACGATGCCGATTGGTTTTGGATCGAGGTGGTAAAGCCAAGTCTTGAGCCTTGAGCCGACGGTTGCGCTGTTATTGCTGCAGTCGAAGCGATTTCCCCTCGCTGGCTTGTGGTGAAACGCGACAAGATGCCGCTGCTACTTAAATGAGTAGGGTTGTTCGGGTGAATCTTCGTTAATTGCGAGGCGATCTTTAGTAATCGGTCGTGTAATGAGAATCGATGTTTTGTCGTCGGCCTTGCCAAAATAGGTGACTTGCCCGAGCCATGGGCTCTTCTTTAGTCTAAAACTGTAGCCTTTGCCTTCAAGGTCTTTGCCTAAGGCGTTCATCTTTCGGATGTCACCACCGTCATCAAATTTGAGAATCAAGTAGCCGTGCTCACCTTTGTCTTCGTCGAGGATGCAGTCGACATTGGGTGTGTGCTTCTGGATTAAGACCAATGCTTTGGCGGCTTTCTCGAGATGGTGACGTAGGATCCTAGGTTTCATATCATGGGAAGTATGCGTGTAATGAATCGTTAATCAAGAGCCGCATTTTGAAAGTGACATATGAAAAAGCCCTCGGGACGATGTGTCTCCGAGGGCTTTGAAAGTTGAATTTTAGCAGCGCTTATTTCTTCGCAGCCTTTGCCATCTTACGGCGCACGTTCTCGTCGAGGATACGCTTGCGGAGGCGGAGGAACTGTGGAGTGGCTTCAACGAGTTCGTCGGGGGCGATGTATTCGATCGCACGCTCTAGAGAGAACTTGATTGGCGGCGAGAGCTGGATGCTCTTGTCTGTGCCGGAGGAGCGCATGTTGTCGAGTTGCTTGGCCTTAGCAGGGTTGACGGGCATGTCTTCCGTGCGAGGGTTTTCGCCAACGATCATACCTGCGTAGGTTTCTTCACCTGGGCCGACGAAGAGCTTACCGCGAGTCTGGATCATATCCAAAGCGTATGGCATTGTCTTGCCTTGCTCCATGCTGACGAGTGTTCCAGTGAGGCGAGTGACGATATCGCCACAGTGTGGGCGATACTCGAGGAACGAGTGGCTCATGACACCGTGACCACTGGTCATGGTCACAAGATCACTTTCGAAGCCGATGAGGCCACGAGTGGAGATCTCAGCTTCGACAGTGACGCCGGAGTTGTGGTGCTCCATGTTGGTGACCTTACCTTTACGTTTGCTGAGGTTCTCCATGACGCCACCGAGGTGCTCTTCAGGAACTTCAACCCAGACTTGTTCGAAGGGTTCGTTGCGCTTGCCGTCGATTTCCTTATAAAGCACGGTTGGGCGAGAGACGAGAAGCTCGAACCCTTCGCGGCGCATTGTTTCGACGAGGACGGCGATCTGCATCGATCCACGTGCGTTGACGAGGAAGCGTGTGCCATCGTCAGTGTCTTCGACGCTGATGGAAATGTTGGACTGTGTCTCGCGGATCAAGCGCTCACGGATCTGGCGGGAAGTGACTTTTTTGCCGTCTTTACCTGCGAGTGGGCCGTTGTTGACGGAGAATTCCATCTGGACGGTCGCTGGATCGATCTCAACGAATGGCAGTGGTTCGGCGTCTTTAGAGGCTGCAAGTGTGTCGCCGATGTCGACGTCGTCGAAACCAGCAAGGCCGACGATATCACCTGCGACGGCTTCGGTCACGTCGTCTGTATTACCAGCGCCGGAGAAGCTCTTCATCTTGGTGACTTTGACGCGGTCTTTACTGCCGTCCTTGCGGTGTGCGAAAATGGTTTGTCCGACTTTGATTTCACCTGAAAGCACACGGCCGATCGCCATACGGCCGACGTAGTCGTCCCAGTCGATGTTACTGGCGAGCATGCGGAATTCACCTTCTTCAATGATCGGTGCAGGGATACGGTCGACGATGGTCTCGAACAGATCGAGCATGTTTTCGCGGGGGCCATCGACTTCGCGGTCTGCGAAGCCCATTTTAGCGGATGCATACAGGAAGGGTGCGTTGAACTGGTCTTCATCGGCTTCGAGGTCGAGGAAGAGTTCGAGCACTTTATCGTGCACCCAGTCTGGGCGAGAGGTGTCGCGGTCAACTTTGTTGATCACACAAATGGTTGAGAGGCCTTGATCGAGGGCCTTGCGGAGCACCCAACGAGTCTGTGCCTGTGGGCCACCAACGGCGTCGGTGAGGAGTAGGACGCCGTCTACCATCTTCATGACACGTTCCACTTCGGCGCCAAAGTCGGCGTGGCCTGGAGTATCAACGATATTAATGGTGTATTCTTCGCCGTCTTTTGGATTGATCCATTTAACAGCGAGATTCTTGGCCTTAATCGTAATGCCTTTCTCACGCTCGAGGTCCATCGAGTCCATTGCACGCTCTTGCACGCGTTCATTTTCACGGTAAGTGCCACTCTGAGCGAGCAGGCAGTCAACGAGTGTAGTCTTGCCATGGTCAACGTGTGCGATGATGGCGATATTGCGGATGTTTTTAGCGTTCATGAGAAAAAATGAAAAACCCGCCGTGCTGAGATGCGGCGGGGTGTATTTCAGCGCGCGATAACGCGCAGACGATTCTGGGAAGTCAATTGAAATCCGCAGGACTATTCGTCCTGTAAGTAATCGTGCAGTTGTGGGCGGCCAACGAATTCGGCTGCGGCTTTGATGGTGCAGAAGATTCCGAGCGTGGTTTGATCGGGAATGCGCTGCTGAAAGATGTGGCTGAGGGCGACGACAATGGGGTCCTCTGCGACGATTGCCCATTTGGATTTTTCAAACATCTCGGTTTGGCTAATGAGGCTGGCAAATCCATAGAGCTCAACTTTCGACATTCGTGATATGGCGCATCGCATGTCGATTACGCCGTTGTAGGTCGGCAGGTAGAGTGGGTCGGAAAATACAGTCTGCGTTTTATGCGCGAGTTCTTCGACGGTCACTTCGCCTGTGATTATTTCAATGACGAGTTCGTGCTCTGGGATGATCTGAAAGGTGTATTCCATGTCTGTTTATAGACGTTTTATTTAAATCGATCTTGGTAGTGTGTGCAAGCGCAACAAAGGGTATGTCTCTAAAATGAGGCAATTCACCTAGGAGTTGGTATTAAATAAGGGGGCCAGGAGTCGTTCGCGCTGAATCTTCGGTTACACCGTATATTCCACCAGTGGTTCTGGGTCGAGCACGGTGCTGTCGGGCATGCGCTCGCTGAGTGACTCTTCAAACCATGCGCGGGCATCAGGGTCACCGTGAGTGAGCACGATGGAGCGTGCCTTGCTTTGGATGGCGTAGTCGGCGAGTTCGTCGCGGTCGGCATGGCCGCTGAGATCGAATTGCTCGATGGAGGCGCGGATCGGAGCGAGGTAGTCGAGCGTCTCAAAGAAGAAGCTGCCTTCCTCCTGTTCGGCGATCAGTTTGCCGCCGGGGGTGTCGATGTCGCAGTAGCCCACGAAGCAGAGGCCGTTGCTGGCATGCGGGAGCAGGGAGGCGGCGATCTTATAAGACGGCGTGTGCTCGACCATCATGCCGCTGCTGACGATGTAGATGCCTTTGCGCGGCAGGTCACGTCCGGGGCGCATATTCGGGTCGAGCGCGCGCACGTTGAGCTTCTCCATCATCTTGAAGCTGAAGTCGATGAGCTTGGTGCGTTCGTGGATTTTATGGAAGTAGTTACAGATATCCATCCCGAGCCCAGCAGCGTAGATCGGCGTCTTCGGGATGCGGCCATTGTTGCGCGCTTCGTAAATGATTTTGAACAGCTCCTGCATGCGGCCGAGCGCGAATACGGGGATCAGGCAACTGCCGCCACGCTGAAGGATGGTGTCGACCTGCTCTAGCAGACGGTCGACTTCGCTCTTGCGCGAGAGGCCGACCACGCGTGCTTTGGCACCGCGAGTGGTTTCTAGAATGAGTGTATCAATGTCGCCTTCGGGGAGTTTCGCGCCGGGGAGGGTGCGTTGATGGTCGAATAGCACGTCTCCGGAAAAAACGATGCGGCGGCCTTCGTGGAGGATTTCGACACAAGCGGCACCTGCGACGTGGCCGGAAGTGTGTAAGATGATCTCGATCTTGTCGTCGCCCTTTGTATAGATCTCGCCGCGTCCATAGCGCTGGGCGACGAGTCGCTTGCTGAGTTCTACGACGTCGCGGTGCAGGAAGAGTGGATAGTCACTGATGCCGTGCTCTTCGCGTTGGCGTTTCATGACATTGATCGAGTTGCGCAACATGCGGGGCGCGAGCTCGATGTTCGGCACGGACGTAATGACCGGGGCGTCCGGATTGTGTGCAGATACGACCGGTAACGAGCCGAGGTGATCGAGGTGACAGTGCGTGAGAATGATGAAATCCATCTCCACGTCTTCGATCGGGGAGAAGTCGGGCATCGCGTCGTAGCCGAGCTCTTTGGGGTTGAGCCCTGCATCGATGAGGATGTTAAAGCTGCCGATTTGGACGTAGGTGGAGTTGGCTCCGATGCCGCCGAGACGATTCAGGTCGATAAGTTTCATGTGTGCTATTTAAGGTCGAGCTCAGTCTGGCCGTCGTTCGGTTCAGGTGGAACCGTCATTTCAAAAGAAGGGATACGGACATGTATGGGTTCGTCGCCACTGTCAATGCCATGAAAGGAGCCTTCAGCGGTGCAATTGCCCGTTGTGGTATGGTGGCTGTTGTAGGAGAAAGACTCGCCTGGGGCGAGCGTGGGGAATTTACCTACAATTCCTTGCCCCTCGAAGACATTTTGATGTCCATCTGCCCCTTTGATTACCCAGCGCCGCCCGTTGAGCGTGACTGTGCTGCTGGATAGATTGGCGATGGTGATGAAGTAGATGAACGCATGTGGCGCATCGGAGTCCCGTGTCTCGGGGTCGCGAAAATACACGAGGCGATCTAACGTGGCTCGCAGGCCGTAGAGTTCTTTGCTTGGGGTAGACACGGATTAAAACACTTTCTTCTGATGACTTCTTTGGTTTCTGGCAAACAGAATAGAGACGTTTTATTGATCAAGCTAGATTGTTTCACCATCTCCGCTAGGCTCCGTCGGCAGTGGGCATCGGTTCTGTTTCTTAAACCGTTCATGGATATTGATTAATGTGAATCTGATTCACTGTCAAAATGGTGAATGAGCGTCTAGTTAGAGGTGTTGCTTAACTATTTAAACAACATGTATTTGCTGTCTTTCATTAACGTGCATTAACGTTTCAACTCCTCTTTTTAGGATCAAGCATCGGAATAGTCGCGACATTATGAGGGTGCTTTGGTAGCGATGGGTGCGATGCAAGATACTGGAGATGGCACACGAATTACATGGATTGGCCTATGGGTGAATCTACTGCTCGGCGTGGTTAAGACGCTGGCGGGGTGGTTGTTCGGTTCGAAGGCGCTGATTGCCGACGGGATGCATAGTATGTTGGATCTGTTGAGTGATATTGCCGTGCTCCTCGGGCTGTCGATGGCGCGTCGACCGGAAGATGCGAACCACCTATATGGGCATCACAAGTTCGTGAGTCTGGCTAAGTTCTTCATCGGCGGTGTCTTGATGGTGTTTTCAGTCTTATTGGTGGTGTCCTCTGTTCTGGATTTTCGCTCCGGAGAGAGTGTGGCGCCCGTTGCCGGAAGTGCGGCGTGTTTTGCAGTGTTCTCCATTGCGGTGAAGGAGGCGATGTTTTGGTGGACGCGTGGCGTGGCCAAGCGCTTGCACTCGGATCTGCTGATGGCGAATGCGTGGCACCACCGCATGGATAGTATCTCTTCGATTGGTGTGGCGGTGGCGCTGGTGGCTGTGTGGCTTGGCGGGCCAGATTGGGCGTTTTTAGATGGTGCGGTGACGCTGGTGCTCGGTTGTTACCTCGTTTTTGAGGCGACGAAGATCTTTCTGCGGGCGTGCTCGGACCTACTGGATGCCGCGCCAGAACGCGAGGTGATCGAGGATTTGCGCGAGCATGTGCTACAAACGCCTGGAGCACTGGCATATCATGATTTTCGCGTGCGGCGCATCGGCGATGTCTACGAGATCGACCTGCACCTGCAGGTCGATCCACAGATTACGGTCGAGAAGGGCCATGAAATAGCGAGGCAAGTGAAGGTGCTCCTGCTGGAGCAGCACCCCGAAGTCTCAAAAGTGCTCGTGCATATTGAGCCCGCGAATGAGGATCATGTCATGAATCGCGGTATTTCGGACGATGGGACGGTGCAGTCTCAGTTCGATATATGACGCGCGAAGTGCCTTGATCAGTGGGCTGCGTCGGGAAGTGCAACAATTTTTCAACTTATCATCGCCACGGCCTAAAAAAGCCTTTTCCCTTCGCATCTCTTCTTCCACATATGAGCGACTTTCTTAAGCACGAATGCGGCATCGCAATGATCCGCCTCTTGAAACCCTTGGCTTACTACCAAGAAAAATACGGCACTCCACTGTATGGTTTTAACCAGTTGTTTCTCCTTATGGAGAAGCAGCATAATCGCGGCCAAGATGGCGCAGGAATCGGTTGCGTGAAGCTGAATGTCGATCCGGGGCAGCCGTATATGGCACGTGATCGCAGTATTAAGACTAATCCGCTGTCGCGGATTTTCCAAGGGCAGCTCAAGGATTATCAGAAGAAAATCGATAGCGGGGTGATTCATCCGGAATTCCCTGATACGGTGAAAAAGCACTTCGGCTACGGCGGGGAAGTGCTGATGGGGCATCTGCGCTACGGCACCTCCGGCGTCTATTCGTCGAATAATTGCCATCCTTTCGTTCGCCAATCGAATTGGCCGACCAAAAACCTGATGCTCGCGGGTAATTTCACCATTACCAATGAGAAGGACATCAACAACGACCTGATCAACCGCGGCCAACACCCGATCTTTGGCACTGATACGCAGGCAGTCCTCGAAGAAGTCGGCTTTCATCTCGATGAAGCCCACGACGCGATTTACCACCAGATGCGCGACCAGAATGTCGAAGGCATCCGCATTCCGAAAATTATCAGCCAAGACCTCGACCCGATCCGTATCCTGAAAAAGGCAGCGGCTAATTGGGACGGCGGTTATACGATCGCTGGTTTGATCGGCAATGGTGATTCGTTTGTCATGCGCGATCCGCAGGGCATCCGTCCTTGCTTCTACTTTCAGAACGACGAGGTCGTGGCATACGCCTCTGAGCGCGTTGCTTTGATGACGATTTTTAATCAACCGATTGAGAATGTCTGTGAACTGGAGCCGGGCACCGCAATGGTGATCAAGGCTGATGGTAAGATTTATTCTGACCGATTCACTCCAGAGCGTCCGGTCACACCTTGCTCGTTTGAGCGCATCTATTTCTCTCGTGGAAATGACGAGGACATCTACCAAGAGCGTAAGGCGCTGGGGGGCGCCTTGTTAGAGCAAGTGGTTAAATGTATCGGCAATGATTTTGCGAACAGTGTCTTCAGCTTCGTGCCGAACACTGCCGAGACGGCCTATTACGGCCTGCTCGATGCATTGCGCTTACATCGCCGCACCGAAGTGAAGGAGGCACTGCTTGATGCGAACGCCAATGGCACGCTCAATGAGGAATTGATCGATAAACTGATCATGGGTAACTGGCCACGCGGCGAGAAAATCGCGCACAAAGATATCAAGTTGCGCACATTCATTTCGCAGGAGAAGGGGCGCGCGAAGCTAGTCTCACACGTTTACGACATCACCTATGGCATCGTGAAGCCTAAAGATAGTCTTGTCTGTATCGACGATTCCATCGTTCGTGGCACCACGCTCAAAGAGTCGATCCTGAAAATCCTTAGCCGCACCAATCCGCGTAAGATCGTAGTGGCATCCACTGCACCGCAGATTCGCTATCCCGATTGCTATGGCATTGATATGTCGGAGCTCGGTAAGTTTATCGCGTTTAAGGCAACGGTAGCACTCATCAAAGAGGAAGGCCAAAGCGATCTACTGAAGGACGTGTATCGTGATTGTTTGGAACAAGTCGATCGTCCAGCGGCTGAGCAAGTTAATCACGTCCGTCGCCTGTATGATCGCTATACCGACGAGCAGATTTCCAAGAAGATCGGTGAGTTGGTCTATCCGAAAGACATCCCCTGGAAGGGCGATCTAGACATCGTGTTCTTGCCCGTTGAAAAAATGCGCGCCGCGCTGCCAAGCAACAATGGTGACTGGTATTTCACTGGAAACTATCCAACACCGGGTGGTTACGCCGCGCTTAACAAGGCCTACATCAACTTCTTTGAGGACAAAGACGGGCGCGCTTACTAAGCTGACTCACGGTCCATTCATTTACAAAAACGCGTTCCAGTAATGGAGCGCGTTTTTTTGCTCGTTAAATTCCGTAGCGTGCCGCTTATAGTAACTCCAGTCCCTTTTTCACAGTCAGGATCCGAAGCGGAGCCCCTTGGGGTGTAGCTCGGCGAGGATCCTGTTACCAGTGGTTACTGGGAGCATTTTTGGCGCGGTTTCAACGTTTCACTTGGCGGGCAAATTGTTACGCTCGTAAGTGGAGCGGCTTCACGGTCTACGACTTTAGCGTGTGTTACTCTCGAAGTATAGCTGAAGAGTGTCGAGACCGTGAAGACATCGCCCATCAGATGAATACTCAGGATGAATGGCCACGAACCATTTCTATAAGCAGTTCAGCGTATGTGCGATTCCGTTCCTCAACTGAACCTCAACCATAGGACACCATGAAAAAACCAACAAGTATAAAACCCGACCGCGATTCGGTCTTGATCGGACTGGATTGGGCAAAAGAGAAGCACGACTACTGCCTGCAAGCTCCCGAAGGAGATTACGAGTTCGGGCAAATCGAGCAGGATGACATCAAGCTCCATGACTGGCTGGACTACCTGAGTGAACGCTTCGAAGGCCGTCGTTTAACCATCTGCATGGAAGCCGGTCGCGATCCATTGCT
Source organism: Lentimonas sp. CC4 (assembly GCF_902728235.1). Taxonomy (NCBI): domain Bacteria; kingdom Pseudomonadati; phylum Verrucomicrobiota; genus Lentimonas; species Lentimonas sp. CC4. The sequence goes on from NZ_CACVBO010000001.1 coordinate 2,513,652, forward strand.
CTGGCGTTTAGAGACTCATGAGCAAGTCGATTTGTTTGTAGTCAACACAACCACCGCAGCGCGTTATCGTAAAACCTTCACTCCTAGTGGAGACAAGAACGATCAACGTGAAAGATTTTTAAGGGACAGGCACATATCAGTAGGTGAATTAGACATAAGAGCAATTGTGTGCTTTATTGTCTAAATCATGAGGATGCGACGAATGAAGGTGAGTGGTCGAGATGCGGTGTATCACTGCATGACACGCACGGTGAATGGTGAGTTCTTGTTTGAAGATCGTGAGAAGGAAATTCTGCGTAAGATGATGCGCCAAGTCGCGGATTTCTGCGGGGTTGATATTTTGACCTATTGTATCATGTCGAATCATTTCCATGTGTTGGTGCGGGTGCCGGATGGGCCTGCGGTCTCGGATCGTGAGTTGATGCGGCGTTATAAAGTGCTGTATCCGAAACCTACCAAATATCAGGAGGCTTCGATTGCTTTGATGAGCGCTGAACTGCGGGCTGGGGGTGATGAAGCGGATGCGATTCGTCGGCGTTTGTTGGTGCGCATGTCGGATGTGTCGGAGTTTATGAAGACGCTGAAACAGCGCTTCTCGACTTGGTTTAATAAATCGCATCAGCGCTATGGCACTTTGTGGGCGGATCGTTTCAAGTCGGTGCTGGTTGAGGGGCAGGGGAATCCACTGCAGACGATGGCGGCTTATATTGATCTCAATCCTGTGCGTGCGGGAATTGTCGAAGATCCGAAGGATTACCGTTTCTGTGGCTATGCCGAGGCGGTGGGAAACGTCGAACGTTCAACATCGAACGTTGAACGTCGAATTTTGGGAGGAGATGCTGATGGTCGAATTGCTGGTTCGCGGGCTGGATTACTATTTGTTTGGTCTGACCTGGTTGGAGCGGATTCAGACGCGAAACGGATCGATTCAGCTTTGCGGGCGCATCGCTCGTTGATTTTTGGCAAGCGTGCGTCTGACTGTGGCTTGCCAGAAATGACGCGTCAGCAGGCTTTGAAGGTGCTAGGTGCGGACGGGCAGCTTTCGACAGCGGCTATGCTGCGCTGCCGTGTGCGCTATTTTACCGATGGGGTGATTCTGGGCTCTGCTGAGTTTGTGCGTGGCTTTGCGGGTGCGTGGCAAATGGAGCGTGGGCGAAAGCACCCTGCGAAGGTGAATGCGATGCGTGGTGACTGGGGTGGTCTCTCTGTCATTCAGGGTCTGCGGAGGCAGGTCTTTGGTTGAGCCGATCTATCTGTCGGTGGTCCGTTGAGCATTTACTAAGACTGACAAACGGGTAATGACACGCCCCTATTTCTGGCGTGATACAAGTATTCTTGTCTGTTGTGTATTATAAGTGGTCGAGCAGGCGGGGCAGACAAGAATGTCTGTATCACGTTAAGGAAGACGCGTGGGGGACTTTCGTGCTGAGGCGCTGAACACTCGCTAAAGCTTCATGCTACCAAACACAAAAAAGCCCGCATCGTTCGATGCGGGCCTTTGACGTTAAAATCTGAATACGTGGCTACTTGCCGTAGACTTCGACTTCGATGTAGTGGTTCATGTCGTTGGCGGTGTTGCCGTTGCTGTAGAGTCGAACGTATTGTGCCTTGGTGTTCTTGGCGTCGATCAACTTGCCGAAGCGTGTTTCGACGTATGGCTTGGCGCTGCCTTTACCTTGCTCAGCAGAGTTGTCGTAGTCGTTGTTGAACAGTTCTGTGACGCCCGTTGCAAATTCAGGATCGTTGGAGACCTGCACGACGACATCGTGGTAAGCGCGGGCTTGTGAGTGGTAGTGCCACACCCAGATCGCTGCGAGGTCCGCTGGGGCTTCGAGGTCGATCTGCACCCACTGCGGGCCGTCCATCAGCTCGACGAAGTAACCTTCGCCAGCTTCTTTGTCGCCGTCGGTGATGTATTCGAGCTCGCCGATGATTGGGAAGTCGTCGCTACCTGTGACAGGCTTGCCTGCGGAGAGTAGCACGGTGCCTTCTGGAACCATGAGCGTTGGTGCGCTAGAGGGTGCTTTTTCGAGATTTTTGACTTTGATCGGCTGTGGTGTGCCTTCAATCAGTTCTGGTGGGATCTCAGTTGTGAGTGCGATGCTGCCTCCGGAGGCTGCGGGTGCCGATGCGCCGTCAGTTGCTGGAGCAGCGGAATCGGATGCGCCTTTGTCGCCGCAACCGGAAAAGATGAGTGCGCTGCCAGCGAGAGTAAGAAGTGCTATGTTTTTCATGATAATAAGAAGTGTGACGTAGAGTGTCGGTTTGTTTGAGGAGCCGTTAGGGGCTCTCAAGTCTCAGGTTTCAAGCCTCAGACCTCAAGCCTTTAGGTGTGAAGATGTTCGTCTGTGAAGTGAATGATTTCTTGAGTGTTGGCTGCTTCGTTTACCCAGTAGATCGGTGCTTCGGATTCGAGTGCGTGACGAGCGTCGCAGGTGAGCGTTGCATTGCCACGGATCGTTTCCAAGAAATTTTCAATGTGTGGTTGGTGCGGTGCTTTGCTTAGACCGCCTGGGAGGGCATATTCGTCTGGTGGTGCGGATTCGTAAGCGGCGATGGCAGATGCGCCTCCGGCTGCTTTGCCGGCTGCTTGTTTTTTGAGTAGACCACGGCGCACGAGGTTGTCCCACTTGGCGTTGTCTGCACCGGATTCTTTGAAGATCTTGGTGTAGGCTTCGCGTTCGGAGATGTCGATCGTGCCTTCGGTGCCCATGAAGGACTCGTAGTAACCGCCGCCGGAGCTGGTGGTGGTTAAGACTTGATAGAAGGCGCGTGCATTACCCTGTGGCGTATCGTAATCGAAGATGCACATGACGTTGTCGTAGTGCTCACGATCCTTGAAGTAACTGCGTCCGCCGGATGCCATGACGGACTTCGGTGTGGCGCCGAGATACCAATTGAAAATATCGATCTGGTGTGCACCGAGGTCGGAGATCGGCCCGCCGGAGAGAGAGGTGTAGAAACGCCAGTTCAAGAAACGGTGACGTAGTTCATCGAGTGTGAGCTCGTGGTCCGCTCCTAGATTAAACTCGTATTTGCGCAGGATCTCGGCATCGGGGAGGATCGATGGTTTGGAGACGATGTCCTGTGAGGAGCTGAGTGCGCGATTCCACTGGCCGTTTACATTAATGATCTGACCGCAAATCTTCTCTTTGTTGATGAGTTCGTTTAGTGTGTAAAGGTAGCGTGGGTTGCTTCGGCGTTGGTGCCCAATCTGGCAAAGCTTACCGGTGCGATCCATGGCCGCGACCATCGAGCGGGCGCCTTCGAGGGTGTTGGACATCATCTTCTCGCAATACACATCGCAACCGGCTTCGAGCGCCATGATGGTGTGCGGCGCGTGCCAAAAGTCGGGAGTGGCTACGAAGACTGCGTCGAGTTCTTCCTTTTCTAGCATTTCTGCTGCATCGAGATAGCGATTCGGCATATAGTCGAAGCGTGACTTGATTGCGGATGCTGTGCGTCCGACGCGTGCTTTCATAATATCGCAAGCAGCGACATAGCGAATGCCCGGGATGTTGACCATCGCGTTAAATAGCACTTCGTGTTGCTTGCCGCAGCCGATGAAGCCGACGCGTATATCGTCTGTTGGCGCACCAGCTTCTTTAGCGCGCAGGATCGATGGAGCCGCGAGGACGAGGCCAGCGCCGATGGTGGACTTCGCGAGGAAGTCGCGTCGCGAGAGAGTTGGGAGTTTCAATTTCATGGTAGTGCGGTGCTGGGGGTTACCACTTTTTGGTGATGCTGATACGGTCGTATTTCGTAAGTCCCAGCGCGATGACTATCATGATAATGTGAACACCGAGCCATGCAATACCAGCGTCTTGTTTGATCAGAATCAGTCCGAATGTCAGGCTGGTGTAGAGCAAGCCCATGGCGAAGAGCGAGATGCGTGTGGCGATGCCGAATAGCACGGTCAGGCCTAGGATGATGAGCGCGGGTCCGAGGACGGCGTCGTAGAGGCCAAGCCCCCAGCTGGGGATGAGTGGCTCTGTGCTGAACTTGTCGTAGAGTGGTCCTGGGACGCCGTGGTAATTGTCCAAGGCGTAAACTTTACCAGTGACGGTATTGGTCAATCCGTATGCGTTTGGAGCGCCGTCGATGAGGACATCTTTGGAACTGTCGTATGTGCCAGCGAATTTTTCAATGCCGGTTTGGATCGCACGCATGCCGAGCCAAATACGGAGCAGCAAGCTGCCGAGAGTGAGACCGAGGTCGTTGGCGGAGTTCTTCTTTGAAGTCATAATGTTTACTGACGGGGTTATAGAAATGGGAGCGCAGAGCGGCGCTGTAAGTGTATTTATGCAAAAAACTATCTTTTCATCAATGAAATATTTCAGAAAAGTTTCTGCCTGTGTTGATGGTAAATGACAAGTTTACAGGTAGGATGGGTCTGTAAGTTGTTGATTAATAGGGGTGTGATTGTTGTTTAATGAGCGGTAATGTGGTGGTAAATGAATACTTATTAAAATTATATTTTAGTAGATATTGTCAAATATCGTCAAATTGTAGCCTATTGTTGTGTCGCCTGTATGATTTTTTCGAACTCTCTGCCATAATCGACATAGCTATTGTAGCATTGTTCCTGATCAATGGCAGTGTCGTCTTCTGTGTGAAAGACTGTCGCGACATGAGGCTCGATGGCGTAGGCGCCTGTGTAGCCGTCGGTCTGCAGAGCTGTGAGGATTTCTGGTAGGCGTGCTCGGCCTTGCCCTGGGCTTGTATAGCGCTCTGGCTCTGTGTGACCTTCGAGTGGATTGAGGCAGTCTTTGATGTGAACGTGTGCGACGTGTGCTTTGACTGTCTGATAGAATCCTAAGGCGTCTTGCCAAGGGTAGGGCTCTGCCTTGGAGCGGTCACGCTGGAAGATTGGGTTACCTGTGTCGAAGACCAGTTTAAGCCCGGGCACTTCATCGATGAGGCGTAGGCTATGCTGCGCAGAGAAGCCGCCCCAGTTCATACAGTTCTCATGCAATGCTTGTAAGCCAGCGTCGCTGAAGCGTGCAACGATTTCGCGTAGGCGGCGGAATCGTTCGGCATCGTGTTGATCGTCGCCCCAAGGGTTTTGGGCGTAGGACATGATGCGCACGATCTTTGTGCCGAGGCGCTGCATACGTGGGATTGCGCGCTCGATTTCGCCGAGAGTCAGGTTGAAGTCGGAATCGATCGATTTGGACCAGCTGCCGATCAGTGAACCGAATTCGATGACCTGAATGCCGGCCTCGTCGAGACGGTCGGCTGCGTTGTTAAAATCCGCTTCGGATAAATCGTGAATGTTTTGACCGTCAATACTGCGTGCTGAGATGTGCTTCCAGCCCAATGCTTGGGTGGCTTTGATCTGAGTTTCGAGGGCTTGTCCGGCTTCGTCTGTAAATCCTGTTAGGAGCATGGCTTAGGAACGTCGAACATTGAACGCTGAACATTCAATTATGAATGTTGTGTCCTGTGCTCGATTCAATGTTCGTTGTTGGGAGTTCAATGTTTGATGTTCTAGCGAAGCGTAATTTTCGTGCCGTCGTTTTGGGCGGATTGGTAGATCGCTTGGATCAGTTCGACGCTTTTACGGGCTTCGGCTGCGCCGGTGCTGGGCTCGCGTCCTGCTTGGATCGCGTTGACAACTTCTTCGAAGTTGCGCTGGTGCTGATAGAAACTAATTGCAGTGGGATCGTTGGCTCCGAGTCCGGCATCGGCACCTTGCATGAACTGTGCGCGAATGGATTCGTCTGCCTCGGTCTCGTGCATGAAGTCCCAGATTTCAAAGGCTTCATCGGCGAGGAAGACGGAGCCTTCGGTGCCTGCTAGTTGCACGCGTGCTGGGTGGCCATCTTTCGACCATGTGCAGGTGCTGCCTTCGATGATGCCGCGTGCGCCGCTTTCGAATTCGAGAATGGCGACTGCGATGTCCTCGACTTCGATATCAACGTGCGCGAGGCATGCGGTGTTGGCCTGCACGGATTTTACGGGGCCAGCGAGATAGAGGAGGGCATCAATGGTGTGGATCGATTGGTTCATCAGAGCACCACCGCCGTCGAGCGCCCATGTGCCACGCCAACCAGCGGAGTCGTAGTAGGCTTGGTCGCGATACCACTTCACATAGGCGGAGGCGTTGGTGAGTTTGCCGAAACGACCTGCATCGGCTGCCTTTTTGAAAGCGTCCATGCCAGGGTGAAAACGGCGGTTGAGCACGGCTGCGAGGGTCACGCCTTTGGCTTTGGCGGCGGCTATCATTTGATCAATCCGCTCGGTGGTGACTTCGAGTGGCTTTTCGATGATGACGTGCTTGCCTGCTTCGATAGCGGCCATGGCCGGATCAAAGTGAGCGCCCGAGGGCGTGCCGATGGTGACGACTTCGATCTCAGGGTCGGCCAGCATCGCATCGACGGAGTCGTAGGCTTTGGTGCTATATTGCACGGCAAATGCGGTGGCGCGCTCGGAGGCACGGTCGGCAACGCCGCCGAGTGTGCCGCCTTGCATGGCGGCGATTGCTTGAGCGTGAAAACCGCCGATCATGCCGGCTCCGATAATTCCAAATTTCATAGGGTTAACTGTGTGCGTTTTGATTTTTGATAAAGCCTCTGATGCCAAGTGCTGCGAGTAGGATGAGTCCGCCGATGCCGATCATGCCTGGTGTGCCCTTATTGCAGAGCGCCCAGACTGAGGCGAAGGTGGCGACCCCTGCGGAGATGATCATGAGTGTGTTGATGAGTCCGCGATGCTTCGGTAATTCATCACCTAATGCGGATCTAGAGTTCATGAGTAAAAGGAATCCAAGATAAGCGATTGGCAGGAGTGTAGTCGCGATGACGGACGCTGGGATCGCCATGGCAGCTTTTGCACCACCACTCCAGAGGTAGGGAGAGAAGAGTCCGGCGATGGCTGGCATCGCTGCTCCGAGTATGAAGTATTTTGCGCTGCCGACTTTATTGAAGGCTTCGCTGATGGCGTAGCCGTTCATCATCATGTGGACGAGTAGCGTCGAGATCGCCATGGCCAGCACGCCGACGCCGAAAATCGTCTGTGCGTGTTTGCCAAGGAAGGGCTCTAGGGATTGCGCTAGATTGACGGAGTCGCGATTCGAGAGCATGGCGGCGAGTTGCTTCTCCGCGATTGGGGCGCCGGCACGCACGTCGCCTTTCGCTTCATCATCTAACGCTGCAAATCCCTCGTTATGATACGCGAGGCCTTTATCTAGCACTTTGTAGTAGGCGCGTTCCATCTGAGGGAAAGGGGTGCCGTCCTCGGAAAGGACGTCTGCATACTTAGCGTGAAACGAGGCTGCAGAAGCGATGACGAGTGCGGACGCTCCTAAGATGAACGGCACAAAAAGTCCGAGGACGAGATCGAAACGAGAGAGTTCGCGGTGTGGTTTGCCCCAACCCTTTTTCTTGAGGCTGTAGGGGAGTAGGAATGTCATGTTAATGCCTACGGCTGTGCCAAAAGCGGCAATGATTTTACCCCTTTGCTCAGAGGTGACATACTCGGTCCAGTAGGCTGCGCTTTCGCCGGTTGAAGCGATGGCGGTTGCAATTTGATCGGTCGGTCTGAAGAGCGCTGAAAAGTCTGGAATGAGGCCGGAAAACAGGCTGCCCCACGACACGGCACCATTTTTAATAAGGGTGACTACCACGCCCATGAAGGCGATGACGATGATCGCCACGAGGCCTTTGAGTATATTGTCGATCAGGCGTGAGGCGCGTTCGTTCTTCTGCGAGAGGGCAATCAGGGAGAGTGCCATCACAAACAGTGATCCAGTGATTACATAGGGCCCTGGGGTGAACCCCAGATTGTCTTCGATGGCACCGCGACCAAGCGAGAACTGGGCGGCACAAAAAACGGTGTCGGCAATCACGGTGGCAATCAGCCAGCCCCAGGCGAGTGTTGAGGAAACCTTTTTTTGCATCACTCGGAACGGGCGTTCTTCGCATGAGAGCGTGACGTAAGAAATGGCTCCTAGCATAACGATGCCGCAGAGCATTGCCAAAGGTTGTAGCCAAAGGAACTCGTAGCCACCGATGATGCCGAGGTAGAGTGCGCCGACGAGAGAGCCACCACCTAGGGTGACCGCAGCTTGCACCCAGCCCGGGCCAGTCATATTTCCGTAACCAGCTAGCTTACCTAGGAAGCCGCGCTGGCGGATGGATTCGATTTGTTTAATAGTGTCGCTCATATTGTGAGGTTATGGGGAAAGGCTCTATCGAGGGGTGAGTTCGCTGCGTGTTAAAGTTTTGGAATACAAGGTCTCTCCATCTTGTTGCACCAGACGGAAGGTGATTTCTGGGTCACTGGGAGCTGGATCTACAGTGAATTCCCCAAAGGCATACACGCCATCAAAACCAAACAGTTGTGTGTCCCAGTTCGATTGCGTTGCTGGCGGGCCGCATCGTTCGCCGAGGCTGGCGGCTTCAAACTCATAAAACTGGAATCCGGACTCGCGTGGAATTGTAAAGCCTCGTGCGCCATGTCGATCGCCAGAAACGAACACCACGCCGCCTATTTTGTGCTTTTCAATTAGACTGAAAATACGCTCACGCCCTTGTGGATCCCATTTGCCCCAAGAGTCTTTGCCGGCAGATACGTAGTCGCTCCACATGGATCCGCTAGAGACGATGATGAAGGGACCTTTGCAGTCGAGCAGTTGCGCTTCCAGCCACTGCATTTGTTGTTCGCCTAAGAATGAGCCTTGCTTGCCCTCTCGGAAGTATCGGTTGTCCACCATGATTACATCGCAGGCACCCACTCGGGTTCTCAGGAACAGTCCCTTTCCGTCTTCGCCTAGGCCATAGGATGGGTTATTCCAAGAGTAGCGAAATACATCCCACACGCCTTCTTTATCGGAGAGTGTGTAGCCTTTGGGGATGCCGGCTTTATCGTTGTCAAAATAGTCGTGGTCATCCCATGTCGCATACACGGGGATATTTGCAGCGAGGCGATTCCATGCGGGGGCAAAATCTCTGAGGAGGTAATCCGTTCGATGGAGACCGAAGTGGTTATTTCTGTCTTGAACCGCGATGTCTCCTAGGAAGAGTGCCGCATTGGGATTTCTGCTAAGCATGGTTGCAGACTGTTGTGGATTTCCAATTCCCCAACGATGGAAGCAAGAGCCGAAGATGATGCGGGTGGTATCGTCTGAATCAATTGCGGGGGCAGTGGTGATCGTTGGTTGTGTTGCAGATTCAACCGGGGTGCCGTCGACCAACACTTCGTATGGATAGCTGGTATTTGGTTGGAGCCCGGTGATTGGAACAATTGCGCTTAGGTCTGTGGCTTCGGAGCTGTTGACTGGGCCGAAGGTTTTTGGCTGCCCATCGACGGACAGTTGAATCGTCACTTGGGATGGGCGCACTGTGCGAACCCACACTGAAATACGATCGGAAGCGACTTGGCCAAGCATTGGCCCGCCGAGGAGCAATCGATTATTATCGTTGGCACATAGTTCGCTAAAACCAGGAGACTTCTGTAGATCAACATAGGTGGCATGTGGATCTGCTTCAAAGAAAGTAAATGCGTGCTGATAGAGATCTTGTTTTGTTTGAGTCTCCGTTTGCCACAGGTTGAGCAGCTGCATACTGGTTTTCTCACTACCTCTGGTTAGACGGGAATTCCTCTGCATCAGTGCGAGCTGTTCGGGTGTTCGCTCGTGTGAGTGTAGCCCTTCGGAGAGGACGAGTGTCGAGGGTAGTATCGCTGCTACGGCGAGTATGAAATGGTGCATTTTCATGGAGTGCTTTAGAGTGCAGGCGCAGGAGTGGAGTCATACCAATTGAACCATTGCTGCTGCATGGCAGCGAGTCGTTCGGGGTATTGTTTGGATAGATCGGTGGTTTCGTTGCGATCGGTCGACATGTCGAACAACTCCCAGTTCGACTTCTCGGCGACGGCTTTCCAATCGCCTTGGCGAATGGCACGGCCATTCGCGAATTCCCAATAAAGTGTGCGGGTGCGCGGGGATGTGAGGTCGCCTTTGAGCTGCGCGGCGAAACTTTTGCCAGCCATTGGCGGGACTGCCTGTCCTTGATGTGCGGTCGGATATTCGGCGCCTGCTAATTCGACGAGTGTCGGCATGACATCGATGAAATGGGCGACGAAGGCGTGATTGATTGAGCCAGGGTTCTGTATGCCGTCAGGCCAGTGGGCGATGAAGGGCGTGCAGGTGCCGCCTTCGTAACTACTCGCTTTATTTTCGCGGAATGGGGTGTTGGACACGTTTGCCCAGTCACCTCCGAGGGATGCCCAATAGTCGATGTTGCCTAGCTTTTCGATGGATAACCCGTCGCCAGCGCGTTGACCTTCCGGATGTATGCGGGACTCCGCCATTTCAGCCGATGATCCATTGTCGGCGGCGAAGAGAATCAAGGTGTTTTCGAATTTACCGAGCGCTTCGAGTTTTGAGATGAGCTTGCCGATGTTTTGGTCCACTCGATCAATCATCGCAGCATAGACGGCCATCTTGCGTGCTTCGACCGCTTGTTGGTTTTCGCTTAAGCGATCCCAGTCTTGGTGGGCGGGGGCCGATATGCGTGCGTCCTTCGCCACGATGCCGAGTTGTTTTAACTTCTCGATGCGCGCGTTGCGGACGGTTTCATAGCCGACTTGGTAAGTGCCTTTGTATTTCGCAATATCTTCAGGCCATGCTTGAAGTGGGTCGTGTGGCGCGGTGTAAGCTAGGTAGAGGAAGAAGGGGGCTTCCTCGTCTTTGTATGTTTCCAAGTAGTCGATCGCCTTTTGTGTGTAATGGTCGGTCGAGTAGAAGTCTTTCTCGGGTGGGGTGTAAGGTTGTAGCACTTGTTCGTCGATTGCCCAATGACGTCTGCCGGGAGACTTCTGTGCGGGCTTAGGTTCACCCTCGCGTGGCAATCCAGGGTTGAAGTGATTGTTCGCGCCATCGAGTAGACCGAAGTATCGGTCAAAGCCACGCTCATAGAGTGATTCTCTTGAATGATGCTTGCCGGATGCGAGGGTGCGATACCCCGCTGTTTTTAAAACTTCGCCGAGTGTGACGCCTTGGGTGAATCGATCAAGGCGTTTGGACATGCCGCAATCTTGTGCATAGAGACCAGTGAGTAGTGTGGCTCGTGAGGGGAAGCACTTCGCGGTGTTGTGCATCTGCGTGAAGCGTAGGCCATTTTCAGCGAGCCGGTCGAGGGCTGGCGTTTTGATTTCTCCCCCGTAACAGCCTATGTCGCTATAGCCCATATCATCGACGAGGATGAAGATGATGTTCGGCTTTTCCGCGTAGGCGTATGCAGTTAAGCATTCGGCAACGCATGCGATGCCGATCGAAAGTATCCAATGCTTGATGGACATCGCAATTACAGCTCTTTGATGCGGAGGTTACGGTAAGCGACTGGGTCGCTGTGATCTTGAAGATAGATCGGGCCAGTCCATGTGCCGAAGCCTTCGTGCTTCTTATATTTACTGTTGTTGAAGCGCTCGATCCAATCGTCGCTACCGATTTCGACTTCGGCGACTTTGACGCCGTTGATCCAGTGCTCGACATGGTCGCCTTGCGCGATAATGCGACCAGAGTTCCATTGTCCTGCGGGGTTGAATGGCTTGTCATCGATTGCGGGCACGAGTGCGTAGATGCCTGCGGAAAGATTTTTGTCTTTGTGAACGCCATCGTCGAGCACTTGGTATTCGAGGCCGAGGTTTTCAATGGTGCGATACTTCACGCCAGAGTTGCCGCCTGTGCTGATCTTCCAGTCGAACGTTAGGTCGAAGTCCTTGTAATGTTGCTTTGTAATAATGCTACCAGGGCGCTTCTGTCCTTCTTTGAGTGCCGGGCGTTCGATCACACCATCTTTAATCGTCCAGCCTTCGACGGGGGCACCATTAACGCTTGTCCATTCCGAAAAGTCGCCTGTGGCAAAGAGGTCTTGGTATTCATCAGTGAGCTCCATTATCTTTATGTTACGAAAGCGGTAGATCTGGCCGTCTTCGCCATGGTGCTGAAGGGCGATGTATCCTTTGGCGTCTTCTGTGTCATGGATGTCTGTGGTCATGACGCCATTGACAAAGATCTGAATGTGGTCGCCGCGGCATTCGATGCGGAAATGGTTCCAGTCATGGCGCTTGAAGCTGTCGCCGATACGGCCAACAAATTCATTGATAGACTGTTTCTTTGCCTCTTCGGATGCTGCGTGATCGCGGTTCGGAGAGATGAACCAGCGGCGGCGTCCCTCATCGTAGAGGCCGCCAGACCAGTTTCTGGGAGAGGGGTCTACTTCTGCCTGATAGCCGAACATCTTGTTTTTTGATTTGTGGCTTCGGAATAGGAACCCCGAATTGGAGGGACCCTCGGGCATTTTCACTTCCGCTTCGAAGATGAAATCAGAATATTCGTTTACGGTTGAAAGGAACCACTTTGACTTCTCCGTGGTGAGGTGGAGCTCTCCATCTACGACCGCCGCCTTTCCCCAGTCGTAAGGATTTTCCCAGTTTGTGAGGTCTTTGCCGTTAAAGAGCTCAATCCATTCGCCTGCGATGGATGTGGTGCATGTCACTAGTGCTGCCGTTAGTAGACTGATCCAGTATTTTGTATTTCTCATTGTGTGATGTGGTGTTTAAGTTTGTCGGCCTTAGCTCACAGGAATAAAATTATTCTTGCTGGGGTTTACAGTGCGTAGAATTCTTCCCATCCTTTGCGTGGTGCGGGATCGAGGAGGGCTTGGGCGGTTGGGTTGTTGGTTACCTGCTTGCTTGAGCGATCAAAGGTGAGCTCGCCGCCGAGTCGTTGTGCTAGAATGCCGAGGTTGAAGACTTGAGTGAGTTCGCCGCTGATGTTGAAGGGGGAGCGAGATACTTCTTCGCCCTTACAGGCTAGGAGGAAATTTGTTTGGTGATCGGAGTTCTTCTGTGAGAAGGTCGGTAAGTCGCGACGCATATCCATGTATTTTTGTCTCGGGACGATTTGTAGCGCTGCGGAGTGGCTTCCGCCTTGGAAGACGAGGTCTTTGCTGTAAATGACTTTGCCGGGTTTGTTGAGCTCTAGCGGTTGACCATCATCGGTATATTCGCCTTCGAGGAAGGGTTTGTTATTCACGCCGTCATACCAAGTGACTTCGCAGGCCGGCATCCCTTGGCGCTCTGGGAAATCGAATCGAATGGTGCTGGAATCTGGGTAGATTAGGTCACTCTGATTGATACCGTCGCGGTGAACGGCGGTGACTGTTTCGGGGAGGCCGAGTTTTAAAAAACGGTGGCTGGTGTCGAGGATGTGCGGCCCCCAATCGCCAAAGCAACCGCAGCCATAGTCATACCAACTGCGCCATTCTTGAGGGTGTAGTTTGGTGCTGTAAGGGTGTTTGTGCGCTGAATCGATCCATTGATCCCAGTTGATGCCTTCGGGGAGTGGTTCGCTTGGGTATGCGGTCATTGATTTGCCCCAACCGTGCCAGCGCCGTGGTCTGTTCATATGGGCGGTGATGCGAGTGACGTCTTTGATTAGTCCCGCTTCGCTCCATGCTTTGAATTGAAAGTAGTTGGCTCCAGAGTGCCCTTGGTTGCCCATTTGAGTGACAACGCCGCTGCGTGCGGCCAGATCCATCATGCGCTCGCATTGGCCGAATGTGTGGGCGAGTGGTTTTTCGACATAGACGTGCTTGCCGAGTGACATCGCTAGCATCGTGACGGCGAAGTGGGAGTGGTCGGGTGTGGTGATGACCACTGCGTCGATGTCGTCGCCCATTGCGTCGAACATTTTTCGGAAGTCGGTGAAAAAGCGCGCTTTGATCGGGAAGACTTTGGGTGCGGCTTGGCCTTTTTTGAGCGACGGCGGGGTGGTGATGACGCCGTGCTGGTAGAGCGCTTCTTGTGTGTGTGCGCCATCTGGGTCGATGTCGCAGAGGGCGACGACGTTACACAGGCCTGAGTTGTAAAGAGATTTGCGGTTGCCATTGGCTCGATTGCCGATGCCTACGAGCGCAACGTTTACTTTCTCGCTGGGAGCGAGGCCTGTGGAGGATTTTGCTCCAAGGGCGACATAAGAGGGGAGGATTGTTAGAGCGCCGAGTGCTGCGGATGATTTGAGGAAGTGCCGGCGAGACGTATGGTTTTTGTTATGGTGCATGCTTTAGTGTGTCGGAAGTTGGGCGTGGTTGTTCCTTGGGAGATTTTTTATGTTTATTAAATAAACAAACAAAATTTAAGTTCATGCTTTAGCAATACAAAAAAAGCTATTACTTAAAAAACATGGCAACCAAACAGCGATATGATAGAGGCGATATTCGTCGGATGAATGCAGTGAGCGTATTGAATCAGCTGCGTCTCAAGGGGATGCTGTCGCGTGCGAATATTGCGGGCGAATTGGGTCTGACGCGTGCTACGGTATCTAGCATTGTGGCGGATTTAATTGAGGTGTCGTTGGTTCGTGAGGTTGAATATTTAGAGGGGCGTGCGGGGCGGCCAGGGTTGTTGTTGGATTTGAATCCAGATTATGGGTGTATGATCGCGGTCGAGGTTGACTTGGATCGGATTTCGCTGGTTTTGGCGAATTTGGGGCGTGAAACGCTATGGCGTGTGGATGTGCCGGTCGAATTGGCTGCTGGGTCGCAGGCGGTGTTGGCTCAGGCTGCTGATTTGGTGGAGCAGGCCTTAGTGCGTGGGCGTGATCTCGGGTTGGAATGTTTTGGTATCTGCGTGGCCATGGCTGGATTAGTGGATCATGTCGGCGGTGTGTTAGCTTATGGTCCCACTTCGGGCTGGGAGAATGTGTCGCTGTGTGCGGATTGGGGGGCGCGTTTTGGTGTGCCGGTGGCGGTTGAGAATGAGGCGCATGCGGGAGCGATTGGGGTGCATCACTTTGGTGACCGTCCAGGAGTGAGGAACTTGATCTATCTTAGTCTCGGTGTGGGATTAGCTGCAGGGGTGTTTATGGATGGAGTGTTGGTGCGTGGGAAGCGGGGGTTTGCTGGGCAGGTGGGCCATACACTATTTGCGCACGATGGTGTGGATTGTGGCTGTGGGAAGCGTGGTTGCTGGGTGACGGAGATCGGCGCATCGGCCGTGGTGCGTAAGCTGGCAGACGCAGGTGTTGAGATCTCTAAAAGTTCTGGCGAGGGGGTTGACTGGTTAGAGCTTGTGGCTGCGAAGGCGCAGGCGGGGGATCCTTGTGTGTTGGCGGTCTTGGATGGTGTCGGTCGTCAGGTGGGCTGTGGCTTGGCGCGTTTGGTGCAGACTTTTAATCCTTCGCAGGTCGTCGTTGGTGGTCGTCTTGGTGGGCTGATGAGCTTGGTTGAGCCAGCGATTCGTGAGGCGATGCTTGCTGAGACGCTACCTTATATGGCGAGCTCGCTGCAGTTTGCGGTGCATGCATCTGGTGAAGACCAGTTGCAGGGCTGTCTTGCGACTGTTTTTGATGGGTTGATGAAGAACCCTGCGATTGGTGATCTTTAGTGTGGTGCTTTGCGTATTCATTGAGGGCGTTCTAAGAATTGTCTCAATTCACAAATTTTAGTTTGTTTGGTGCTGCCTGTTGGTTCTTTTAGTTGATGGTATATGTCAATTTCTTAAGGTCATCGTGTTTCGTAAGGTGCTATTGATAAGTGGATAACGTTTTATATTTTATTATTAAACGTTAATACTTTTGATGGTAAGTTGTTATTTTATGAATTAAGTTATTGTCAATTTACGTCAATTCATACTCTAATTCTCATACTTTATGGAATCTTTGCCCCTAGATCATACTGCATCAGATACGATGCAGCGTCGCTTTTTGAGTTCGTTACGACCTGGCCAGTTGTTAGAGTCGCTGTTTGATAATGTCCCGGGGGCGTTCTTTTTTGTTAAAGATATAGAGAGCCGTTTCATGGGCGGAAGCCTTAGCTTTGCGCAGACGCTGGGAGAAGTATCGATCGATGTGATGATCGGTCGGACTGACTATGACTACAGCCCAGACTTCTTGGCGGATGGTTTTTATGCCGATGACCAGCGTGTGATTCGCACGGGGCAGGCGATTACTAATCAAATCGAGTTGGTTCCCTCTGCGGATGGTTCTTTGGATTGGTTATGCACGAGTAAAATTCCGCTCTTTGGTGAGGATGGTTCTGTGGTTGGTTTAGCGGGGGTGACTCGCATCATTCGCGACTCGGATTCGGTGTATGCGGATCATCCGGAAATGCGTAAAATTGTCGATTTTGTGCGTGAGCATTACCGTGAAAAGCTGTCGGTCGCGGATCTTGCAAAGGTGGGCGGTATCTCTGTTAGTTCTCAGGAGCGTTTGTTTAAGAAGACCTTCGAGCTAACCCCATTGATGTATTTGCGCCGGACGCGGTTGAATGCCGCATGTAAAATGCTCCGAGACTCGACCTTAGGCCTCGCTGAGATCGCGGTGCAATGCGGTTTTAATGACCAAACCAATATGACGCGCGCGTTCAGCCAAGAGCTAAAGATCACACCGCTCAAATACCGTCGCAGCTTTAGTGATGCACGATCCTCGCGCAGTGGTCGTTCGGGTCCGATCGTCTTACGCTCTCAAATTTAATTCTGATATACCTCCACCTAACCCACGTTAAATTGTGAAACATAGTAAAAACGATAAAACCGTATTTTGGGGCTCTTTTATTGCCCTGATTACCACTTCAATGGCCTTCATTATCCGAGCCATCTTGATTAATAGTGGCATTTGGCCCGAGCAATTCGGCTTAGATAAAGTGCAGGGCGGAGTTTTGTTCGGCGCCGGCATCTGGCCGTTCGCTATTAGTATTATTCTATTCAGCCTGATCATTGATAGGGTCGGATATAAGTTCGCGATGTTTTTCAGCTTTGTTTGCTATGCGATCTTTGGCGCACTTGCGTTTGCTGCTTATGGTATCGTCAACGGTGAGGTAGCAGATCTTGCGATGGCTCAAGCGAAGGCTTGGAACTATCTGTATTGGGGCTCTGTCATTCTTGGTCTCGGTAATGGCACTGTTGAGGCCTTCATTAACCCTGTTGTAGCAACACTGTTTAAGGACGAGAAATCAAAATGGCTGAACATGCTACACGCAGCGTGGCCCGGTGGTTTGGTGCTTGGCGGTGTATTAGCAATTGGCCTCAGTGGTGCAGTTGCAAATGATTGGCGTATTCTGATCGTCCTTATGTTTATTCCTGCCGTGATCTATTTGATCATGCTCGCGAAGGTTAAATTTCCAGTGAACGAGCGTGTCGCTGCGGGGTCTAGTTATAAAGACATGCTTGCAGAGTTCGGCACGCCAGCTGCCTTTGTTGCATTCTCACTTATTTTTGTCCAACTCGGCGACGTCTTCACATGGAGCACTGTTCTTACTTGGGCGCTGATTGGCCTGACGACTCTCGGGTATGCGGCATATAGCCGCTCCTTTGGTAATCCGTTGTTGTTGGTGCTCATCGTGATCATGATGCCTATGGCAACTACGGAGCTGGGCACCGATGGTTGGATTTCCGCACTGATGGAGAAGCCCATGCATGCTGCTGGCTGGGATCCAACTTGGGTGCTTGTTTACACCTCAGCAATTATGATGGTGCTACGTTTCAATGCGGGCCCTGTGATTCAAAAATTCGGACCTTTGGGACTACTTGCACTTTGCTCGGGTCTAGCGATTGTCGGATTAAACCTGCTATCGTTTGCTAGCAGTGTTGCATTCATCTTCTTTGCGGCGACCATTTATGGTGTCGCTAAGACATACTTCTGGCCAACTGTTTTAGGTGTGGTCGCAGAGCAAACGCCAAAAGGTGGTGCACTCACGCTGAATGCGATTGCAGGTATTGGGATGCTAAGCGTTGGTATTTTGGGCGGGCCTTTCATTGGAGACTTACAGGAAAGCTCGGTCACCTCTGCACTTGAAGAAGCCGTTGAGGCACCCGTTTTTGAAAGTATCACCGAAGAGCGCCACTACGTGCTAGGTAATTACACCGCCTTAGATGTGACTGCGGTTGAGGCGCTACCCGAAGCGCTGCAAGGCGAGATCGGTGAAGTCAAAGAGCGTGAGACACAAGGCGCCTTGGCGAAAATGTCGATGTTCCCTGCATTTATGTTGGTCTGCTTCGTGGGACTCATTCTCTACTTCAAGAGCCAGGGCGGTTATAAGCCAAAAGTCATTGGTTCTCACTAATTCAATTTTAAATATCTAATATTATGGCATCAAAACAACCACTCAAAGTCGGTATGGTTGGCGGCGGAGGCGGCGCTTTCATCGCGAACCCACACCAAAAAGCAATTCACTTCGACGGCACGCGTAAGGTGCACTCGGTCGCACTACATCCTGATCCTAAGATCGCGATGGAAGAGGCAGACGCTTGGGCGTATCCAGTGAAAGGATACGAGAGCTATGATGAAATGATCACTGTGCAGAAGGATCTTCCTGAAGAGGAACGTCTGGATTACATCTTGATTGTTACGCCGAACTTCGTGCACTTCGATCCTGCCATGAAGGCGCTCGAAGCGGGCATCCCTGTCATGTGCGAGAAGCCAATGACGATTGACCTGGCGCAGTCCGATGCATTGGTCGCGAAGGCGAAGGAAAAGAATGTTCCGTTTGCAGTGGCACATACTTATGTCGGCCATTGGAGCAGTTGGTTCAGTCGTTTTATCGTGCAGAGTGGTTTGCTCGGTGAGATCCGCTGGGTGGATAGCTATTACATTCAAGGCTGGTTGGCTGATAAGCTCGAAGACACTGGTCAAACGCAAGCAGCATGGCGCACAGACCCAAAGCGCGCAGGGGCTTCGGGTGCGGGCGGCGATATCGGTATTCACGCCTTGGAGCAACTTCGCTTTGTGACTGGTTTGGATGTGACGGATGTGTCCGCGCACTGTGAGTGTATGGTTCCTGGTCGTCCGATTGACGATCACTTCACTGTTTACGGTAAACTCTCCAATGGTGGGAAGTGCCTCGTGCGTGCGTCACAAATTTGCCATGGTCATCAGAATGATCTCGGCATCGTGATTGCCGGCACAAAGGGCTTGCTCAAGTGGCGTCAAGAGGATGCTGAGGCGGTCACTATTTGTCTGCCAGGTCAACCCGATCGCACTTACTGGCGCGGCGCGGTCTCGGCCAACGACGGCTTCCTCGGAGATGTGCCGCAGGAGCTGCTCGACGAGCCAACGATTCCATCGGGGCATGTTGAAGGTTTGCATGATGCATTTGCGCGTCTTCACCGTGAATTCGAAAAAGACATTCGTGCCTTCCAGAAGGGTGAAGCATGGAACTGCGATGGTAGCAAATATGCCAACGTGCATGACGGTCGTATGGGCCTCGCTTTCATTGACGCAGCTGTTGCCTCGCAGGCGAATGACAATGCGTGGACTCCAGTCGATCTGGGCTAATTCTAGATTCACATCTCATGATCGCCTCACGTATTTATCGCTTCTTGATTTTAGTGTGCTTTGGTATGCTCACGCTCTGCGCGTGTGCTGCTGATGCGAAATATACTACGATTGATGAAGCGATTGCGCGGGGCGATTTGGCAGATGTGACACTACAAATTACCGCGTATCCCGAGCGCTTGAATCAGGGCAAGAACCCGAAGCTCTCCCCGTTGAATCAAGCGATTCTCCGAAAGAAAGAAACGATCGCATTGTTTTTGATTGAGTCGGGTGCAGATGTGAATGCACCGGATGGTAGCAAGCGCACGCCGCTACATCTCTGCGTCGATCGCGATCTGCCCAAAGTTGCGACTGCTTTACTCAAAGCCAAGGCCAAGCCCAATGAATGGGATAAGGCGGGGTGGACACCGTTGCATAATGCGGCGGCGAAAGATCGCGTAGTCATGGCCACAGTTCTTATCAAAGGCGGTGCCGATCCTAAGGCCTTGAGTGAGCGCGGCGGCACGCCACTACACGAAGCCGCCGCAAGTGGTAGTGCCGAAATGGTGCAACTTTTTCTAGATAATGGTGTCGATCCTACCATCGCTTCAACGAGTGGAGATACGGCCCTTTCGGTGGCTCAAGCTAGTAAAAATGAGGCGGCGATCAAGCTGCTCGAAACAACTAAATAACAATTTTCAATTAACACCTAATAACTCCCCATTATGTCACGTCCTGTTACACTTTTCACCGGCCAATGGGCCGATCTTTCACTCGCGGAACTCGCACCTAAAGTAAAAGAAATGGGCTTCGACGGCGTCGAGCTCGCCTGTTGGGGCGATCACTTTGATGTGCAAGCTGCGCTCAACGAGCCAGACTATATCGCCAAAAAGTGGGAGCTGCTTGAAGCCAATGGTCTAACTTGCTACGCGATCAGTAGCCACCTCGTCGGCCAAGCGGTCTGCGACCTCATTGACGAGCGCCATGCGGCGATTCTTTCACCTGAGATCTACGGCGATGGCGAGCCTGAGGGTGTGCGCCAACGTGCTGCTAAGGAAATGGAAGATACTGCCCGTGCGGCGCGTAAGTTCTTCGACGCGAAGCCAGGTGGTGCGCCAGAGCGCGTCGTCGTCAATGGCTTTACTGGTTCTTCGATCTGGCACTTACTGTATTCGTTTCCGCCAATCGTGCCGGGTCAAATTGAAGCAGGGTTCCAGGATTTCGCCGACCGTTGGACGCCGATCCTTGATGTCTTCGAGGAGGAGGATGTTGATTTCGCACTCGAAGTGCACCCGACTGAAATTGCATTTGATATCGCGAGTGCTGCACAAGCGCTTGAAGCGATTAACCATCACCCGCGTTTTGGGTTTAACTATGACCCGAGCCACCTCGGCTACCAAGGTGTGGATTATGTAAAATTCATTCGCGACTTCGGGGCCTACATTTTCCACGCACACGTCAAGGACGCATGGTGGGGACACGGCAATGGCGACGTCGGCGTATTTGGCGGTCACACTGAATTCGGTGATGCCCGTCGCTACTGGGATTTCCGATCTCCAGGTCGTGGTGACGTGAATTTCGAAGAAGTGATCGTCGCGTTGAATGACGTCAATTACCAAGGGCCACTTTCCATCGAGTGGGAAGATAGCCGCATGGATCGTTTCCATGGAGGTGCTGAGGCGTGTGCGTTCACTCGTGCGCTCGACTTCGCGCCGAGCAATGTCGCCTTCGACGCAGCTTTCGACAAAGACAAACAATAATAAGGAGCAGTCCTATGAACATGACACCACTCGCTTTTCTCCAGAATCTGAACACGCCTGAGATCATTATGATCGGTGCGGTCGTGCTACTTTTTTTTGGTGCGAAACGTATGCCGGAACTCTTTAAGTCCTTTGGTAAGTCGGTGCGCGAGTTCAAAAAAGCCACGTCCGGAATCGAGGATGACATTCGCACTGCGATGGATGTCGACGTCGAGTCGAAGCCTGTAAAGCGCAAACCGTTGGGTTCCGATACTGAAGTTTAAGTTAACAATTGAGTCTGCTCGCCTGAACATACGGGCAGACTCGCTTTTCTCTGTTCACCCCACCAAATATGAATAAAATCCTTACAGCTTCCTGCCTAGTGTTGGCGGGCTCACTCAGTGCGGCGTCTAGTTGGGTGCCGACTTTTAAAGATAAGCCAGTCTCTCCGCAGCAGACCAAAGCAATTGAAGCCGCGTTGCCGCAGGAGGCGATTGCGACTCCGAAAGAAGAACGCCGTATTTTGGTTTACAGCGCGACACAAGGCTTTCGCCACAAGTCGATTCCTGTTGGTAAATTTGCGCTTGAAGCCATGGGCACATCCTCCGGCGCCTATACGGCAGTGGTGAGCGACGATCCTGCAAACTTCGAGCCCGAAGCTTTAAAGACATTTGACGCGGTGGTGCTTCTCAGCCCGACGCAGGATTTCTTTATGCCAAATCGGAAGCAGAAAAAGAAGTTTTCGAAGGAAGAGTGGGCGTTCCTACAAGCGCGTCACGAACGACTCGTTGGTAATCTAATTAAATACGTCAATCAGGGCGGAGGCCTCGTTGGAATTCACGCTGCGACTGACTCTTGCTATCATAATGAAGCCTATGGCGACGCAATGGGCGCTTACTTCGAAGGTCACCCGTGGCGTCATACTAATAATGTGACGATTGTGGTCGAAGATCCTGAGCATGGCACCATGAAGCCAGTGTTTGATGGTATGGACGATTTCGCGTTGGTCGAAGAAATCTACCAATTTCGCTCTGAGCCATACTCGCGCGAGAACTTGCGCATTTTACTGCATCTTGATCCCGAGCGCAGTGATAAGGTCAAAGGTATGAGCCGTGAGGACAATGACTATCCCGTTGCTTGGGTGAAGGGCGTAGGCGAGGGACGTATGTTCTATACCAGTATCGGACATAACGATCATATCTTCGCAAATCCACTGATGCTAAAACATTATCTCGCTGGCATTCAGTTTGCATGCGGTGATATCGAAGCGGATACCACACCCAGCGGTAAGCTTACGAAGTAAACTTCGGTTATGCTGCGCCGATGTCTGAAGTCGCTTTACTCGGTGTGCTTGCACAGCGCTTTGGTGGCCGCATTGAGTGGAACTCTAAAAACATGCGCATCACCAACCGCCCAGAATTGAACGTCTTTGTTAAGGAACCAGCCCGCGCGGGTTGGGCAGCTTGCGAGGATCTTTGGACTTAATTGTAACTTAAAATTTATTATAATGAATTATTCATCTAAAAAATCACGTCGCTCATTTCTAAAGCAAAGCGCGGCACTCGGAGCCTCTTTATTTGCGGCACCGATGATTCTTCGCTCGGAAACGCTAGGCATCAATGGGAAGGGCGGTGCCAATAGCCGTATCAACATAGCTTACATCGGTATGGGCTTACAGGTTCGCGCTCTACTTGGTATTACGGGGAGATCTGATGTGCAGCCGACCTATGTCTGTGATGTGAAGCCTGACAGGTTGAAGTTTGGGCAGAATGAAATGGCAAAGCGCGGCTACGCCGACGTGGCTGCCACGCCTGACTACGAAGACATCATCAATGATCCTTCGGTCGATGCAGTCGTTATCGTGACGCCGGATCACTGGCATGCTGCCATCGCCATAGCCGCGATGCGTGCGGGTAAGGATGTGTATGTTGAGAAGCCTATGACGCTCACGATCGACGAAGGCAAAGCCATGGTCGAGGCTGAGGCACGTTACGGCACGGTGCTACAGGTCGGCTCGATGCAACGCTCCGACAATGCGTTTCGCAAAGCAGCTGAGATCGTGCGTAACGGATGGATCGGTGAGATTAAGGAAGCCTATGCACAGCTTGGCGGATTTCCTCCTGCTAAACTGGGAGCCGAACAGCCAATTCCAGAGGGCTTTAATTATGATAAGTGGTTAGGGCCTGCCCCGTATGAACCTTATACCGCAGAGCGTGTAAAAGGCTCCTTCGGTGGTGGTTGGCGCTCCTATTGGGAATACGGTTCCCGCAAAAACGGTGATTGGGGTGCGCACCATTTTGACATCATTCAATGGGCACTGGGTATGGATGATTCAGGGCCAACACTCTATATGCCGAAGGGCTACGAGGGGGAAAGGTATCAGTATCATCAATACGCTGACGGTGTTAAAGTCATTCGCGATCATCCGGATATGAAGGGGCACCAGATTCGTTTCATCGGAACGGAAGGGGAGGTTATGGTCAGTCGAGGTGGTAAGTTGACGACGTCCGTGCCAAGTATGGCTAAACGACCGCTGTCGCCAACTGATACCCGACTCTATGTTTCTCCTGAGCATCGCGGTGCGTGGGTGGATTGCATCAAGACGAGGCGCACGCCAATTTGCCCGGCAACTGTAGGGCACCGAACTGGCACGATCTGCCAGCTTTCAGGTATTGCCGAGCGTATGAAACGTCCCATCCGTTGGGATCCAGCTGCGGAAATGATCCTCGGTGATGCCGATGCCCTCCGCTGGATGGATCGTCCACGTCGTGCTGGTTATGAACTGCCCGCTTAAGGCAATTTTGTGAGCCATCATCCATATTCAAATTTCAATCCTTATATTAAATGATTAAGAGAATTACCTCTTTCACTTCGCTACTTGCGATCGCCTCCGCATCATTTGCGGCCGATCTCAGTGGTTTAATTACGAACCTCAACTCCGATAACTATAAAGAGCGCCAGTCGGCTCGCCTCGAATTGCGACAGGTGCTACTTGATACGCCTGCTACAGAGCGTGCCGCATCGGAGGCGCAGTTGCTGGAAAATATCGGGCCAGGCAAGCCGTTTGCGACTCGTGACTGGTCGATCCGTGTCTTGGCACTAATTGGCGACGAAGCATCGGTGGCGCCCTTGGCGGCATTGCTAAACGATCCGGATGCTCATATCGCGGATTGTGCACGCCGTGCGTTGGCTGCGAATTCCTCGCCCAAAGCAACCGAAGCTCTGGTAGCTGCCCTTAAGCAAGACGCTCAAATCGCTTACCTCGATGCGCTAGCATATCGTGGCGATCCTGCGGCCGTTCCGGCAATCGGTGTCGTATTATCCAACGGTTCCCCCGAGATGGCGGCACCGGCTGCTCTGGCTTTGGGGAAAATCGGCGGGGCAGATGCATCAGCTGCGTTGCTATCTAAATATTCTAAAGCGGATGCTGCGCTGAAAACTTCGATCGAATTGGCCTTGCTGGATCATGGCAATATCAGCTCCGATGCCGCACGCGTCCTAGCGACTACGGCATCAAGTAGCGTCGTGCGTGTCGCAGCCTACGAACAGCAAACGGTGTTGGATGCCAGTGGAGCCATGGATACACTCCAGATCGTTTTGAAGGATGAATCCTTCCCTGAAGGCGAGTCAATGGTTCGCGTTGCAATTGGTTCTCCAATCGCAGGAGATGCGATTGCGCTACTGCCTAGCATGTCCGAGGTGGATCAAACAGTCGTGCTTGCTGCGATCGCAGATCTTAATCTGACACAGTATGAAGACGCGGTATTAGCGTTGTTGCAGTCGCCTTCAGCATCGGTGAAACAAAGTGCAATTCGCACGCTGGGTGTGATCGGCACGATTAAAAGTTATGAGCCGTTGTATGCACTGTATTTAAAGAATAGCAGCGATGCTGTCGTCTCGGAAGCATTGTCGCGCTTGAATGTGCCTTCTGCCGATGCGGCGCTGCTGAGCGCTGCCAAGGATAAGAGCAATCCAGCCGCTCAAGTGGCTGGATTTCAGCTTCTCGAATTGCGTAATACCGACGGCGTGACCGCTGTGGCCAACGAGTTGGCACAACCCGGCAATGACGAGGATGTGCGTAAGGCTGCATTCAAAGCGATGGAATCAATCGGAGACGGAGAGAGCATTCGCACTCTGCTGAACATTATTGTAACTCAGGATAGTATGATGCGTGCTGCACAAGGGAGCCTGAAGAAGCTTTCCGATAATGTCGGCGGAGCTCAGTATCAGTGGACCGAGTATTATTTGCCTGCTCTGCAATCTGCTCCAAGCGATGACGCTCGCAAAGGGGTGCTGGCGATTTTGGATGGTATCTCTTGCGAGCCAGTTGCTCAGTATTTGCAACAGTTGATTGCCACAGATAGCCCACTCCGTGGGGACGCGATCAAATCGCTCTCACGCTGGTCGGATCTTCCCGCTGCTCAGGTGTGGAGCTCACTCTACAACTCGGACGGCGTGTCGGATGCGGATCAGACGGCTGCACTGCGTGGCCTGAAGCGTGTCTTTAGTAAGGATGATATCACTGGTGATAGTCGCGCTAAGGTGGAATTTGCCGTTGAATTGATCCAAGGCGCTTCAACGGTTGAGTTGAAAGATGCGATCGTTAGCGGCTATGAAGGTCGCAAAATCGATCGGACCACAGCTCGCGAAGTTAAAAGGCTCTTCAAGCCCTTGGCTACCGATCCAGATGTCGGGCCGAGGGTCAAAAAGCTTCTTTAATTCGCGTGCGTCCCTTCTGATCCTTTAATTACATTATGAAAATCGCCCTCGATTCTCGTTTCATTGCGGCATTTTTGTGCCTGCCTCTATCTGTCATCGCCGACAATGCTTTCTTCGGCGATGCCCCAGATGCGAATCATCCGTGGGCAGTGCACGATCAAAACCGTCCGCAACCACCACGTGTCGAGCCTGGGGTGAAGATCGGCGATGCGCCTTCCGATGCGCTGGTATTGTTTGATGGCACGACCGAATCGTTTCAGCGTAACTGGCAACACGTGAAGCCGAAGGGCAAACGTAAGTCAGATTGGACTTCACAGGCGGGCTATATGCTTGGTGTCGGTGGTGCAGGTTACATCGAAACACAGGCTGAGTTTGGCGATTGTCAGCTGCACATTGAATGGTCACACGAAAAGCAACTTCCCGGAGATAGTCAGAAACGAGGCAATAGCGGCGTGTTCCTCCCTGGTGGCATCGAAGTGCAGGTGCTTGATAATTACAACAACCCGTCGTATGCCGATGGCATGGCAGGCGCTGTGTATGGTGTCATGCCTCCAGCGGCCAACGCATTACGCGCGCCAGGGCAGTGGCAGAGTTATGATATTATCTTTCGTCGCCCAATCGTTAAAGACGGCGTCGTGTTGGATGAAGGATCGATGACTGTTTTAGTCAATGGAGTCGTCGTGCAAGACAGCACACCGCTCGATGGCGGAGGTGGATTCAAAAAACGTAAACCATTAACCAAGGCCTATCCAGAGCAGGGACGTATACAGCTGCAAGATCACGGCAATCCGGTGCGTTATCGTAATGTTTGGGTGCGCCCACTACGTCCTCGTCCTGCGGATGGTGGCACAGATGGTCGGCTCTCAGCCGAAGCAACAGTGGCAAAGCGTGCCGAAATCGCAGCTGAGGTGCGCGCGAGTGCGGCCGATTTAGATGGATATGATCGCATGATGCGCCTCCTTGAGGCTTACATGTATGATAACGATCCAGCGGCATGGAGCGAATGCGATGCGCTGGTCACCGCTTATGTCTCAGGTTTGCAGAGTTTGTCGTCTGATGATCTAAAGAAGCAACGCAACCCCGTGACAGGGCTGCGCAATGCGCTGACATTTTTGCAACGTTTTTCAATGATCCCAAAGGCGTATGCACCTGAGCAGGAACTCAAAAGCATCGCAGGTAAGCAAGGCTGGTTGAAGAAGAAACGCTAGCGGCGTGCGTCTGAATCGTAGGGGCTCTGCTTGTCGGAGCCCGCGAATGTGGTTGGTGTTTGGAAGGTTCGAGTCGGTTTCGTGGTATCGCGGTCTTCGCGAGCAAAGCCCCTACAGGTGAATTGCAACAGCCTAGACCGTTTAGCCAGCAACAAGACTTTTGAACGCGGCTTCGTCGAGGATCGTGAGTTCCAACTTCACTGCCTTCGCATATTTCGAACCGCTGGCTTCGCCGGCGATCACATAGTCGGTCTTCTTGCTGACGCTGGAGCTGGTGCGTCCGCCGACTTGTTCGATCAACGCGGTGGCCTCGCTGCGGGTGAGGGTAGGCAACGAACCCGTGAGCACGAAGATCTTGCCTGCTAAGGCGCTATCCGAAGTGTCGGTGCGCGCGGATTGAAAGTTCAGCCCGTATTCGCGTAAGCGGTCAATCAGTTCAATGTGGCTTGGTTCGGCGAACCATGCGTGCAAGCTTTGTGCCATGATCGAGCCGATGCCGTCCACTTCTTCGAGTTGTTCTTCGCTGGCTGCGGCGATCGCATCGAGTGACTCAAAGTTGGCTTCGAGATCTTTGGCGGATTGCTTGCCAACGTGCGGAATGCCGAGGCCGTGAATCAATTGCCAGAGTGCGCGCGTCTTACTCGTTTCGAGTGCTGCGATTAAATTGGTTGCCGATTTCTCTGCGAATTTATCGAGCTCGAGTAGTTGATCGGCGTCGAGTGTGTAGAGATCGGCCTGTGTTTTCGCCAGACCACGTGAGACGAGTTGCTCCACCACGGCGGTGCCGAGGTTTTCAATGTCCATGCAGGCGCGGCTGGCGAAGTGTTGCAGCGCGCGTTGTTGACGGATAGGGTCGTCTTGACTCGTGATGCGCCAAACCGCTTCGTTGGGATCGCGCTCGGCAATGATACCGAGTGATTCCAAATGTGTGCCAAAGTCGAATGGTTGGCTGTCAGCAGGGCGCTTGTCTTTGTTGACGCTTAGAATCTGCGGGATGATCTCGCCGGCTTTTTGCACCAGCACGGTGTCGCCGGGGCGAATGTCTTTACGGCGGATCTCATCTTCATTGTGCAGTGTGGCACGTGAGACGGTGGTGCCTGCGAGTTGCACTGGCTCAAGAATTGCGACCGGAGTGACTGCTCCCGTGCGGCCGATCTGCAGGCTGATCTCTTTAAGCAAAGTTTCCGCGCGTTCAGCTTCAAACTTGTAGGAAATCGCCCAGCGCGGCGCTTTGGACGTGAAGCCTGCTTCGTCTTGCAGGCGGAAGTCGTCGAGTTTGACGACTGCACCATCGGTGGGGTAGGTGAATTTCTGGCGCAGTGTATCCAACTCTTCAATACTGCTCCAAGCTTGTTCAATGGTGTCGGTTAGCCAGATCTTTTCCAATACTGAGAAACCCCAGCCTTTGAGCTTTTCGTGGATTTCGGCTTGATGGCTGAAGAAGCGGGCAGGCTCACAAGCACCGACGCCGTAGAGCACGATGTCGAGTGTGCGTGTGCGGGCTTCCGAGGGGTCGAGCAGTTTTATGGTGCCTGCCGCGAGGTTGCGGGGGTTGGCATAGAGCTGTTGGCCTTCAGCTTCACGAAGTGTGTTGATGCGCTCGAATTCGTCGTGGCGCATATAGATTTCGCCGCGCACTTCGAGGATGTCAGGTGCGTTGTCGATGGACATGGGTAGGCCTGCAATCGGACGGACGTTCTGAGTGATGTCGTCACCCTCGGTGCCGTTGCCACGCGAGACGGCACGCACGAATTTGCCGTGTTCGTAGGTGAGGCTCACGGCCACGCCGTCGATCTTTGGCTCAACGAGGTAGTTGAGTGTTTGCTCGGGGAAGCGCTTTTCGAGGCGGTTGCCAAATTCGATCAGCTCCTCCATACTGTAAGTGTTGTCGAGGCTGAGCATTGGCACGCGGTGCGTGTAGCTCTCGAACGCTTCAAGGCGGTCATCGCCGACCGTTTTCGTGGGAGAGTCGCCAAAGTCAAATTCAGGGCTGGTAGCTTCGAGCTCGGCGAGTTGCGCCTTCAGTCGATCGTAGGCCTGGTCGTCGATACTCGGGAGCGCGTCCTTGTAATAGCGTTCGTCGTGCTTCGCGATTTCAGCGCGAAGTTTAGCGATTTCGTTTTGTGTGTCGGGCATGGATGGAAAATCTTAGGAAAACTGGAAATTGAAACTACTGTATTATTTTGGCCACGAAAAGGCACAAAAAAGCACAAAAACTATTACGATGGATCTAATATAGCGTGTGATAAAAAAGTGCTGGTGTCACCCAAGCGAGCATTCTCGAACCGCGTCACATAATGGATGCATTGCCTCTATCTCTATAGTATCCATCCTCCTAGTTTTTGTGACTTTTGTGCCTCTTCGTGGCTAAAGTGATTCCTGCTGTGGGTGGTTTTCGGTTTTAGAACGCTAGTTGAGAATTAGATAGACGTAAAATGAAATGAGGACGATGGATGCTTTTGGCCACGAAAAGGCACAAAAAAGCACGAAAACTATCATGCGGGATCCAAAACATAGCGTTTGATAAAAAGTTTTGGGCTACCGAAATTGATTAACAAGCCGTAGCGTTTTCCGCTGCCTCGCAGATAGCCCAACAATTGAGCGACATGGTCATCGTTTGCCGCTCGAACGGCTTTGAGCTCTACGATCAGCTCATTGGAGACGAGTAGATCAGCATTCAAATCCCCCAAAATCGTTCCGTCCTCATCGTAAACAGGGACGGGTGCTTGCTGTAGAACAGCGACATCTCGTTTTCTCAAACGATGTGCTAACCCGTTCTCATAAATCTTCTCAAGGTGGCCATGCTTTAAATGTTTATGTAACCCAAATGAGCACTCTCGAACCGCGTCGCATAATGTATTAATCTCCTCTATATTCATAATAGCTATCCTCCTAGTTTTTTGTGACTTTTTGTGCCTCTTCGTGGCTAAATCATTACTGTGGGTGAGCAACTGATTTCCAAGTTCCAATTAAGCTCGGCGCCGCGATGGCTTGAATCGCGAGTAGTGTGCATATGCTTAGAGTGTATCGTATTTTCATTTTCTAGTTTTTGCCGATAGGTCTCTATTGATCAGTCTGATACATTCAAGTGCATGAGTCATCACGATGAGGTGCCCTCCGTCAACCGTATGATTAACACCCTTCGGTGGATGTGGAATTACGAGGTCTTTTTGTCCGTGGATTCGTAACACAGGGACATCACTTTTTAGTCCAGCCCAACTAAAGATCGCTTTAGACATGTTTCTGATAAATTCAGGATCACTGTGGCTAAACATATCTGTTAAGTCACTTGGGAGTTTTCCTGAGGACATTTGGATGAATGCAATTGGCGCTAGATCAATCAGTGGGTGGAGTGCAGATAGAACGCTATTGATTTCTTCTTTCCTTTGAGCTGATCCGATCAGAACGATGCGCTCCAAATCAATTTGGTTCGCGATCTCGCAGGCGATGATGCCGCCCAGTGAAGTGCCAATCACTGTATCGCCTGATTCAATTTTGTGTTCTTGGATGATTCGCTTCGCGATATCCTGAAGAGTGCGTTCGCCTTGCCATCGTGGCCAGTTATGAAAGCGGCCTGCGAATTCATTTCTCCATAACTACCCATACATTGCTGACGTTGCGCCCATGCCTGGATAGAAGTGATTCATTTATGACTATTCAGCGGAACCGCCATCGGTGCCCAAATCGGATTCCGAATTGTTTAAAGACCGGTCAAAATCACTCTCAAACAGACGGTCTTGCACGATGCGGTATTGTTCGAATTCGCTTTCCGCATGTGCTCTGGCAATTTCAGCAGTGACCTTGCCCGCATCTTGCAGCACTTCACGGTCAGTCGCTTCAATAAACCGATTCAGTCGTGTCTCCCAGTCTTGCATCGTCATCGGGATTTCACGTAATGCCATATCTTCAGCCACGTCCAAATAGGCGGATACTAAGCGCTGTAGCTGTGCCATTTCAGCGGAATCTAGGTAATTCTTGGCGACACTGACATCAAATTTTTGAATTTTTCCGCTTGGGGCATCTTTCCAGGTGGTCAGTCCCATGTGCGCTTGCTTGTGGTCGGCTCGATCTACGATCACTTCTGCCGCCGTCTGCCCATGGATTGCCCAGTGCAGTTTGTTTTGCACCGTGGCATAGAAACGCTGCGTCGCGTGAGCACGGGCATCGTAATCAATGGCAGTCGCATAAATGTCGGTGATCTTTTGGTAGAACTTACGCTTGCTTAGGCGGATTTCTCGAATTCGCTGCAATTGTTCTTCGAAATACTTTTTACCGAGAATGGAGCCGTCATTTTTCAGGCGCTCATCATCCATTGCGAAACCCTTGATGGTGAATTCTTGAATGATTGAGGTTGCCCATTTACGAAACTGCACAGCACGCTCCGAGTTGACCTTATAGCCCACGGCGATGATCCCGGAGAGTAGGTAGTGCTTGGTGTTGTAGTTTTTGCCATCGTCGGCAGTTATCCGAAAATTTCGGATAACTGAATCTTCTTCCAACTCACTGTCGCTGAAGATCTTCTTTAGGTGGTAGTTGATGGTGCGGACATCTACATTATACAGAACGGCCATCATCTTTTGTGTCAGCCAGACATTTTTATCGGCATATATAGCCTCAACGCCGCCTTGGCCGCTTGCTGCGATAAAGGTCAAGTATTCCGCCGTCGATGATCGCTGAATCGACACTTTCTTTGTGTTCAGTTTACTTGTTTTCTTTTTGGCAGTCATGGTATTCCGAATCACTAGGGGGTGGTCTATTGGCTAAGTGCCGCTTCGAGGCAGTAGGTCACGGAGATGCCGGTGCGATAGTTTCCAGCGAGGTGGAGTCCTGAGTTCAGCTGTTCGATACGTTCCATCTCGGCTAGGTGGCTGCCGTAGCCGAGTTTGTATTGTGGAATGGCTTTGTCCCAGTGCTTGTGATGCACAAAGGTGGGTTGGCCGGTGACGCCTAGTAGTTGTTCTAACTCCGGGAGCACGGTGCGCATGAGTGCTTCGGTGTCGGCAGTCGCGCACTCGGGTTGGCGTTCGCCGCCGATGAAGACGGTGAGCAGCACTTCGCCATCCGGCGCGCGTTGTGGAAAGAGGCTGGAGGGGAAGAGCACGCCGAGAATCTTGCGGCCTTCACACTCTGGCACGAGCGCGCCAAAGCCGTCGATTGGATGTGCGACATCGGCTCGCTTAAAGCCGAGGCTCAGCACTGAGACGGGCGGGTAATCGATGGCGTCTAAGGCTGAGAGTTGGCCTTGAAGCTCAGAGTCAAAGGGCAGGTGTGCGGCGCGATGCGCGGGAACTGTCAGAATGAGTTTGTCAAAGCTGTCCTCAGTCACTGTGCCATCAGGGTGCTTCCACGTAACAGTCCATTGTGAGTCGGATTTACGTATGGATTGGATGGTGACTGCCGTGTGCAGGCTATCGCCTAGTGCGGCGGCGAGTTTTTCGGGCAACTCGGCCATGCCGTTTTTAAACGAAATAATACGTTTGCGTGGCTTGGGGCCTTTGTTGGCACGTGCGGCGCGCATTTTGGCAATGGCTCCGCGTATGAGGCCGCCGTGATTTTGATCTAGCGCGTGTAGCTTTGGGAAGGCATATGGGAGCGAAAGCTTTTCGGGGTCGCCTGCATAGATGCCGCCAACCAGTGGGTTGATCGCGTAGCGGTAAAGTTGGTCGCCGAGGCGGCGGCGCACGAAGTTGGCCACGCTTTCTTCGCCGTCTGCGGGCGCGGCTTTGACGAAGGGCTCTTTGAGCACGCGCAGCTTGCCCGCAAACGACCAGAGCGGGGTGGTGATCGCTGAGATCGGCCCCATGGGCACTGCGTGTGGTTTGCCGTCGCGCACGATGAAGCGCTTGTTCGCTTCGGGCAGAGCTTCGATAATTGAGTCGTTGAGGCCGGGGATGCTGTCGAGGAAGGCTTCGATTTCGAGGCTGTTGAGTAGAATCGAGTTGGGGCCTTCTTCGGCAAGGTGTTCGCCGTCTCGGACGCTGCGCATCGCACCACCAGGGAGGGCAGATTGTTCCAGCACGGTGCAGTCTTGGCCGGCGCGCTTAAGTTGCCAGGCGCGGGCGAGTCCACTAATGCCCGCTCCGATGATACAGGTTTTGGGGGAATGAGCTGGAGCGTTCATGTGCGCGGATGGGTATGTGGTGTGGCTCAGTGAAAAGCGACAAGAGTGTCGCTTCTACGTAGAGGAAATTACGCGTTTTTCTGCCCTGTCACGACTTCCATCAAGGCTTCGACGCATTCGACCTTGGCGCTTGGGATCATGCCGTGGCCGAGGTTGAAAATGAAGCCAGGTTGGTTGCCTGCTTGCTCCAGCACACGCTTTGCTTCGATGCGTGTGATCTCGGGAGTGGTTGTCAATACGACAGGGTCGAGGTTGCCTTGAATCGCGGTGCCGTGGTTAAGTGTGCTGCGCACGCGGCGTAGGTTCATCGTCCAATCGAGACTGAGGACGGATGCACCGGTTTGGATCTGTTCCGGAGTCTTGTGCCCCATGCCTTTGGCGTAGAGAATGACTGGCACGCGCTTTTTGAGTTCGGTGATGATGTGGCGAATCCAGCGCAGTGACCATGCCTCGTAGTGCGTGGCTGGGCAAATGGCGCCCCAAGAATCAAAGATTTGAATGGCGTCGGCACCGGCATCGATCTGCATGTGCAAATATTCGACGATCGAGTTGGTGAGCTTCTGCATGAGCGCCTCAAATTGCTCAGGCTGATCCCATGCGAGTTTTTTGATCGCAACGAAGTCCTTGGCTGAGCCGCCTTCGACCATGTAGCAAGCCAGTGTCCACGGCGAACCGCAGAAGCCGAGTAGTGCTTTGTCTTCGCCCATCTGCTTGCGCGTCAGTTCCAGGGCGCCAGCGACGTAGTTGAGCTTTTCAGTGACCTTGGACGGATCGAGTGCTGCGATTTTTTCGGGCGTATCGAGCAGGTAGTCCATGCCGATGCCACCTTGATCGCGGAAGTGATAGCCTTGGCCGAGTGCTTCGGGGATGACGAGGATGTCGGAAAAAATGACTGCGGCGTCCAGAGGGAAGCGCTTCAGCGGTTGCAGGGTGACTTCGGCGGCCAGCTCAGGGGTGCGCACCATCGTGACGAAATCGTGCTCGGCCTTGAGGGCGCGGTATTCGGGTAGGTAGCGGCCAGCTTGGCGCATGAGCCAGATCGGCGGGCGATCGACAGGTTGGCAATTGGCGGCGGCGAGGAAACGTTCACGTGAGGTCATTATGAGAATTAGGAATTAGGAATTAGGAATTAGAAATGTGGATTTGGAGCGGGGCACTAGTCGCGTGGTGATTCTAGAGTTAGGTGATGGATACGGGTGGAATCAAGAACGGTGTCATTCTCGTAAATCCTAATTCGTAATTCCTAATTCTTAATTGATTTTAGCCAATCCTTTGGTTTGAGGAAGTCGGTGTAAAGCTCGGCTTCGGGAGAGTCGGGCTCGGGGTGCCAGTCGTAGTCCCAGCGGACGAGCGGTGGCAGTGACATGAGGATGGATTCGGTGCGGCCTTTGGATTGCAGGCCGAAGTGGGTGCCGCGGTCGTGCACTAGGTTGAACTCGACGTAGCGGCCGCGGCGGTAGAGCTGGAAGTTGCGCTCGCGTTCGGTGTAGGGCAGCGCTTTGCGCTTGGCGACGATGGGTTGGTAGGCGGGCACGAAGTGGTCGCCTACGCATTGCATGAAGGCGAAGGCTTGTTCAAATCCGCCAGCGTTGAAGTCGTCAAAGAAGATGCCACCGATCCCGCGGGCTTCGTCGCGATGTGGGAGGAAGAAATACTGGTCGCAGACGTCTTTAAATTTTGGATACAGCTCACTGCCAAAGGGCTCGCAGGCGTCGCGTGCGGTTTGGTGCCAGTGCACGGCGTCTTCCTGGTGGCCGTAGTAGGGCGTCAGGTCGAAACCGCCGCCAAACCACCAGATCGGTTCGCCATCGACTGGCTCTGCATAGAAGAAGCGCACATTCATATGCGTGGTGGGCACATGCGGATTGAGCGGGTGGCAGACGAGTGAGACGCCCATGGCGCGAAACGGTGCGCCAGCGAGCTGCGGGCGAGTCGCGGTAGCGGACGGCGGGAGGCTGGCGCCTTGCACGTCGGAAAAATTGATGCCTGCTTTCTCAAAGACTGTGCCACCTTCCATCACGCGCGAGCGACCGCCACCGCCTTCGGGGCGTTGCCAATTGTCTTCGCGGAATGGGCCGCTGCCGTCCTCTTGTTCGAGGGCGTGACAGATGCGATCTTGCAGGTCGAGTAGGTAGCTGCGGACGAGTTCTGGATCTATTGTTGGCATGAAAGGGGAGGAACTTGTTGCAGAATCTACCGGGGCACAAATACTTTTGAAGATGTGTGATCAACTTTTACCTAGTGCTGTGACTTCGAACTTGCCCAAATCGGTGATGATTTTCGGTTGCGGCTATGTTGGCACGGCTTTGGCCAAGGTGCTCTTGTCGAACGGTGTGCGTGTCGGTGCGTTGACGCGTAATGCTGAGAAGGCTTTGGCTTTGCGGGATTTGGGCCTGAGTGAGGTGGTCGTGGCTGATCTGAGCGATGAGGCCTGGCATGCGCAGTTGTCCGCTTCGTATGAATCGGTGGTCAATTGCGTGAGCTCGGCGGGTGGCGGCATCGCGGGCTATCGGAAGTCGTATTTAGAGGGGCAGCTTTCGATTTTGAAATGGGCGCAGGGGCGCGCAATACAGTCGTATCTCTATACCAGCAGCACATCGGTGTATCCACAGGATGGCGGTGTCAGTGTGGATGAGACGGCGGATACTTCCGAGGCTCCAGCAACAGGGCAGGTGCTGCGTGAGTCGGAACAGTTGTTGGCCGACGCGGGCGATGCATTTGGTGCGTGGTATGTGCTGCGCTTAGCTGGGATTTATGGGCCGAAGCGGCATTACTTGCTCGATATGCTGCGCTCTGGCGAGTCGGTGATTCCCGGAGTCGGTGATTATTTTCTAAATTTAATCCATCGCGACGATATTGTGGGGGCGATCTGCACCGCGATCGCGCAGCCGCAGTCGGCGAATTCAGGCATTTACAATGTGGCGGACAATCATCCGTCTACGAAGGCGGAATTGGTAGGCTGGTTGGCGGAGCAATTGCAGCAAGCGCCGCCGCGCTTTGACCCTGATCATGTGTCGCCTCGTTTACAGCGTCGTGGAGGGCGGATGCCGAGTCGGGCTATCTCGAATCTGAAGCTGCGTCAGTCGTTGGGATGGAGTCCGCACTATGAGGATTTTCGTGCGGGGTATGCGGGGCTGTTGAAGTAGTGGAAGGAGACCGTCTCAAACATAGAAATATAACGATTTCCGACGTCATAATCGTAATCTTACTCCTCTAGGCGGAGTCGAAAGGTCTTCTTGTCGAGCGCTTTGATTATGATGAAGGTTAAGAGTAGGATTAAGAACCTGGCAGAGGCGCAGATTGTTTGTATCAAATTTTAAACATGGGTTGCTTGTCGGCAGAATATTGCCATCATTATTTCTTATGCCCTTAAATAAAGTTACTGTTTCGATTCTACTTAAAGAGAAGAGTGCTTCTGTCTATTGTATTGCACCAGATTCAACCGTAGATGCGGCGGTCTCTGAGATGAATCGACAGCGTATTGGTTCGATCATTGTCCAAGAGGCAGATCGTGTGGTCGGTATCTTTACTGAACGTGATGTGTTGACGCGTGTCGTGGCCGCAGGTCGCGACCCCAAGGCGACGACTGTGCGCGAAGTGATGACCTCTGATTTTCTATTCATTTGCGAGAAGACTTCGGTGGAGGACGCCATGCAAATGATGACCGATAAGCGTGTGCGCCACTTGCCTGTATTGGCTGGGGATCAGTTGCTCGGCATGGTGTCGATCGGCGACGTGACGCGTTGGTTGTTGAAGGTCAATGAGATGGAAGCCGAGAATCTGCGCAATTACGTGTTTGGGGAGTATCCGGGTTGATTTATTTCGGTTAAACCTAAAACACGTAGTTTCTAAAACTGAACCTAAGCCTACCGACGTATTTTGGTTCATCCTGGCAGTGCCCGAGGCGGATTCGTGCGAGTTCGCCGCTGGTGGGTGTAAATTCGAAGACTTTGGCAGCTCAATCAGCTTGACTCAGCCTCTGCGATTCGTGGACACTCCCGCCCTTAAATTTACGATTTTAACCCCGAAAGAGAATATATATTATGGCAGGAGTAGGTAAACTATTGAAGCAGGCGCAGAAGATGCAAAAGCAGATGGAGAGCGTTCAAGCAAAGCTCGCAGAGCAAATCATCGAAGTCTCTAGCGGCGGCGGTGCGATCAACATTAAGATCAATGGTCAAGGTGAGTTTCAGGACTTCAAGATTGATCCAGAATTTTTGAAAGAAGACGCAGAATTTATCGAAGAGACCCTGCTTGGTGCGGTTCAAGAAGCTGCTGCTAAAGCGAAGGAAACCAGTGAAGAAGCGATGGGCGCCGTAACGGGTGGCATGGGCGGCGGCTTCCCTGGATTTTAATCCACCATTTTTGTGACTCCCGCCTTTGAGACGCTCTTGCAGGAGCTGAAGCGCCTGCCAGGTCTGGGCTTTCGATCCGCCGAGCGCATTGCGATGCACTTGTTGGTCGAACAGCCCGAGGCGTTGGAGGATCTCATGGAGTCGATGGGCAAGGCGCGTGCTGCGGTGCGTCGTTGTGAAACTTGCGGCAACATTGCCGAGAGTGCCCAGTGCGCGATCTGTGTCGATGATCGGCGTAACCGTGGCTCGATCTGTGTGGTCGAGCACGTGCCGGATTTGATCGCGCTTGAGCGTTCGTCGGCATGGAAGGGGCAGTATCATGTCTTGCATGGTAAGCTCTCGCCGATTCACGGCGTCGGCCCCGATGATCTCAATTTGAATAGCCTGAGCGCTCGCCTCGAGTCAGGTGAGATTACCGAGTTCGTGCTCGCACTCTCGAACGATATCGAAGGGCAAGCGACGTGTCATTACATCCAGGAGGAAGTGGTCGGAGAGCGCCCGATCAAAGTGACTCGTATCGGATTTGGTTTACCGAGCGGTGGGGGCGTGACTTACGCCGATTCAGTGACCTTGCGCAGTGCGCTCGAAGGTCGCAGGGATTATCAGTAGCGCGCCTTTTGGCGAGTGGTAGTGATACAGGCATTCCTGCCTGTTCGTAGTTTAGCACAGCCCCGATACCTTCATGGTGCGTCGAGCGTCGAGCGATACACGGCGCAGTCCAAATTTAGTTTTGGGGACTTGCCACAGCTCGAGTGTGGATGCGCACATCGTCGATCAGTGCGCGTGATGCGAATAGACCTTCTATTCGCGACGAAAAGGGATGACTCACTTGGGTTGACCTCTGCGTTTTTTGAAATAGATCATGACGCATGCGAAACTTTATTCTATACCCTCTACTTTTGTTGATCACGACGTTAGCAGTTTCGGCGGAAACGATTTTTGAGTCCTTGCGTGATGCCCCGACTGATTTTGAGTTTACGGTGAATGATTCGCCTCTCGCTGTGTCGGAGCAGGGGATTACGCAGCGTGCGGTGACAAAGGAGGTTAACTATAAAAATTCCGAGGGAGTGGTATTCGTAAATCATCTCGCTTATCGTTCGTATCACTTGGCAGTGGCCTACGAGTGGAAGTTTATGGGGCAGCAAGACTTCGCAGCGATTGAGTTCTATCAAGATGATGAACTCATTCATGAAATGACATTAACGGATGAGAGTCGCCAAATGACATCCAGTGAGACACGTCGTTATAAGCAAAATTTCCTCGCGATTAATTTACAAGGTGTGCCCTTGGCGATGCTGGATTCGGTCGATCGGATTAACTTTATCAAGGCAAAGTAGAAACACTTCCGAGAGGATTTTCGCACGTCATTTTAATTTTCTAATTCCTTCTCTATCAATTTATGTGGTCACTCTCTTCTTTCTCTGCTTCCGGTGCGACTCAAGCGTATGCCTGTGATGGTTTGCCTCTCTGTAACGCCGCTCGTTCCACCGGTCTCTTACGCATCGTGGTCGCTCCGATTGGCTATCTCGATATTGTCGCAACGAATCACCATGAGGGGGGCTTGATCTATACGCAGTTAGAGATCGCTGGTGAAAGTATGATCTTCGGCGTGAATGATAGCTTTGCTCTATCAATCACAGAAGCAGGGGAGTTTACACTCATTTCTGCACATGGGAATACGCTTGCTGGTAATGTGAGCGCACTGCCCGCGTTGGAGGGCGCGACGATTAATGCGTTCCGCTCCATGATGGAGCCGTTAAAGATCATTCCATACGAGAACCCGCCAGGGGTGCATACGAAAACGACTGCAGAAATTACTGCGCTCGGTAATACATACTTTCCCGGGAGTCCGTATGCCTTCGACCTTGCGATGGCCATCTATGATTGGACGTCTTCCAACTTTATTCGTCAGGATCTCTTTCACCAGCTGCAATATACTGGAGTGGCTGGGACTCCGCTCGATTTGGACACGATGGCCGGTGTGATCTTTGGGTGCAACTATCCCGGCTACACACACACCGATGCAAATTTCATGCACCAGTTTCTAATGCAGCCTGCGACCTCGGAGACAGATGTATATAATCAATTGCTCGATGTGTATGAACAGATCAAGCCACTCGCGATTGCTGAGATGAAGGTCTATAGCGCTGGCGTATTATCGCTAGCGCCACCAACGGTCGCTGACTATCCCTTGCTGTATCGTGGTGCTATGTCGATGTCTGGGGGCTATGACACTGGCGACTTCGCACCTTCAATGTTTGAATTTCCTGGCAATGCCGGGCCGACAACAGATCCACTTTATCAAGCATTTAGCGAAGCACTCGAAGGCTGCCTGAAGCCCGGGTCTATCGTCACCACGAAAGGGCCATGGAGCTTTTCAAACAACAAGGCCGGCGCAGAGGTCTGGCAGAATGGTATCCTTATTACACTCAGCCCACCCGAAGGTGCGACGGTCTGGCCAGGCTGTGCTAATATTACAGAGTTCTCAATTAATCCAGGCACCTTTGAGATCGATATGCCACCACCGACCCGTTATCGCATCGAAGGTTTTGATTGGATAAAGCTTCCAAACAAGGACGGCGTGATGATGGATGTCTGTCACTTTCAGATGACGCTCTTGGGCTATTGTGTGGAGCCGATGGTCTAACTGGTTGTCGCTGTTAAAACAGTAATCGCGAAGCCTGTGTGGTCGTCTTTTGTCAGCACTGTTGCTGATCGTGCGACATCATCGACGATCGCCCATTCGCTCCTGTTTCGGTTACTCGTGTCCAAGCGACCTCTGAATCATCGCCCTATGAAAAGAGAGGCAAAGGTGTGACTGGCGAGCGTGTCAGCAAATCTAGTTAAAGCCTTTTAAAGCTCCTGACTATTCCGACATCTGCCCACCTGTTGTGCCGTGGCTTAACTTGCTACAGTTTTGCGTTGGGGAAATGTTCCAGCAGGACGCGCACAATGTGCTGAACCCGACGGTCCTTGTCCGCTTCGCTGATATCCATGTCGAGCTTCACCATGATCGAGCCGCGCCATAGCAGTATCCGTGATTTGGCATCAACGACATCGACAATCAACGTTCCCTGATGGTAGTTCAATTCCTGTCCAGGTTCTGGCTCAGGGACTGATATGGGAAATTCGGTTGCATAGGCTGCGTTGAATTCTGCACCCGTTAATCCAGCATCAAACGCGACCGCGTAACTGACGAACAGATCCGGTTTTTTCGAATCATATTTTAAGCCTTTACGATTAAAGCCAGTCTCCAGTGCTCCGACGATTCGCTGATCGACGACGTGAAGGTCAAACTCTTTCTTGTAGTCAATTTTGAACAGCTTGGTATCGAAGTCAAAAGTGCCAGTTGAGGGGATTTTTTGCTCGTGGTTGACAAGGATATGGAAGGACGGGTTTTTCACCAATTCGTCCGTGGAGGGTTGGGACTGTGCGCTCCCCATCATCGTTCCCAGAAGCAAACCAGGCACTAAGATCTTCAGTATATATATCCAATTTTTCATGATTCATCTCCTAGTAGAGTGAGCATCTGGTCGTAGAGATACTCAGATTGCTTTAGGTTGCCGTCGCCGATCCGTATCTGCACTGCAGTCACTCCTTTTTCCAGCATTTCCAAGGTTACCAGAACGTTTTCGTTCGAGCTGGTTTTTGCATGAACTTGCCCAGACAAAGCATCTTTTTGACCCGTTATCGAATTAAATTCGGCATTCTGACACGCCTTGCTTGCCGCGTGATAGAGGAGTGTCACGGAATATTTGCTTTTCATCTTCAATGTCCCTCTGGACACGACCACTGAGTCATGTGTGCCTCCGACCGCATCTCCTACGGCCGACCCAGCATCTCCTACGGTCGACACTACAGCTTCGCCACCCTTATAAACGCCGTAACCTGCGAGGCCAACGACTCCGACTCCTACCACCGCCGTATTCACGAGGAGACGGCAACTCGTCATTATAGTGATGGCAAAAAGCGCGAGAAGCCATTTTGAGCCTGTTAAAAGTCGATTGGTTTTTACAGTCATTGTTAGTGATTCGAGCCAGTTAGTTCTACTATGCACCGGCCCAATTATAATATCGGCTCACCGTAGGCTGGGTATTATCGAGGTCAACCTCATTGTCGGGGGGAGAGGGCTTTGTCGAGTTGCTTCGCGCCTGATCTTATCGAATGTAGGTGTTTAACCGGCACGGCTATTTATACTAACGCTATCAAGTGGCGTTAGTAGTCAGGTCTTTATATCTTTCGTTCGACTCCCGAGTGTCATGTTTTGATCGCGTAATCGTGCGGATGCCTTGAGACTCCTCGCATGGTCCCCGTCTTCTGTATCCTTGGAATCATCTGTGCACTACTGATTGTGCGTCTTCTCTGCTTTAAGGGGCCGATGCAGGCACCGGTGACGCTGCCACCGACTGGGATACTTGATATGCATTGCCATACCGCTGGCTTCGGAGCGGGCGAGAGTGGGGCGTGGGTGTCTCCAGCGCTGCGCAATAGTTGGAAGTTTAATCTCTATTTGATGATCTTCGGCACGAATGAGAAGACAGTCAGTGCGGAGGGCGATCAGGTCGTCATGGATATCATTGCGCGCTCATTGCGTGAGTCCGTGCATGTCGACGCGGCAGTGATCCTCGCGCTCGATGCACCATACACCATTGATGGTGATCTGAACTGTGCCGCGGGCGAAGCCTGTGTGCCCAATCGTTTTGTAGGTGAGGCCGTGAAAGCCCATTCCGAACTATACTTTGGGGCGAGTGTGCATCCAAACCGAACAGACGCCCTCAGAGAGCTAGAGTGGTCCAAGGCAAACGGGGCGGTCTTTGTTAAATGGTTACCGAATATTCAGGACATCGATCCCGCGGATGAACGCTATGTGGCGTATTACAATAAATTGGTGGAGTTGGATCTGCCATTACTGACCCACGTTGGCGATGAGGATTCCTTCTCAAAAACAAACAACGCACTGGGGGATCCACAGCTACTGCACCTTGCGCTGAAGTGTGGTGTGCGTGTCATCGCAGCGCATGTTGCGAGTTCTGGCACGTCCGGCGGTCAGGATAATGTTGAACGCTTGCTGGAGATGATGCCGCAGTATCCGAATCTGATGGCTGACCTCTCGACGCTGACCCAGTTCAATCGCAGAAAACATTTCCCAAAAGTGCTTCAGGATTCGCGACTAAAAGGGCGACTGATGTATGGCACTGACTATCCACTCACCAATACGCCGCTCGTGTCACCTGCGCAGTATTTTCTACATCTAGAAGTGAAGCAGCTCTGGCAGTTGATGCGGACACGCAACTCCTGGGATCGTGACGTTCGCCTTAAAGCAGCCCTCGGCGTGCCTCCTGAGGTCTTTCGACTCAGTCGCGAGTTTCTGGATCTATAACTTTTTTGAGCTTTGTTTGCGGTAGTCGAAATAGCTCACGTCTTCATTGCGTGACACGTCGCTAGAGAGAAGGGTGCTGCGGGATCTTTATATTTTGCGTTTAACCTAAATAAATGAGTTGAACCACGACGTAGGTCTGCCGGAGATGGCGTAGCAATGGACACGAATCAACACGAATATAAATCTATAAACACTTCATATTCAAAGCATCTACCCTCGAATATCTCAGAGCATCATTAAATTGTGACTTCGCCATATTGGCGACTTATCAGATTGCTTCGCCATCTGCGGAAGACCTCCGTCGTGGTTTCTAAAATGCACCTAAGCCTACTGCCGTATTTAGGTTTAACCTCTTTGGTCTGCTCTGAAACGCATACCACATCTCCCTAGATGTTATCTTCGACGAGTGATGGCAGCCTGATACTTTGCATGCCTATAGGTAATCTACACTAACGTTTTATGATCTGTAGTTCCACTGGGGATGAAGTCGGGATGTCCTTTTCCTCATTGATTATTTTGAGAGCGGTAATGACTCCGGTTTCACCGATGAGTTCTGGTTGTTGCGCAATCGTGGCACCCATGGCACCGGACTCCACCATATGGACGGCATCTTCATTGGCATCAAATCCAACCACCAGAATGTCTTTGCCACTTTCCTCAATCGCTTTGAGAGCGCCGAGTGCCATTTCGTCATTATGGGCGAACACACCCTGGAGGTCGGGTTGTGCCTGCATGATATCGGTCATGGTATTGTAACCTTTAGAACGGTCAAAGTCGGCTGCCAGCGAGATTTTGATATCCAACTGGCTGTCGGCAATCGCATGGAATCCATTGCCACGATCACGAGCCGCATCGGTGCCAGCCAGACCCTGTAATTCTGCCACCTTGGCTCCTCTGCCAAGTTCTGCCACCATGTATTCTGCTGCCATTGTCCCCCCAGCGGCATTGTCCGAGGCGATGTGGGAGGTCACTTCACCTGAACCTGCCGCGCGATCGAGAGTGACCACCGCTACCTGGCGTGCATTGGCTAGTTTGATGGATTGTCCTACGGCATCGGAGTTGACTGGGTTGATGAGGATCACCTTGACTCCACGCACCAGCAGGTCTTCCACGTTGGCACGTTCCTTCACTGGGTCATCCTGTGAGTTGAGGACGACAATGCCCACACCTGCACGCTCGGCTTCTGCAATGGCGCCTTCTTTAAGGCTAACAAAAAACGGATTATTCTGAGTTGAGATAACCAACCCGATTTGGGCGTCACTGCCACCTCGGAAGAATACCACGACCAGGATCAGTAACAGCCCGACAGTAGCGCCTAGCATGGCTTTTACTTTGCCAGAAATAAGCAGGATTCCTCCCTGACGATCGGCAAGCACGGCGGCCAGAATGACTATCGCTTTGATCATCATCTGATAGTTTGAGGACACCCCCATCAGGTTGAGCGCATTAGCCAGCACACCGATGATCAGTGCGCCAATCAGGGTGCCGGATATTCGGCCACTACCGCCCACCAGTGAGGTGCCTCCTAGAACCACCGCAGCGATGGCATCCAATTCATAGGCCATGCCGGCAGTTGGAGATGCCGTCCCGAGCCGTGCGGTCAGAATAATACCAGCGAGTGCAGCCAGCATGCCACTGACCGCATAGACCATGACCTTGACACGGTTGGTATTGATGC
Source organism: Lentimonas sp. CC4 (assembly GCF_902728235.1). Classification (NCBI taxonomy): domain Bacteria; kingdom Pseudomonadati; phylum Verrucomicrobiota; genus Lentimonas; species Lentimonas sp. CC4. The sequence goes on from NZ_CACVBO010000001.1 coordinate 2,558,110, forward strand.
CCGAGAGACGGGTGGCTTCCTCGTTGCCCCCGACGGCGTAGACATGACGTCCGAAGCGCGTATGGTTGAGAGAAAAATATGCTGCGATCATCGCGAGCAACATGATCAACACGGTCACTGGGATGCCGAGCAGGGAGCCCGAACCAATGAAGTTCATTAGCGCCACATTGTCACCTGCAATGGAAATCGGCTTACCATCGGTAAATACCAAAGTCGCTCCGCGTAGAAAGGTCATTGCCACCAGAGTGGTGATGAATGGTTGTAGTTTGCCATATCCAACCAGAGCCCCACTGACTGCGCCGAGCAGTGCGCCCAGTAATAAAGGGAGAATGATGACCAAGGGCAATGGCACACCTGCTGCCAGCAGCGCAGCGGCTACAGCTCCTGTGAATGCCAGCACGGACCCGACTGAAAGGTCGATGCCCGCAGAAAGGATGACATAGGTCATGCCAATGGCGATGATGGCATTGATCGATGTTTGTCGCAGGACATTCAACAGGTTGTCCGTGGTTAGAAACCCCGGGTTGAGCAAGGCGACCACGATTGAAAAAACTACCAGCCCAATCAGTGGCTTGCTTGCCAGGAATCCCTTTAGAACTTTATTCATTATTTTCTCCTTCTGTTGTGCCAATTGCGCATTTCATAATTTTTTCCTGAGTCGCTTCCGCAATCGGGAATTCGCCGCTGATACGTTGGTTTTGCATTACAATCACACGGTCACTCATGCCGAGGACCTCCGGCATATCCGAAGAAATCATCAGAATGCTCAAGCCTTTGAGTTTGAGGCTATTGATTAAATCGTAAATTTCCTTTTTTGCGCCGACATCGACCCCTCGAGTGGGTTCATCCAGTATCAGGAGCTTCGGTCCGGTCATCAGTGCCTTGGCAATGGCGACTTTCTGTTGGTTGCCGCCGGACAGGTTCTTTATGATCTGGGCAATGGATGGGGTTTTGATGTTGAATGCCGCCACGTAGGAGTCGACTTCGGAGCGCTCAGCTTGTCTGTCCAGCATGAGGCCTTTTTCAAATTTTCCAAGCGATGACAGACTCATATTTTTACTAACCGAGAGTCCAAGCACCAGGCCATCACGTTTGCGATCTTCCGAGACGTAGGCAATACCATGTTCGATTGCTTGTTTGGGAGAACGGATGTCTACTTTGTTACCCGCCACCGTGATGCTCCCTGAGTGATAGGGGTAGGCGCCATAAATCGTGCGGGCAAATTCCGTGCGACCTGCTCCCATTAGCCCGGCTACGCCAACAATTTCGCCTTCAGCGATGGAAAAACTCACATCCTTGACTTGATCGCCGACTAGGTTCTGCACTTCCAGAGTGACCGCGCCGGGGCGAGTTTCCGCTCGTGGATACAAGTCGGTCAACTTGCGTCCCACCATTTTTTCAATAATCCATTCCTCGGAGATATCGCTGACCGCTCCCTCTGCAATGAATTTGCCATCACGTAGCACGGTGACGTCATCACAGATCTCAAACACTTCCTTCAGGCGGTGGGTGATGTAAACGAGGCTTTTATCCTGTGCGGTGAGTTCGCGGATCACCGCAAACAGACTCTCCGTCTCGGTGTCTGTCAGTGCATCGGTTGGCTCATCCATGACAATGATCGATGCATCCTGAGATAATGCCTTGGCGATTTCGACCATCTGTTGTTTGCCGACGCTCAACTCACCAACCAACTCGTGAGAGCGGTGATCGAGGTTCAGTTTTTTGAGCAGGAGGTCGGCATCATGATAAAGCTTTTTCCAGTCGATCAGTCCGCCTCGTAGCGGTTCATTTCCCAGAAAGATATTCTCCGCAATGCTTAAGTGTGGGATCAGGTTGAGCTCCTGGTGAATGATTGCAATACCTTCAGACTGAGATTCCTTTGGGTTCTGGAATGTCCGGGGCTCGCCTCGAAGTGTGATGGTGCCGGCATTGGGTGAATGGATTCCGGTCATCACCTTCATGAGTGTGGATTTGCCCGCACCATTTTCGCCGAGCAGTGCCATCACTCGGCCTTTATGAATCGACAAGTTGGCACCGTCTAGAGCACGAACTCCGGGAAACTCTTTAACAATTCCGTTCAGTTCCAATACCTTTTCCATAAGCGTGTAATTTAAAATGCGACTCCTGATTGCAGGATAAGGTTGGCATACGGGGTGCATTCCCCAGTGCGAATGACCGCTTTTGATTGGCTTGTCTTCCGTTTAAATGCCTCGTGTGACAGAGTTTCAATTTTAACCTCTGGGTAAGTCTCGCGGAGTAACTTGAGGATCGCTTGATGGGCGTCTGGGCTGACCGATGCGAATTCTTCTGCCATAATCACTGCTTCGACTTTTAGTTCAGTGAGAACAGCCGAGAGAACCGGCAGTAATTGTGGAAGCCCACGTGCTACCGCTAGGTCGATGCGTTGCACGCCATCTGGGATTGGTAATCCTGCATCGGCCAGAGTGAGCTGGTCGGTATGCCCCATGCGTGCGATGGTCGCGGAGATTTCGCTGTTTATTAATGGTCCTGTTTTCATGTCACCGTTTTTAAAAATTCCTCAACTTTATCCCGATGTGGCAATGAGGTCTGTGCGCCGGTCGCTGAAACTGTCAGCGCTGAGACTGCCTTCGAAAATTCCAGCGCTTCATTCATGCTCTTGCCCTCACTCAGGGCCACCACCAGTCCGCCGATAAAAGAATCTCCAGCAGCTGTGGTATCGACGACCGTCACTGGATGAGTTCCCACTTTGTTGACTGACTCAGCGGTCACATGCATTGCACCGCGTGATCCGAGTGTCACGATCAGTTCGCGCGCACCTTGGTGAATGAGGGATCTTGCGGCGGCAATCACTGCTTCATCGGTGTCGACTGGCATACCCGATAGATCGGCGAGTTCGGTTTCATTCGGCACCAGCAGATCACTGTTTTCAATAATAGCAGGGGAGAGCTGTTGGGCTGGCGCCGGATTTAGCACCGTGGTCTTGCCCAATGAACGAGCCAGTTGCAGTGAGGCTGTAATCGTATCTATCGGGGTTTCCAGTTGGTGAACCACAATATCTGCCTGTTCATAGAGTGTTTGATTGGCGGCAATATCCTCCGGCGTCACGGCAAAGTTGGCACCGGGAGCGACGATGATCGAATTATTGCCATCACAGACTGTAATCGCAGCAATGCCGGATGGCGTGTCACTCACTTTTTTTACGCCTTCACAGCCGATTCCTTCGGCCCTCAGTCCGGCCAGCATGGATTCACCGAAAGCATCCTGCCCCACAGCGCCCAACATATCGACCTGGCCTCCCAGCCTAGCAATCGCAACTGCCTGATTGGCGCCTTTACCGCCGGCAACTTGCTTGAAGGACTTGCCGATAACGGTCTCACCCACGACCGGCACGCGGTCGGTGGTCACTACAAGATCCATATTGATACTGCCGACGACTAGGATTCTGGTCATGATTGATGGGAGTTTTCAACGCAATACCCCAAGTATTCAATACGAGACGGGTGGGGTTTGTAGCGAAACGGGGTGGTTTGATCGGGGAGATGTCTCACGTGCTTTTCATGATGAACTCATACACTTGGTAGTCAAATATTATCCGCTCGCTTGTGCTAGAGGGCGCGGGGGGAACTGACTCCAAGCACGACTGATCACAACTTGATACCTGTGTGACCTGATCGCTAGGTTAATTCGTAGCCTCGGAACTTTTTTCGGGGGTTGTTCGTTCGAATCGGCATGTTGCGATTTGTGCTAATTTTCTAAACGTGAGCTTCAAGCTTAAACGTTGAAAATTATATAAGCCAAGGGGCTTTTTATTTTCGACGTGTCAGGGTGTAGCCTTAGCGCAGCAAGAAGTCTAAGAGGGTAGTGTTCTTCAGCAGAGTTAATAGCATCCTTCTTGAAGTGAGCCTTATTAATGCATTTCTATATTATGTTAGCTTAAGGCAGTGATCGTTGTGTTGGGGCTGATGTGAAACTCATCATAGAAACCTCGGCGAGCGCATTGGCGTAGAAAAAATCAATGGCTTAAGGCACTGTCGCATTTGATTTTTTATCCGTTTCAACTAGGGTCTTTGCATGGCTAAAAAGAAATCAAAATCACCCTCCGTTAAAATTGCTGAAGCATCACCCTGCGTGGTTGAGGCCTTGCGTCTAGTGGTTGCTGATAGTTATGCATTATTAGCTCAAACGCACATTTGCCATTGGAACGTTCGTGGCCCTTCTTTCTTTGCGTTGCATGCTGCTTTTGAAGAGCAATATACCGAACTGTTTGGCGCGATCGATGAAGTGGCCGAACGCATTCGTGCTCTAGGTGCCTTGGCACCTGGTGGCCTAGGTAACTTGGCTAAGATTGCAGGCACTAAAGAAATTGCCGAAGATTCATCTGCGGACGATATGGTAAAGCACTTGTTAGCATTAAACAACAAGCTGGTGACCGACTTGAAAAGTGCTCGTGATGCCGCTGGAGATGCTGGGGATGATCAGACTGAAGACCTCATGATTGCTCGTGTCCAAGTGCACGAAAAAACGATTTGGATGCTAAACAGTTATCTTGGCTAACTGTTTTTTCAGCCACTTCTGGTCAAACGAAGTCAACGCGCACAAGTCCCTGATGGCCATTGTTGCTGTCAGTTGCCTTGTTCGAGCACACCTCAGGCAGCACTTGCCTGAGGTGTTCTCTTTTTTCCTCAACCCTGAAGGTAGTTTAAAGTATGCCAGCGTTAGACTGAGGTTCCTGGTTTGCGCCTGACTCCGATGACAGTTGCTCAACGGTGAGTGCGACATCGTCCACGATCAGACCCGTGACGCCGTAACTGATCGCGTGATTCCATGCTGGTGGAGCGTTGTTCCCGTAGGACCATACCGTGAGTCCTTCTTCTTTGGCGCTTTTGATCAGTGATTGTTTTAAGAAAATAGGAGGCAGCACAAGCGTGTCGGCGCCGAGCGTTATGCAGCGTTTTAGTAGGAAGTCATGGCCGAGCCAAAATCGATAGCGATTACTGCCTTCAGAATAAAGAGCAGTGTAGCCTAGTGGGTAGGGACTATCGATGTATTCTTTGAGTATGCTGTATTTTCCAAAGAGCATTACATTTTGTTTGTCTATGTGTTGTGCTAGGAGCGGTTCAAGTTGCTGACGAATACCATGGACTTTGATGTCAATTACGAAACGGACGTTCCGTGCTTCGAATTTTCGAAGCACGGATTTCAATGTCGGGATATGCTCGATCGGCGCGACGTTGAGCTCGAAGGCCTGAAGCTGTGCCTTGGTGAATGAGTCGAATGCTCCAGTGCCATTGGTGACTCGGTCGACGGTTTCGTCGTGAAAGACCATCAAGGTGCCGTCTTTGGATTGGCGTATATCAATCTCGATCCAATTCGCTCCGTGATCGACCCCTTGTTGAATGGCGTTGAACGTATTGCCGATCAGTTTCGTGCCCGAGGTTGGAGTCAAACCACTGCCGCGATGAGCAATGATGGTGACGCTTGTGTCGGATGCTTCAATATCTACGGCTGTTGCGTGCCCTAGTGACCAGAAATACAGAAGCCCTATCAGTAATAGAAGCTTCTGCATCAGGTTCATCATTTAATGTTCGACGTTGAGTGTTCGACGTTCAACTCGCATCCACCCATTTGCCGTGCTCTTTGATCAAGTCGATCAGGCGGTCGAGGGCTTCTTCGGAAGGGACGTTGTATTTCACGCACTCTTTGCCGACGTAGAGGTTGATCTTGTCGGGGGCGCCGCCGACGTAGCCGAAGTCGGCGTCGGCCATTTCGCCGGGGCCGTTGACGATGCACCCCATGATCGCAATCGTTACGCCTTTGAGGTGATCGGTGCGACTGCGGATTTTTTGAGTCACGCTCTGCAAATCAAATAGGGTGCGACCACAACTTGGGCAGGCGACGAATTCGGTCTTAGTGATGCGGGCGCGGGCGCCTTGTAAAATATTATAGGCCAGTGTGGTGGCTTTGTTGAGCAGGGGCTCAGTCTCGATACTGATCGCGTCGCCGATGCCGTCGCAGAGGAGCGCTCCGCTCAGGATACTGCTTTCGAGCAGGCGGTCGGAGAAATAGGCGTTGGGCGCGAGTGTGTTGGTCAGCGTGTTGCGTATCCAAATCGGTGCGTCGGGCACGAAGTCCTGTGCGGCTTCGGCGAGGGCGCGGTAGCTGCCGACGGGGTGGCGTGTATCGGCTGCGGAACTACGTGTGAGGATGAGGCGTTCGCTGCCCATCGGGGCGAGTTGTGCGCCGATCTCTTCGCGGAGGGCGTCGGCTTGGCAATCCATGGCAAAGTTAAAGCCCTTGTTGCGGCAGAACTGTAAGAGGTTGCTGGCGTAGAAGGCGTCCTCTTGCTCGATGTGTTGCAGAATTGTGATGCCTGCGAGGCCGCCTTTGGGCCATTCGTAGTCTTCGAGGTCGGTAATGTCGACGTTCTCTGTGAGCTCTAGCACGAAGAATTGCACGACGCTGTGGAGTGCTTCGTGTAGTCCGGTAAATGCGGCGAGGTCGTCGCTACTGTTGATGCCGATTTGTAGGCCTTCGAGCTTACTTTCTTTGAGTGATGTCTGCGTGCTGCAAACGTCTTGAATGATTTCGGCAGTGGCAGTGATCGGGTGTGCGGTCTTGACGATGACTGCGGGGACGACTTCGCCACCGATGCTGCACTTCGGCCCGAGCTCGATTACGCGGGTTTTGCGACGACGGAAGTCGAACGGGTCAATGCTGTCTTTGACTGGTTTTAAGATCGGTGCATCCGCTTGTTGCTCCCAGAGTGCCATGGCTTTGTTGGCAAGGTCGCGGGCGACGGGCACCTCGTAGATTGGGTCTTCGGTGAGTGACACGCGAATGGTGTCGCCAAGTCCATCGTTGAGTAGGGCGCCGATACCAATGGCGCTCTTGACGCGGGCGTCTTCGCCGTCGCCCGCCTCGGTCACGCCGAGGTGGAGCGGATAGTTCATGCCTTCTTCATCCATGCGCGCCGCGGCGAGGCGGTAGGCCTCGATCATCACCTTTGGATTACTGGACTTCATTGAGAGGCAAATGTCGTAATAGTTATGACTCTCAGCGATGCGGATAAATTCGAGGGCGCTTTCGACCATGCCAAGGGGCGAGTCGCCGTAGCGATTCATCAGGCGGTCGGCGAGTGAGCCGTGATTGGTGCCGATACGCATGGCGCGGCCGAGTTCTTTGCAGCGCAAAACAATCGGGGTAAAGGCTTCGTGCAGACGCTCAAGTTCTTCGGCGTAGGCCGCGTCGGTATATTCGGTGACGGCGAATTTCTTTTTGTCGGCGTAGTTGCCGGGATTGATACGCACCTTCTCGACGTGGAGGGCGGCTTCCATGGCAGCAGAGGGCAGGAAGTGAATGTCGGCGACGAGCGGCACATCGCATTTAGCGGCACGCAGTTTCTTGGAAATATCGCCGAGCGCGGCGGCCGCGGCTTTGTTGGGCGCGGTAATGCGCACGATCTCGCAACCTGCTTCAGCGAGGGCGAGCGATTGTGCGACGGTGGCATCGACGTCCTGCGTGTTGGTCGTCGTCATCGATTGGATGCGGATCGGGTTGTTGCCGCCGATAGCGACGTTGCCGACGTTGATGACGCGTGAGTCGCGACGCTTAGCGAGGAAGCGCGATGCGCAGTAATCGAGATGAGATGACGTTGTCATTTTGAACTTCGAACATTGAACGTCGAACGTTCAACTGTGAATGATTTTGAAAGTGGGAGTTATTGTAGGGGTGCTGCTTGCCGTTTCGACAGGCTCAAGGCCCAGAGCTCGTCGAAGGGCGGCACCCGCGAGCGTTTTGGTGCGTTACGAAAGTTCGTGTGCGTGTGGCCTTTGCGCGGTCTTCGCAAGCAAAGCCCCTACGTTGGATGACTATTCAATTATTCTGGATCCTTTGTGGAGGGTGCTTCAGTGGATTCGACGTTCGATGTTGGAAGTTCGACGTTCAACGTTCCCTCGGGTTCGACGTTCGACGTTCCCTCGGGTTCGACGTTCGACGTTTCGTCGCCTTGGCCGATGCCCATGTCTTGGCCGACGCGTTTGACGTCGAAGAAGGAGACGTAGATCACAAAGGAGAAGAGTATGACGACGCATGCGGTGTAGGCGCCTTCCATGAATTTGCGTGGGAGCGGTCGACCGATGATTTTTGAGATCGTGGCAAACAGCATGTGACCGCCATCTAGCACAGGGATCGGGAGGACGTTGAAGATCGCGAGGTTGACGTTGATCAATGCGAGGAACCAGACGAGGTCGATCCAGCCGTAACGTGCCATCGCTGTGAGGCCGTGGACGATGCCGACAGGGCCGCTCATATTACGCACTTTGACGTCGGACTTGGGGCTTACGAGTGCAACCAGCGTCGACTTCATGGTGCGTGCCATTGCGCTGATTTGCTCTATGGGGTTGAGGTGCACGCGTTCGGTTTGTGCTTCGTAGTAATACGCAAATCCGAAGCGTGGAGAGTCTTCACCAGCAGCGATGCGTGGTTCAATCGGCAGGACGACTTCTTCGCCTTCGCGAAGCACGGTGACGTCGATTAGGCCGCCTTTGTGGTTTTTCAAATAGACGCTGAGGAAGGCTGAGGATGTGATTGGCTCGTCGTTGAGCTCAATGGGTTGGTCGCCTGGGAGCATGCCAGCTTCGAAGGCGGGCATGTTTTCCTGCACCATGCTGACGACTAGCTCGGTGCCGGGTTGCAGGGCAAGGGTGCGGATATCTTCGGAGGTGATGAGCACGGGATAGGCGGTGACGGTGAGTGGCTCTTTACCACGTAGCACTGTGACTTCGACACTTGGGCGTCCGTCGTCCTCGCGCCCGGTGCTGGTCATGACCGCGTTTTGCAGGTGCATCCAGTCGTTGATGTGCTCGCCGTTAATTTCCAGCACAGTGTCGCCGGATTGTAGGCCAGCTTCGAATCCAGGGCCTGCAACGACTTCGCCTTCAGAGTTAACGATTTGCTCAGGGACGACGTCGATCGTAGTGGTTTTAACGATGTCACGACCGACGCCCCAGAGAACTAGCGAGAGGCAGAAGGCGAGAATGATGTTAAAGACCGCGCCCATCACGGCGACGATCATTTTGTCGGCGTAGGAAATTGGAGGGAGGTCGTCGGCTTCGTCCTCTTCGCCGCCTTCGAGTCGGCCCATGTCGGCGAGTTGAGGGAGGGAGACGTAGCCACCGAGTGGTAGGAGTGAGATGCGGAAGTCGGTGCCGCGCCATTTCCATCCGAAGAGGCGAGGGCCGAAGCCGATCGAGAAACGGTCGGCGATGAGTCCACGCTTTTTAGCCGCGATGAAGTGGCCGAGTTCGTGGATGAAAATACAGAAGCTCAACGCGAGCAGCGCGATGGCGATATAGAAGATGTTGAGGAGCATTTTTTGAAAAGCTGAAAGCTGAAATTTTGAAAAACTGAAACGGTAAAGCGGAAAACTGGAAAGACTGGGAGCGGCTGCTTTATCTGCCGACGGTGGCTAAGGTGGATGTAGGCAGCTAAAGCAGCCTGTCCTTGGTTGCAAAGTCGCGTGCGACTTTCCTCGCTTCGGCGTCGATGGCTAGGAGTGCTTCGAGATCGGCGGCGTGGGCGGCGTTGACCTTGCTGAGCGTGTGTTCGATGACGCGCGGGATGTCGAGGTAGGGCAGTTCGTGGGCGAGGAAGCGTTCGACGGCGATCTCGTTGGCTGCGTTAAAGATGGCGGGTGCGCTGCCGCCAGTGCGCATGGCATCATAGGCGAGCTGCAGGCAGGGGAAGCGCTCCATGTCGGGCGCTTTGAAGTCGAGTGAAAAGGCTTTGCTGAAATCCGTGGTGGCATCCACTCCCGGCGCGCGGTCGGGGTAGAGGAGGCAGTGTTGGATGGCGAAGGTCATGGAGGGCGGGCTGAGCTGAGCGAGAATGGAGCCGTCGATGAATTGTGCGAAGGAGTGGACGATGCTCTGCGGGTGAATGACCACTTCGAGACGATCAGGTTCCAAGCCAAAAAGCCAGTGGGCTTCGATGAGCTCTAGGCCTTTGTTGGCCATGGTCGCGGAATCGACTGTGATTTTCGGGCCCATCGACCAGTTCGGGTGCTGAGTGGCATCGGCTGGGGTGACTTTGGCGAGTTGCTCGACGGGCGTGTCGCGAAATTGTCCGCCGGATGCGGTGAGGATCAGTTTCTCGAGGTGCTGCTGCGGGTGGCCTTCGATGCACTGAAAAATGGCATTGTGCTCGCTGTCGGTGGGGAGCAGGCGCACGCCTTTACGCTTTGCGGCTTCGATGACGAAGGCTCCGCCGAGGACGAGGAGCTCTTTGTTGGCCAGTGCGATGTCTTTACCCGCTTCGATCGCGGCGAGTGTCGGCTTGAGGCCGCAGGCGCCGACGACGGCGACCAGCACGATGTCAGCTTCGGGGAGCGTGGAGACTTCGAGGAGTCCTTGCTCCCCGCAGCCGAGTTGAGTGCCGCTGGGAAATGAGTCGGCTGCCTTGGCTTCGGCGTAGGCGGTTTCGCTAGAGAGCGTGGCGTGTGGCACGTCAAACTCGGCGCAGATGGCTGCGAGTTCGCTATGGCTGGAGTGTGCGGCGACGCCGACGAGCTGCATACGGTCGCTGTGTGCACGCAACACACGTAGGGTGCTGCCGCCGATGGAGCCCGTCGCACCCAGGAGCACGACTCTTTTTTTCGCAGTCTCTGCCATCTAGAAGATGAAGTATTTGAACATCAAATACCCGAGGGGTGCGGTGAGCAGTAGGCTATCGGTGAGATCAAAAATGCCGCCAATGCCGGGGATGATATTGCCCGAGTCTTTCACTTCGGCTTGTCGCTTGAAGGCGGACTCGACGAGATCAGATGCGATCGATGCGATACCGATCGGGATCGCCATAAGTGCAGAGCGCCACCATGTGAAGCCTTCGGGAGCATAGGAATTAAAGATGCCGAGTAGAATGAGGCCGATGAGCATGGCAAAGACGATGCCGCCGGCGCCACCTTCGACTGTTTTCTTGGGGCTGATCACGGAGAGGGGAGTCTTGCCGATCTGCATGCCGACGAGCAGGCCGCCGACGTCGGTGCATTTCGCCACTGCGACGATCCAGATGGTGAGAAAGATGCTGGTGCCGTCGCTGTATCCGTTGGCCTCGGCGAGTTTCACGACTTTGACGAAGAAGTGTAGCAGGAACGGCACGTAGATCAGTCCGAACAGGGTGGGCATGAAGCTACGGAGACGGCCAGCCTGTAGGTCTTTAATGATGATCGTCAGAGCCGCGGCTAAAAAGCAGAAGATAAAGATGTCGGTGCCCCCATCGACTCCGCCCAAATAATAGGAGCCGAGAATGATGATGGGTGCGCAGGCGACGCCGAGTGCTTTGAAGGGCTTGAGCCCCATCTTATCGAAGAGCTGATAGAGCTCCAACTGCGTGAACAGGGCGAGTGCTGCGATGAGCCAGACGCCTGCGTCGATGCCGAAGATGAGTAGAGAGACGGTGACGATCAACCAAAGGACCGTGAAGCTGAAGATACGTTGCTTCATAAAAATAGTGATAGTGAAAGTGAGGGAGTGAGTGAGGGAGTGAGTTAGGGAGTGAGTGAGGGTGTTTGTGTGGCCGCGTAAAGAGCTTCGCTCCACGTGGTGGAGTTAGATTGAAAATTAGCTGTCTTGCAACTGTTCGGCGGTTTTACCGTAGCGACGTTCGCGGGCAGCGTAGTCAGTGAGTGCGGCTTTGAAATGTGATTCGTCGAAGTCGGGCCAGAGCACGGGTGTAAAGTAGATTTCGGCGTAGGCGGCTTGGAGCAGCAGGAAATTACTCAGGCGTGCTTCACCGGAGGTGCGGATGACTAGATCGGGATCGGGCATATCTCCAGTGTAGAGATACTGGCGAAAGTCGGCGTATTCGAGTGTCTCGGGGTCGAGATTGCCAGCTTGTGCGGCTTGTGCGATGGCCTTGACGGCATCCATGACCTCGGTGCGTGCGCCATAGTTGAGCGCGAGTGCGAGCGTGTTCTCGGTGAAGTGTGCAGTGGCTTTTTCGGCGTTGACGAGGCGTTTTTGGACGTTTGCAGGGAGTTCCTGATAGCGTCCGACGACGCGTAGGCGAATTTTGCGCTTGATGAGCTCCGGAAGTTGCTCGGCGACGAAGCGATCCAGCAGCTTCATGAGTGCATTGACTTCGTCTTTTGGGCGGTTCCAGTTTTCCACACTGAAGGCATACAGTGTGATGATTTCGACGCCATTGTCCTTCGCTGCTTTGAGAGTGCGTTTGACGGCTTCTGCACCGCGGCGATGGCCTTCGATGCGAGGGAGTCCACGCTCTTGAGCCCAACGGCCATTGCCGTCCATGATGATGGCGACGTGTCTAGGGGAACGATCCTGATGGGATGGAGAGAAATTCACTGTGATGACTAGGAGAAATACGTAAGGGCGGCTTGACGGGGTTTGCCTGTGAGCCTGAATCAAAAAGCCATGATAAAAAGCCCTGCACGCTCGGGTGCAAGGGTAGAGCGTCGCGAGTTGTTGGGAAATTCAGAGGTTAGAGGTTAGAGGTGGGAGACCTGAGACCTGAGGTGGGAGACCTGAGGTGGAGACTTGAGGTTGAGAACGGCAGATGGTTGATTTCTCGGCTCGCAACTTTTATGCAGAAGCGCTCAACTTCCGGTATGCCTACTTATGTTTACGAAACGATCCCCTCAGAGCCCAAAGAAAGGGCTGTGCAATTTGAAGTGCAGCAATCGATGAAGGACGCACCGCTGACGGTGCATCCAGAAACTGGGCAAGCGGTGAAGCGAGTGATCTCCGGTGGTTACGGCTACGCGTCGAAGTCCAGCTCAGGTGGCGGACATTCCTGCGGGCACGGCTGCGGTTGCGGCTAGATCTGGTAGTCTGAACCCGCGTTGGACTCGTGGAGTCCGCATTCGCGCTTGAGGCCGCCGAAGCGAGTGTCTTCAGCGCTCATGCCTTCGCCCATCTTTGTGGTGCTGTGCCAGTCGCCGACGGAGACATAGCCTTCGTTCCAGAGTGGATGGTAAGGCAGGTTGTTTTCAGTCAGGTAGTTGTAAATGTCACGGTCGGTCCAATCAATGATCGGATACACCTTCATGATTTTGTTCTGCTGCTCGGCAACAGTGCGCTTCTCGCGAGAGGAGGACTGATGTCTGCGCAGGCCAGAGAGCCATGCGGTGGCGCCGAGTTCTTGAACGGCGCGGTTCATCGGCTCAACCTTATTGATACGATTGTATTCAGTGATGCCTTTGATGCCATCTTCCCAACGCTTGCCATAGACTGCTTCTTGGTGAGCGGCGGACTGGAGGGGCAGGTAGGTCTTGATGTTTAAATTCAGACGTTCGGTCAATGCGTCCGCAAAGCGGTAGGTCTCAGGAAACAGGTAGCCTGTATCAATGAAAATAACAGGAATCTCAGGTATTTGAGTAGTAACTAAGTGCAGCATGACAGCGCTTTGAATACCGAAGCTGGTGGTCAATACCAACTTGTCGCCATATTGCTCGTGCGCCCAACGCACGCGATCCACAGCGGAGGCATTTTCTAAATCCGACTGGGTGATGCTTTGAGTATTTACTGTCTGTGCGTCTTTCATTGGTTCTTATCTTTGGTTCTTGACTGAGAAAGTCAAGATATAGGCTGTTTTTATTTTGAGAGGTATCAGATACAAAAAAACGTGCCCCGCCAAGTGATATATGGCGGAGGCACGTTGTAAATAAAGTCAGTTGCAGTTAGAACTGTAAGCTACTCAATGACACGTAGTTGCGTTGTGTCGAGTTTGTGTTCGCCAGCGCGCATTTTGGTGATGACGACGACGGAGTCATCTTTTTTCAGCCATTCACCTTTTTTTAGTTCGGCGAATGCATCCTGAATCGTGCGTTCGAAGTCTATTTTCATGAATTTCATGAAAAACGGTTCGATGCCGCGCATTAGTAGTAATTGCTTAAACAATACTGGGTTGTCGGTGAACGCGTAAACTGGAACGGACGGGCGGAGTGACGAAAGTTTTTGCGCATAAAAGCCACGGCGGGTAAATACCACGATCGCCGAATTCATCTCTGCTGCCAAATAGGCAGCGGAGCGCAACATCTTCGAGCGCGGCCGAGCGAGGGGCAGGTCGGCTCGTAGCCCATTGTCACTCTCGGGCTCTGCTCGACTTGCGATACGTTTCAGCACCTCGACGCACTCCAGTGGATATTTGCCAACGGTGGTTTCTCCAGAGAGCATGACGCAGTCGGCTTGTTCACGAATCGCGTTGGCCACGTCGGTCACTTCGGCACGAGTCGGGATCGGGGAGTCGATCATGGATTCCAGCATGTGTGTCGCCACGATGACGGGCTTGCTTTGTTGGATGCATGAATTAATGGCGCGCGACTGAATCAACGGTAAATCCTCGAACGGACATTCTACGCCGAGATCGCCGCGTGCGACCATCAGACCATCCGAAGCAATAATAATGGCATCGAGATTCTCGATCGCCTGTTGGTCTTCGATCTTCGCAATGATTTTGGCTTCAGAATTCTGCTCGACTAAATACTTCCTGAATGTGTGCAGGTCGTCGGCTTCACGCACGAAAGAGAGGGCAAAAAAGTCAATGCCAGCCTCGATGCCAACGTCGATATCGCCTTGGTCTTTTGCAGTAAGCGCTGGGAGTCTGACACGCACACCAGGTAAGTTGATATGGCGGCGGTTGCCCATCGGTCCTGGGATTAGCACCTCGCAACGCACGTGCGTGCCTTCGATTTTGATGACTTTAAAGCGTATCAAGCCGCTATCCACCAGCACGGTATCACCCACGTTGATGTCTTCGGCGAACCCTTCGTAATTTACGTCGACGCGGCGGATGCCATCTTCAGAGAGGCCGCCGATACCTTCACCATAGGTGAACTCAAAGATCTCGCCCTGTTCGAGCTCGAAGGTTTCGGGGACATCGCCAGTGCGAATTTCCGGGCCTTTGACGTCCATTAAGGTTGCGATCTGTCGCCCTACGCGTTCGCCCGCTAGATTTACATTCGCGACGATTTCGCGTGTCCACGCATGGTCGGCATGCGCCATATTGATGCGGCAGATGTCGGCGCCTGCGCGGATCAATTGCTCCAGCATGGCTACGTCTGCGGTCGCTGGGCCGACTGTGAATATAATTTTAGTCTTCGTTTTTTTTCCTACCATAGGGAATGATTGATTGGTGCTGTATTCGCATGTGACTCAAGGGCTATGTAGGGTATGGGGCTTGAGATGCTGCAGAGTGCGCCCTCCTCGGTTTTGAGGGGGAGGGCGCAAGGTTCGCTTTGATCGGATTATACCGACAATGGAGCAATTGTGATGCCATCTACCGTGCGGCAGGAATGTATCGCAAATTTATCTGCAAATTTCGGCTGGCAGAGTGGGTAGGCCGCTTCAACGGTGGCCTTCAATTGCTCGAATGCATCGGCTTGGATCAATGCGCCACTGGCACCCTTGTCGCCACCGCCGAGCATGCGCTCACCGAGGACACCAGGCACGGTGCGAGCGATGTCGCACATGGTTTCTAGTTCAACGCCACTGATGACGTAATCATCGCGCAGGCCAATGCCGTCGGCACGGAAGTTTTTGCCTACCTTGGTGATGTCGCCACTGCGCCATGCTTCGAGTGTTTCGGCGAAGCGTGTTTGCGCTTCATATAAATACTTCAAGCGACCCACACTGGCTGGTGCGACTGTCTCAATATATGCGGCAGCTTCGGCAAATTTCTCTGGAGTCGAAACGTCTGCGAGCGATGCGTAGCCGAACTTTTCGTGGAGCAGTGCTTTCATCTTATCGCACTCATCACGACGGATCTTGTAGGTGGATTTTTCCAAGCCTGGACGCACTGTTCCGGTGTCCAAGCTGACGATGCGGAAGTCGTCAGCATTGCCGCCAAATGGGATATGGTCGATGGTGCCCTTGCCTGGGTTGAAGTAGGTGCCCATGCCTGCCTTGGCAAAGTAGATCATGATTTGATCGAGCTTGCCGCATGGCGAGCCGATGTAGTCGGTCTCTACCATCTGCGCGAGGTCGACGATGTGCATGCCATCTTCGACTTCGACCGCGTTGACCTGAAAGAATGTGAGGATCAAATTCAGTGCCAGCGATGCGGAGCGTGACATGCCACCACCTGGGATGTTGCCGCTGAGCACTGCATCGAACCCCGTTGCCAACGCGTAGCCTTCGCGACGTAGAATGGTTTCCACGCCACGTGGGAAGCGTGCCCAGCTGTCTTTCAATGTTTCCGGTGCGCAGTCTTCGCCCAATGCGAAATCAATGATGCCATCTTCGGGGAAGTTTTCACTGAAGATACGAACGCGGCCGGATGTGTTCGGTTTGAATGCCAACCAGATGAAGCGGTCGGTGCCTACGCCGAAGAGTTCCATGCCGTTGTAGTCACCATGCTCGACGCCGAAGCAGAAGCGAGAGGAGCTACGGCGCACGTGGCCGCCAGAGATATCTAGGCCGCACTTCTCAGCAGCCGCAGCGAGTCTTTTATGAATGTCTTGTTCCATCTTATGAGGTGTTTGTTAGGGTGGGTAGGGCGTTAGTCTTCGTAGCCGTTTGGATTGGCTTGGTGCCATGCCCAAGCACTCGCGATAATTGATTTAAGATCTGGGAATTTTGGATCCCAGTTGAGCTCGCTGGTGATCTTGCCACTCGCTGCAATCAATGTTGCTGGGTCGCCTGCGCGGCGTGGTTTCACGTCGGCTGGGATTGCGTGGCCAGTCACTTCGCGTGCAGTCTCGATCACTTGCTTAACGGAGTAGCCTAGGCCGTTGCCAAGGTTGTAGATCTTGTCTTCTTTCTCGATCGCACCCAGTGCGAGGATGTGTGCCTGTGCGAGGTCGATGACATGAATGTAATCGCGCACGCATGTGCCGTCTGGTGTGTCGTAGTCGTCACCGAACATGTAGATCTTTTCACGCTGCCCGAGTGCGACTTGCAGCACGAGTGGGATGAGGTGAAGCTCTGGAGTGTGGTCTTCGCCACGTTCCACACTGGCACCAGCTGCATTGAAGTAGCGCAGTGCCGCGTAGTTGAAGAACGGATAGATACGGGACATCCAGTGCAGGTAGCGTTCGATGATGTATTTCGACTCGCCGTAAGGGCTGCCTGGGATGATGCGCTCATCTTCTGCGATGGGCATGCGCTCTGGATCGTCAAACAAGTTGGCGGTTGAAGAGAGGATGAATCGAGGCACTTCGAACTCGACGACACACTTTAATAGGTTGAGCGCATTTGAGACGTTGTCTCCTAGATAGATGAATGGATCTTCCATCGACTCGCCGACGAGCGACTTCGCTGCGAAGTGCATGATCGCGTCTGGCTTGAAGCGGCCCATTGCTTCGCGAATGGATTCAATGTTGGCAAGATCGCCAACGACAAGCTCTGCGCTTGGGTGGACTGCTGCGCGATGGCCGAGGGATAAATTGTCGAAGACCATGACGTCATGTCCGGCCAAGACGAGTTGTTCTACTGCGACACTGCCGATATAACCGGCACCTCCTGTTACGAATACTTTCATAGTGTTATATTTAATTTTTGGGTGTAAGAATAATAATGTTAATGATTAGGGTCTTCTATTATCGAGCCTTAATTGCTGTTTTACTAGATAGTAACAGAGAACCTAGTCTTGATTTAAGACACAATCGGCTCTAAATGTTAAGAAATCGGGTCACACTGTTATGAAACGCATCGCCATCCTCGCTGAAACTTCGCTTGCCTCTGGTCGTCAAATTGTGACGGGTATTTCCCGCTTCCTTGACGAGCGCAACGATTGGTCGGTCTTCCAGCACTCGGGCCCGCTTGGCGCAATGGATCCCACGGCAATCAGTCAGTGGCAGGGCGACGGCATTATTGCGCGTATTGCGAACCCTGAATTACTTGAGCTGATTCAGGCCAAAGGCCTCCCGACGGTTGATGTGCTCGGAAACGTGCGTCCGCGGCCGTTTCCTCTGGTCAAATGCAATGACCGATCAATTGGCGCCTCCGTGGCAGAGCACTTTATGCAAAATGCTCATACGAATTTCGCATTTATTGGGCTGGGCGATGAGCGGTGGTCGCTTGAGCGAGAAGAGGGTTTTCAGGGGGCGTTGAAGGATTTTAAAAGTTCCGTTCACATTTATCATATCAACCAGCAGCGCACCGAAGGCTATCCGGTGCAGGATAACCTCGACTCGGTTAAGGCGTGGCTCGCTGAGCTGCGGCCACCCATAGGTCTGATGGTGGCGAGTGATCAGCTCGCCCCCATTGTATTTGAAGCCTGTCACCAGCTAGGGTTGGCGATTCCGGAGCATGTCAGTGTGGTGGGCGTTGATAACGACCGACCGTTTTGTAACTTGTGCCGACCTCGGCTGAGTAGTGTTGAGCCGAACCACGAACTCGTCGGTTACCGCGCGGCTCAAACGTTGGAACGATTGATTAATGGTGAAACGCTCGACGAGCCGATGATCGAAATCGATCTGCATACCTTGCACCCGCGGCTATCGAGTGAACTCATTGCGATCGATGATCCCGCGCTGTTAAAGGCGCTCAACTATATTCGCGAGCATGCCTGCGTGGGGACGAGTCTCGACGCGATTGCCAGAGCCTCCGGGCTGTCGCGCAGTGTGCTGCAACGCCGTTTCAGGGATAAATTGAACCGCACGGTAGGCGATGTCATACTCAACGAAAAATTACGTAGCGCTCGCGAAATGCTGAAAGAGACGGAGCTGCCGATCGCGCTCATCGCTGAGCGCAGTGGCTTTAATTGCCAGGAGTATATGAATCACATCTTCAAGAAGCACCTAGAGACGACACCGCGAAAATATCGGTTACGATGAGGATGAATTCGTCTGCGGTGAATGCCGCTGTATCGGGGTAAGGACGATATGGATTATTATAGGTTCGGTTTGAGCCGTTCTATAATCTAATATCGTTGTCTCTGTGGACTGCTCCATCAAGTGTCTGGGAGTGCTGACACATAAGGTAAAAGTTTCCGAAGATGAAGTGATTGCCGGCAAGGGTTCGATTGCAATCGAACCGATTGCTACAGGTGAGATTGTTTGGCAGCCGAACGACGGATTTCCTATCGTTAGCAATGCAGAGCGTAAGTTGCGTGATGATAAGCATGAGTTTAGCCAAGTGGGATTGGATCTGTTTGCGAAGGTTGAGCCTGATGGATGGTGTTATAACCATTCGTGTGTCCCGAATAGTGCATTAATCGGCGGCAATATTGTCGCGATGCGCAATGTCGCATTGGGCGAAGAGGTGACCTATGACTATGGTCTTACGGAAACCTCTAATCGGTGGAGTTTTTGGTGTCAATGTGGCCACCCTGAGTGTCGACTCCATATCAGTAATCAGGATTACCTGAATACTGAGCTGCGAAATCGCCAGAAAGACTATGTTTCTGCTCACGCCGAATACGCGGCAGCACAGGCCGATCGAATTTCAGTTTTGAAGTATTATGTCAGACGCTGGCTCTATTTGCTAAAGCTAAAGCTTCGGGGAGACGGATCTTCTGCAATGTCACTTCTGAAATAATGAGCATTGCAAATGGGGAGGTGACGCTTTTTTTATTGGAGTATGAAGGATGATCGCACTGTCGGGTTGAAAGGCTTTTACGATAGACTCGTTCGCAAGGGGGTTCTAGGGATTCTCGCCTATGTGGCTCCATCTAACCTTGCTGCTACAGGGCGACGCTTAGGTTACTACATCAGTCTAGCTTCCTCTACGGCAATCAGTCGTCTGTGGGATTGGCGCCACGGGGTCGAAACCTGTCGTGGTGTCGCAACGAATGAGTTGTCTGGCTCTGATGAGGCTCTTAAATTCGCGGTTTTTTATGCACCTTGCGCTCCAAGCGCATTGAGGTTTATGCTGGGATGCATACGCGTTCCGCACGAGAGATTCGAGTTCGTTGATTACGGCTCAGGTAAGGGAAAAGTCTTACTAATTGCCAGCGAGTATCCGTTTAAAAAAATTACTGGAGTTGAATTTGATAGAGCCTTGCATGAGCGAGCGGTTCAAAATTTGAAGGACTACAAATGGCGATCTTGCCGACCTCGTAAATGCCCGGTGATTGAACCTGTGCATTTAGATGCGAAAAAATACCGTTTGCCTGCAGATCCCTGTTTCCTTATTTTTTACTCTCCTTTTTGTTCGGACCTTTTGTGCGAAGTGCTTGAGGGGATCCGTTTGGACTTAGAGGCGAATCCTCGTGATGCGGTGATTTGTTTCTTTGACGATGCTGTCGAAAACTCCCAGGTGCCCAAGGTGAATGGGATACTATCGTTATGGGAGGGTTGGGAAGTTGTTCAAATTCCTGACATCCCCAAACGTATGGATATGTTTTACTCGGCTGAGGCTGTCGTTTACAGGTTTGTTGTTTAAGGTGTAGTATTACCTGTTTATAATGAATTCGGTAAACGTTTTTCTACTTTGCTTTATGAGTGTTGCCTTTATTCTGACGTGTCACACCCAATGAAAATTCGAGGACTACTACAACGGCTGGCTGGATGTAATAATACGCTGATTGTCTGTTGGTTCCCTTGGTATTGGTGTGGGAGCGAAACGGCACGGTTGAGGAAACTGGTGTCTCACCTTGAGTGGACGTCCTGTGGTCGATTCTCCACAAAAGTTTATTTTATATGTAAAGCGCTGCTTTGGCCTGCGATCGCTGCTTGTGCACTTGTTCTGGTTTGGAGGCGCTATGCCAAAGAAGCTGTGCCGATCAACGATCGATCAATGATTCGTCAATTGATTGAATTATGCCAGTTCACCTTTTGGTATGGCGCGAGTCCGAATGAATATTATGAGCGCAGGATGTATGAGCAGCATTTGCCATCAGTCATGCGCGATTTTATATCGCAGCATGAATGTCAGATATTGGCCTCTGCACTGAATGGCATCGGCGTCGAAGGTATTAAGAATAAACAGCAGTTTGAGTCGATTTGTGTCGCTGCAGGGCTGCCGGTTGTTCCGGTTTTGTATTATCTTGATTCGACGCGAGGGACTGAGCTCCCGAACCATTTGGAGCTTCCACACGCTAACTTATTTCTGAAACCCGTATATGGTAAGAAGGGTATCGGTATCCAACGGTGGGATTTCGATGCCTATAGTCACAGTTGGTCGTTCAATGGTAGGGTTCTGCCAGAAGACAGTTTGCGAGCGTATATGATCCAACTTGCTAAGACAGATGCTTACATTCTCCAACAGGCAGTATCTAACCATTCAAGCGTTGCTTGTTTTTCGTTGAGTGGGGTGGTCACCTTTCGTGTGGTTACGGTGTGTGATGGCCTCTCTGATGCGGAAGTGGTCGCCGCCTACCTTGCGGCCCCGCGTGGTCATACAGTGACAAACCACGAAAATTACGGAGGGATGATGGCTGAGCTAGATATTTCGACACAGCGCTTTGATGCGGCTTATAGTGAGACTCCATATATGGAGAGGCATCGAAACCATCCGGATACTGGTGCGCAGATCGAGGGTGCGAAACTTCCAAGTTGGCCAGGGATGGCTGCACTTGCTGTCAGCGCGCATGCCTTATTTCCAGACGTAGTCTCGGTTGGTTGGGATATTGTTTATACTCCGGAGGGATTTCGTTTATTAGAGGGCAATACATTTTGGGGGATGAGCCCGGGATTGTTTTTAGGACGCACCGAGTATGTGCGTGTTTGCTTTGAATTGTGGGAACGCAAGCAATCTAGTTCTACTGCATCGCCTTTATGAGACAGAGTTGTAAATTTCAGCTTACCTAGTGTTCACAACAAGTCTGCTGGATCTATAAGACGGAGGTTGGCTTCCACCTGTTTGCACACTGGTTCAATTTTCTTGATACCAGTATTATATGAAATAACGTCAGTTTTGATGGGGACGGATGCTCATAAACTTTTGCTTATCTATAATAAAGCTTACGGGAGCCTGACTGCGTATCCGTGGATGTTTGCCCATAACGCACACTTTGTTGTCGATGTGTTGGCGCCGAGAGGCCACATCATACAATCCAGCAGATGGGTGCGCCGTGTGTTTGATTTTAATGAGGAAGAAGACTTATTCGCTAGCTTAGTCGATCTCTTGGCGAGTGGTGAATATGCCGCAATACACTGTATTGACGAGTCTTCGAGGAATCTGATCTTAGAACATAATGAAGATGTGCGCTTACGATCATATCTGCCTTTTCCTTTCGATTCTTCGCTAAATACAGTGTGCTGCGATAAAGTTTCGTTTCATCAATGGTGTCAGACCGAGGGAGTGCCTGTGCCCAAGAGTGTGATCGCTCAGACGATAGAAGGTTTAAAGCGCTCTGCTGCGGATCTGGGGTATCCGTTCATCCTAAAAGGCGCGTTTGGTTCGCGGGGGACAACTGTATGGCTGATTGAGTCTGAGCTGCAGTTAGTGTGTGCATCGGAGTCGTTTCCTGAGATGCCAGCTTGGCTCGTTCAGGAGTATTTGCCGGGTAAAGCTGGGACGAGCTCTATCGTGTGTCGAGAGGGGGTGCTGTATACTGCGTGTCACTCCTATAAAACCGTGACTCTAGATGGAGGTTTTGGGACGTCTGCGGTGAAGACTTTTGTATCTTCTGAGGAATTAGATCAACTGGCTCACTTAGTCGCAGAAAGGACACGAGTGAATGGTGCCACTGGTTACGACTGGATCTTAGACTCGGCTGGTCGACCACTTTTGATTGATCCACATTTTGGGCGCGGGCCGTCCTCTATGATGATTTCGCATCTAGATGGAGTGATGATTGATGCAGCGTTGGCAGCGTCCTTGTCGGGGGCAGATCCGATTGAATCGCATTGTTCAAAAATAAAGCACGTTTGGATTTTTCCTCAGTGCTTGAGCCTCATTTTTGAAGGCCGAGTTCGAGAGGCGTGGCAAGCGGCCAATTTATTTAAAAAAGATGTCGCGATCTTTCTATGCGGTCACGGTGAGTGGCGTTTATTCTTCAAACAAGTCGTGCCTCTGGCCTTTGGTAAATTTAGGGTATTACTCGGAGGGCTTCGGCGTCGTTGCTTTGGTGATTAATCTGAGGAGAGTTTTTCCGTATTTATATTATGACTTCTTCTGATATGATAGAAAGAATGTCCTTGATGTATTGCGACTCAAAGAGCCAAATTATTAATTGAATGAACACTGAGAGCGAGAAGCAGTGTGTCCTGCTAATATACCGACGTTATTCGAGTAGTTTTACTGCGTATCCTTGGTTGTTCGCGCGGTCAGGGCGCTTGTGTGTTGATGTGCTTGCTCCAAAGTCGCATATGGTTCGTCACTCGAAGTGGATCAATGAGCATATTGCGATTGAGCGGGATGATGAGTTGATTCCTCGTTTGTTGGAGAGTCTTGCCGCTCGGAATTATACGTCGGTGCTTTGTGTGGATGAACCTTCGAGGACACTGTTGCTACAGCATCGCGAGTTACCTGAGTTACGTAAGTTTCTTCCTTTTGATAAGGATTCGAATCTAAATGAGGTGGCAGTGAATAAGGCGGATTTTCAAGAATGGTGTAAGGCTCTTGGAATTGATTGTCCTCGGAGTGTTTACCTCATCAATGCGAGTGAAGTGCAGGTCGCTGCGAAACAGTTCACGTATCCTTATATCATTAAAGGAGCTCTGGGTGCGGGGGGCCAGGCAGTGGATCGCATCGAGAGTGAACAAGATTTAGCACAAGTTCTCAAGGCGTATGCTGATCGTAAGGGTTGGATCCTGCAGGATTTTATTGAAGGTGATGTGGGGACGACCGGTTTTGTAGCGGGCGACCAAGGGCTTTATGCGGTATGTTCTGTTATCAATCATGTTTGCATGAAAGGTGGTTTGGGGCCATCGCAGATTGGGCAATTCTGGAAGGATGATCGGCTCTGTGAGATTACCCAAAAAATGACAGCTGTTGGTGGAATACGTGGACTGACAGGTTTTGATTGGATCATGACGCCGTGCGGTGATTACAAGGTGATCGATCCACACTTTGGCCGAGCAGTTCCAAATATGGTCATGGCTCACTTGGATGGCATTGATTTCGGAGAGGCATACGCAGATTTCATTACTGATCAGCCTGTCGATCTTCGTGAAGGCGATGGATCGGGGATATACTATTGGTTGTTTCCGCAATCTTTACTTATGATTTTTGAGGGGAAGTTCTGGCGGACGCTTCGGAAATATCCGCCATGGCGGAAGCAGGTTCGCCTATTCCTAGCAGGTAAAAATGAATGGCGATTATTTGTCGCGCAGTCTCTAGAGTTCCTTTGTGGCCATACTCGTGTCGTTCTGGGTGGGATTCGGAATCGATTCAGGCATTCGCCTAGATGCGGGAGTTAGGCCGAGGTCTGCGACACGACTGAGCTTGCCGAAGTCCGTAGTTGGCGAAGCAGGTTCGCATTTCTGTGTCAGACCCTTACGGAATGCTGAGGACTCGCCAATTTGGCGAAACTCTATTATATTGTAAGTCACTAATTATCTGAGGCTGACTCCTGACTCCTGCCTTCTAACTACTCTTTGTAGGATTAGCGATTGTCACGGGAAATTGTTCGCTTAGTTGCTGCGATATTTCGACCGAACTCTTCCTAATAGTAACCAGATTTGCTCTCTGGTGGTTACCTGGTTGGTGATGCCTTTCAGTATGATGCGAAAGTCTAGCGCGAGAACTATTTTCGGTGCTATTGAGCTCCGAACTCTGGTGCCTTCAATCCATTGCGTCATCTGGTTACGTTGCGAACTGCTGCTGAATATGTATTGCAATGCCTCTAGCAGGGAAAATTCCGGCGCCATCGGGCTCTTCGCGTTATCAAAAGCCCCCGAGGCAAACGCGAGGTCTCCTAGGTGCTTAGCCACGAATTTATTACCCTTTATTAGTTCCTGAAGTAGGCAGTTGTCCACGGCCATGAAGTCAGCTTGGATGTTGGGATACTCTACTAGGAAATTTGTCATACGCCTCGTAAAGTCTTCTATGCCTTTAAAGTAGGCTTCTTTCTCGTTCACGGTGACACTGGCTGCTTCTAATATTGGTGTGTAAGAGCCTTGTTGCGATTGCTCATAGCCTAGTGTTCGTCCATGGTCAGACATCGTTAGAAGTTCAATGACCTTTAGAATCTTCTGCTTGTTCTGTGGCTTTATCATGTAAGCGTGCTTCGCATTCTGTCGAACGGTCTGCTCACTTATTTCGCTCGATCCGTAGTAGTAGCCGACGATTTCTACGTCTGGTTTTTCATGGAGCATGACGCTGAAGATAGCGTCTTGTATCGAGGCGCGCCAACCAGTGTCCACCAACGCGAATTTCTTATGAGTGAAGGCACCTTCACTGCGTAGGTAAGCAGTCAGCTCCTCTCTTGCTTTACTAGCGGAGCGATTGATCGTGTCGCACGCAGTTTGTGATTCTATGATCTTTTGTTTGAGTTCGTTGATTTCTGTCTGTGTTAGATGCTTTTTCCGGTCGATATTCTCGGGGAGAATCTCCTGTAGCACCTGTGCTTCTATTTTTAGAGAATCCGAGATTGTCTGGACTGTGGCAGCACCGTCGGTGGCGGCTAATATCTGACTGAGGTTTACGGAATTAATTCGATGGACGGAAGCTAGATAGACTGACTCGCGTGATACGTAGAGATATTTTAGCTCCTTCTTAAGGCCAAGCTGTTTGCATATGAGTTGTGCCATTTTGAGGAGAATGTATCCGTCTCTGGCTAAAAAATAGTAAGCTTCGGCGCCATCCTCTGTGGTGTCATGCACTAGGTCGTGGACGAATCCATAAAAGAACGGCGCAGTGAAACCTCCGCCGAGTTCATAGGCCTGTGATGGGTTCCGTTGAGAGAGGCGGAGTCGTTTGCAAATGCCAGCCGTGACATTCGGCAAGAGTCCAAAGTATTTATCGGAATAACATGCTTCGTAATCCGTAAGCTTACTTTCTGAGTAGTGAGAGACTTGAGCGCCTAGCGCTTTAGGGACAGAGACATCCGAGACTTGATTGTCGCCACAGTGATGGATCTGCGAAGGGCGCACTTTCTCCTCGTTGCAAATGATGTCAAACAGGGCGCCATTTGTTTTACCTGCCTTGCGCTCGGATGATAAGTAGATCTTCAGTTCTGCGAGTTTGGGATCAGCCTTTCGCAGTAAGTTGCGAATTGTATCTATTGGCAGATACATGTCAGAGGCTAGAATCACTCGTTCGCCACGCGAAAGATGTTCGAGGACGGTCGCAATGTTCTCAGAGATTCCATAGATATGCTTCAGTTCTAACTCGATCTCGATCTGTTTGACTTGTTCGAGTTGAGTGGGTTGTAACTCTGGATAGGCTCGTCCAATCTCAGTGTAAATTCCATCTAGAGTCACTTCGTGTCCCTCTGTGTTTTCTGTGCAGCGTTTCTCCGCTTGTTGCCGAATGGATTTGAAGTCGACTTTTAGGTCAATCGGGAGATCCGAGAACTCTGTATCTAATAGTCGGTTACTTAATAATACCCAAATGAATTGCGGATCCGCAACATCCCTAGAAAGCAAGGTGTCGAATATATCAAATGAGTAGATGCGAGGTGATTCTTCCATCGAGTAGCAATCGGTTTGGTGTCTAATTAAAGGATGGTTGACGCGGGCAGAAAGAGGAGAGGGGCTCGATTTGATACGGAAGTCTTATCTCATGTGCGACATGCCCTAAAGCCAATGAAAAAAACGCCGTAAATAAGGGCTTGGCTCTAAGTGTTTTGAAACTAACAATGCGAAGCGACGAGTTATAGTTATTCATGATGCAAGCGATACTCACATTGTATGAAGGGAATTACCACCTAGGTGTGGGTGCATTGATTAACTCGGCGATCGGTTCAGGCTTCAAAGGTAAGTTTTTTGTCGGATATCGAGATTCGTTACCACCTTGGGTTGCTGGCCTTGAGTGCTCTGGTGAAGAGAACTACACGGTGCATGGATGCGAACTCATCTTTTTCCGTTGTGACCCCGCACGACACCTGACTTATCATAAGCCATTTGCTGCGTTGAATATTTTAGAGGTCTATCCTGATGTAGATGCGATTTTCTATGCCGACCCAGACGTTTTGTTTCTTGAGCAATGGACGTATTTCGAGAAATGGATTCGTTGTGGAGTCGCGCTCTGTCTGGATGCAAACTTCCCTTTTGTTGGCACTTCTCACCCCTGGAGGTCGGAGTGGTGTGAAATGATTGATCAATCTGATCTCCAAGTCGTTAATGATTCTACAGACTATTATAATGCTGGTTTCATTGGGTTGGCACGTGAGGATGCTGAGATATTGAGAAATTGGGTAACGTTGATAGAACATTTTGAGCAACAAGGCGGAGATACCAAAGAAATGGACACCGGGAATTTCTTGATATCTGTTCGTAGCGATCAAGAACTCTTAGCTGCCGCTGCGATGACTTTTCGACGCGTGAGCGTGGTCGGTCTTGAGGCGATGGGCTTTAATGGTCATTATTGTATTCTTTCACATGCAATCGAATCTCCTAAGCCATGGGATTGTAATTTTATGCGTCAGGCCTGTTCCGCAATTGGAGTGAGTCGTTCGGCTAAATACTATATGCAGCATAGCCAGTATCCGATCCCATTGTATCACAAGTATGAATATCGTTTGAAGATGGCGAGTGTCCGCATCAACCAACTGATCACCCGATTTTATTCGAAGGCGCGTTGAGTCCGTCATATGCGGATTAATCATGTCATCCTTTATTTAAGTGAGCACGGATAGCCATATTCTCGGTCAGTATCGCGAGAAAGTGCTTCGTTGGCGCGGTCTGCTGATCACTTTCTTTCTTGGGCAAGGTGTCTCACAAGTGCTACAGCTTGTCTCGGGCTTCGCTATCATTCATTGGCTTAGCAAGGACCAATATGCGACATTCGCGTTGTTATTAGCGATACGTGGCACTTCTTCGGTATTAATGGATCTCGGTTTTTCAGGGGGGCTATCGGCTCTCATTGGAGATCGTTGCCATCAGCCTATTGTTGTCGGTCGATATATTGCTGCAGCACGCTATTATAGAAATCGCTTACTGACTTTTGGCGGTATCATACTTCTCGGTGTGTTATTGTTTGCCTCGTATCGTTACGAGTGGGGGATCGGTCTTGGCGTCCTCTTTTGGTGTGTGTTGATCGTCTCGATTTTCTACGATGCGATTGCGTCGTTCTACACGCCCATCTTTTACCTGCAGCAACGCATCCGGGATCTTTACCTCGTGCATATCTCTACGTCATGTGTGCGTTTGTCACTGCTGTGTCTTGCATATCTTACGGGTGTGTTGTCTGCACCAGTTGCGATTATAATTGGGGGCATTCAATCGATCCTGTCGGCGATGATTTATCAGCGAAAAACGGCTGCCGATGTTAAATTGCCTGAAGATGGAGACTTAATTGAGCCTGAAAAGAAGGAAGCGTTGCAGCTCACTTTACCGAAAGTCCCAGGTGCTATTTTTTATGCATTCCAAGGTCAGGTGACTATATTTATTGTGAGTGTTGTTGGGCAGTATAGTCAGATTGCGGATTTGGGTGCGCTTAGCCGTATTGGGATGCTCTTCATGATGCCGAGTGCTTTAATTTCAGTCTTAATTGCGCCTTGGTTTGCGAAGCTTGCGCCAAACCGATTAGCTATCGGGTATTTGGTTTCGGGCTTACTGTTCTCTGTGTTTGCAGTATCTCTAATCGTGGCCAATGCACTTTTCCCACAGGTGTTTCTGTTCATCTTGGGCTCTGAATACAGTGAGCTGAAAACTGAGGTATTCCTGTTCTCCATATTCGCTTCGCTCAACGTCCTTTCAGGGCTGGTGTTTGCTCTAAACGCATCTAGGAAATGGGTCTATTATTGGACGGGCCCCACTACGATATTAGCCTACATGCTGACGCTCGTCTTTTTTGTAGTATCGGTAGACCTGACGTTGATTAGTAACATCATTACCATGTCGATCATTACGGCCACTTTGACTCTTTGCGTGAACCTCGTGGTTTCACTCGTTGGTTTCAGGCGTATGAGACTGACGAAATAAGAACCTCAAGAGACTCGTCGGTAAAATCTCCCGATAAAGTTACACAGCCCGATTTTTAGTTTTATGATCTTGAGTTTAAATGGAGGGATTAAGGCAATCGGGGCACTGACATGTTTCCAATACTCTTTCTCTGCGAAGCTGGGAGGGTGGGCGCTGAGCGTCGTTCGAATGTATGCTTTGCTCCAAGGTTTGTATCTGCCTTGGGCATGAGCCATTAGTTTGTAGCCTTGGCCGAACCCCATCGCTTCCTTGCCGATCGTGCTGCAGTCTTTTGAATAGGCTTCAGTGGTCGCGTTGAGTGCATCTTGGTCTGTTTTATAGAAGGCCTCGATCGCATCCTTTGCCACTGGTCTTGGCGTGCCAGACTTTCCGATAGAGGATTTACTTAAGCCTCCTATGGCGGGAGCCATTGCTTCTTGAATGGACTTCCATAGCTCTAGAAAGTCGATCTGCTCACGTCTCAACCCTACAAACCCGCCGTTCACATAAATACTATCTTTGTAGGTCAGCGTGATGTTATACGCGGCAAAATACGTTCGCCACGACAAGCGCTGTGGGTGGTTTTTAGCCAAGGGGGAATTGATGTCTTCGCAGAGGGCGATACCCATGTTGACCCATTCTTGATAGTATTTCCAACTTTCCGTTAGGACGATGTCTGGGTCAAAATAGAAAAGATTCTTTGCTTCGGGGAAGTTCTTTGCCGCGATGAGCATGAAGTCTGGCTTATAGTTCGTTAGGTGGTAATCCGTATCGACTTTTACAAAGTGTATCGTGAGTGAGTGCGCTTTCAATATTTGCACTGACAACTCTCCTACACGCTCGTCCGTAAGTGGATGACACCATCTCGGTAGATCACCTCGATATCCGACTAGTAGTGTCCCTCGGAATCCGACTGCGTGGAGTGAATTGGCCAACCCGGCAACTCCCATATGGAAGTCTCCTTCGTATAGGGTGCATATGATATCATCTGAGTGGTTCATTGATTCTTTCAATTTGCTTTCGGAGTAACGCGTGTTGATTCTTAGCTAGGCTGATTGATGATTCGCTCTTTAATTCGTATGCACGGGTTGCCTGCGCAGATTGACCATGACGGTTGGTCTTTGGTGACCACTGAATTCGCTCCGATCACACATCCGCGACCAATTGTAACCCCAGGAGCGATGAATGAACGGCTCGCGATCCAGCATTCCGGTTCTATTTGGATTGGCTTGAAGATGAGTTGAAAGTGTGGGTCTGAGGTGTCGTGGCTACCTGTGCATAGATGAGTGTGCTGGGAGATGACGGTCATCGAACCCACAGTTATTTTAGCAAAGTTAAGTAGCACGGTGTCGTGTGCTAATGCGACATAGTCGCCCAATTCTAAGTTCCAGGGCATTAGGATATCCACTCGCTGTTGGACGTTACAGTGTCGGCCAATTTGCGCTCCAAAGAGTCGTAATATCGCAATGCGTAGGCCGCTAAGGCGGAAGGGGATCAACTTATATAATGGTTGGCACAAACATTGCCATATTCCGCGCCTGATTTTGGTGCGCCGATCCCAATTCGTGCGGCACTCAGACAGATTAATCTTAAAGCTATCTTGAGGTGAGTCTTTCATCTGCGTCTATTGTTTCTTGGATGTAAGTGATCAGGCTTTCGGTGGCTTTACGAATTTCAAAATGTGTTTTAAATAGTTTCTCTGCTGCATTCGCCATCGTGTCCTTTTCTGCTGGGGAGAGCGAACACCATTTTTCTATCAGCATGGAAGTGCCGTCGAGGTCATCATTCTCTACGAGGCCTGCCTGATGTTGTTCAATCTCATTATAAATATTCACCTTATTTGAGATCAGAGTGGGCGTGCCAACGGCGAGCGCTTCGGCCACCACGATCCCGAAGTTTTCTTGATGAGAGGGTAGAATCAGTGCTTCCGCACATGCCAGTAAACGCCATTTCTGCGCGCCTTCGACTGAGCCGATCCAGTGAATGTTTGCTTGCGGGAAATTGCTTTTCAACCGTTGTGCGTAGTCTGGTTGTTGTTCAGGGCCGGCGATTAATAGATCTGGAATGTCTTTGAGCTTAATGTCCATTGAGGCATAGGCTTCGATCAACAGGTCGAGGCCTTTCTTCTCTTGGATTCGTCCTAAAAAGAGGAAGTAGGGCGTTGGGTGGGGGGATGATTCCGTCAAGGCATCGATGCTCTCTTGCGATGCATTCGTCCCGTAGCCAATTACTTTTTCATTTACCGAATAGGGAGAGAAGCAGCGCTGGGCACGGTTGCATTCCTCTGCGCAGGTAAACAGCACCGCCTTGGCATGATGAAGGATGGGGTGCTCTCCCCAGTTCCAGTATAAGCGTTTTTTGAGTTTCTTGAGAGGGTAGGTCTCGTTGAACCAGGGGTCTAGCATTCCGTGCGGATAAATGAAATATGGGATGCTATGGCGTCGGCAGGCCTTTGATGTGGCTAAGCCATGATACTGCCAGTTGCCGTGTATGATGACTGCGTCGTATTGATCTACATAGGTATCGAGCCAATCTTTGAGGGCGGAGGAGTAGCTATAATTCCCCAGTTTTCCAGGGCCTAATGCGTGGATACGCCACGGAAACTGTTCGATTTCATCATGAATCGCCTCAGGTGTATCTAGGCATGCTATTTCGACTTCGACTCCGAGCTCACTCATAATTCGAGAGGCCTGCTTGAGCCCTTCGATTGGGCCGCCAGAATGTGCCTGGACGGTATGTATGACGCGGAGGAGTTTCATGCTAGAGGTGCTTCTTTGAGTAATTGCTTGTAGAGTGTGATGTAAGCTTTGGCTGATGCTTGATTCGTAAACGCGGCTGCGAATTCTTTTATCGCTTGCTGTTGTTTTTCCTTGTCGCTGTCGGAGAGTTCTAGCTGATGTTTGCATGCGTTCGAGAGAGCCGCAGTGTATCCATGCTTCAACGGGTCTACTTTGATCGCGAGCTTAGTCAATGCATTGAGTGAGCGCATGGGTTCGATATCGAGTGTAACGACCGGGCACCCGCATGCTTGTGCTTCCAGTATCGGCCAGCCGAATCCTTCCATAAATGAAGGGAATAGAAGCATCTCCGCGTGCTTGTATAGGTCACGTAATTCATCATCGCTGATGCCGCTCAAGTAATGGATATGGTTTTGTATTTCCCAGCATTCTGATATCTTTAAAGTGTCTTCGGGGAACCTCGGGCCAACGATGATTAGGTGTAATGAAACGTTCTGCTTATGCAGCGCCGCGAATATTTCGAGGGCAGCAGTTCGGTTCTTATACCATTTCTCTCCGCCAATGTGCATTAGGTATCGTATGCCTGGTGGCAGTTGTGGGAGTTGCAGGCAAGCCCTTGGATTCCTCGGGCGATTTGCTTCCAGTATAAAGCTGTCGTCTAGCGAATTTGGAATGTAGTGTCCCCATTTTTTGTCGGTTCCGATTAAGCGCGATACGTCTGTTCGCGTCGCTTCCGAAACGCTGGCGATCATCCTACTTTTCCTTAATCCCTTAAGGATCATCGCTTGTTGCTGTTTGCCTGTCCACTTTGGACAGTTTTGCGGAATTTCACCGAGTGCACTACGAATTGCGAGTAGGTCATGGCAGGTGACCAGGTGCGGTGTCGCCTTTAAAACTTTTGTGTAAATCGCATTCGAATGATCGCAGATATGAACGATCGAATTTTTAGGTAATGTCCGGATTTTTCTTTTAAGTAGAATTGGACAGAGCAGATACTTATCGATATAGCCTAACCATTTTCCGAATCCAGATGGCTGTGCGCCTAGTTTTCCAAATATAACGGGTGGCAGGAAAATCTCCACAGACACTTTTTCTGCCCGTAAGCCCTGCATTAATTGCTGAGTGAATCGGCGCATGCTGAACTGCTTGTCTGGCGCGTAGTTCGACAAGAGCAATACGTGTGTAATCGTATTTTTGGTGTCAACTTCCATGTGAATTTGCGGTTGCAGCTTTCTGAGTCGTGCTTGTTGACGAACCGTCATCCGTATTGATCGTAATAATCTCACGTGGACGCATACAGGCGATCGTTAACCCGATGCCTATAACGGTGAACCCATTAATTGTGGATTGGCCAAATTGGCCGATTAATAAGTTGTAGGCAGTTGCCGATAGGAAAATGAGCCCCATGCCGTTTCCTTTTCGAAAGGCGGTGAAAGCGATATGTCCTAGTGCAACTGTTAGCCAGACTCGCCATGCGATATACATGGTGCCTAGGAGCAGGCCTCCTTCCGCAGTGATGCGTAGCCATTCTTGTTCCCCGAGTTTGAATCCTCGACTTCCGGTGAGTAGCTTAACGCCGACTTGTGTCCCCGCGCCAATGCCTTCTCCTAGGAACGGCATTTCCTCATCTCTAATAAAAGGGCTGCTAAACTCCTCCATGGTTCGTCCTATAATTGACCCCGTGACTCCACCGTATTGTTCTGCTGTGGATTGATCCCATCTCTTTAAGAAGGCATCTTTTGATTCGTCGAAGACAGAAAATTGACCAGCGATCAATAGAGCGACGCAAGCAGCCAAGCAAATGCGTAGATAGCGCAGGATTGCACCTTTCTGGAAGATCGATGTGAGCATGCCTGTCAATAGTGTGAGCGTGACTGCGAGCATCAAGGAGCGACTGATCGAGACTGGTATCGCTAGGATGAGTGCGATCGATCCTGCTCCCAATAGTAATTTCCCATATCGCTTATGCTGTGTAATGCCAGAAATGAGAAAGGCTGCGGTGAACGTGTAGAACCAAACGATTCCTACAATGAAACTGAAAGTTCCGGGGGGGCGGAAACGGCCCAACGCGCCTGAGAATCCACCACCTTCAAGCCCTCCTGGTGCGCGATTAATCCAGGTAGTTTGGGGTGAATAAAACTGCAGGACGATCAGCGCGGTCATCGCGACACTGCCCCAGATCCAGTAGCGGCCGATTGTAATGACATCAGATCGGAAGAAGACCTTTCCTAGGATGAACGCGAAGGGTATGTGGAAGAAATTTGCTCTGAACCCGAACCCCAAGACGATGAGGTTACCATGTCCGGTTAGTAGGGAAGAGAGTATCCATACAAACATTAAGGCGAAGCCACTGATGACATATTTATTAGAAGGGAAGCGCTTTGTCGAAAGGGCGATTAGGTAGGCCACTAGCACGATTGGATCACGCGCGAGTAGCAGCACGTCAGACAGGCCTGGGAGAAACCACTTCCGCAGGGCCCCCTCGAAGATCAGCATGAGGATATATAAATAGCCCAAATACCGCAGCTGTTTGGTCTGACGGTCAAGTGGTGCGTATTTCTGTTTTTGGCTCATGTAGGGTTACAAGTTACTTGCCTGTGAGGGATTTGATCCAACCATCGGCGATCATGGGTAGCCTTGCTTGAGGTGTGCGCTTTGATGGTTGCTTGAATAAATTGGTGAGCGTCTCGTGCGTATCGAAAAAACTGAATAGCCCTTCGCTAGGGCACGCTGCCTCCTTGAATTGTTTGGATACGGGGTCGGTAATCGTGCAGATGACGGGCAGTCCATGCTCGTGCATGGCAACGGCAGCACCACTCTTATCGGCTAAGTGGATATGGGCGGAGCTAATGCCGATGTCCGCGGCCTGCATCCATTGTGAGAGGGTTTCTTCGCTTTGCGCCCCGAGACATTGGCACTGCCACCCATGATTGTCGGCGTAGGCATTGATCGTATCCCAATGCTGTAACCCTGATCGAAGGCTACCGATTTGGATTAATTTAAGCACTGTTGCGCTCGCGGTTGCCATCTCGTTGAGTCGAGTAAGCGTTTCGTTCACATTCCAATCATGTCGCTGGCTAAAAGGGAAGAGGACGATGCGTTCGTTTTCGGCCCGGGTAAAATCGGCAGCCGTCGGAGCGTGCGCAATGGCGATGTTGCCAAAAATGGGAAGTCGCTCTGCTTTGTATCCGTGACGCTCTAGGATATATTGATAGAGTCGGTTACTAGTATGTAGGCTGTCGGGTGACCATTTACTAAGTGCGTGCAGTATCAGCCATTGCTGGATACGGCCCATGATCTTGTGCTTGAAGGGGATCGACGGTTGCTCGCCGACCCACAGTTCATGGAACATGATCTCCAGTTTTCGATCCGTTCGGAGTGCTTGAATGATGGGGGTTAAGTGATGGATGAAGCCCTTCGGGTGGAATGCAAAACAGACGAACTGCAGGCTGATCCATTGTGGATCCCAGCGCGCGATGGCTTCGGCGATTGCCTCAGAGTGGGCACCTGTGAGTGCGTTCTGAAAGCGAACGATTTCAATGCCATCCTCGATGCGAGCGGGCGCGGTCTCGTGATCGTTGATCGAAATAAGCTGGCATTTGTGGCCGTCAGCGGACAACTGCGTAGCGAGGCGACGTGTGTAGTCGCCAACACCATCCCTTCCGGGATTTAGGGATCCGCAGATAAAGCTGATTTTCATAGTTTCAGTATGTCTTTAGCCGCGTGGACGAGGCCGTCTTTGTAGAGCTCCCAACTCATGGTGGCTGCTCGTTGTAGGGCGGCTTCTTTCATCTGCTGCAGATGATCTCGGTCTTCATGCAGTCGTGTTAGTTTTTCTGAAATGGCTGCTGCGTCGCGTATGGGCACAATATAACCTTCTCGTCCGTCTTCGATAATGTCTGGTGCGCAGGTATGGTTCGTTGAAATAATTGGTATGCCTTGGGATAGGGCTTCAGTAATAACAAGTCCGAAACCTTCGAAGAGTGAGGGGAAGACTAACACGTCGTGCTCGCGCATCGTGTTGAGTATCTCGGAGTGCGGGAGGCTGTCGATCCAGTGAAACTTTTTTAGAGCCGCATCTAGAGGCGCACACTCGCTGACACGTTTGCCTATCAGAGTCAGCTCGACTGCGCTGCCGAGTGCTTCGACTGCGTCTAGCAGGTAGGCCACACCTTTGCGCTGACTGAGTCCGCCGACGTAGAGCACTCTGAGTGGTTTCGATGCATCACTCTTCGGTGAGACGTCCTTTCTCGGAGGGGGGCACCCATAGGGGATGATGTAGGGTGTGGGTAGATCGAACGGTGCTTCCTTCAGTGTCTCTGCGGTGAAGCGGCTCGCGACGATGATTTGCTCGCAAAGTTTGAGTTCTTCATCCTTACGCTCCAGCTTCGACTCGCTATCAATGAGCGCAGGCATGGTGCTCGCCCAGTCAGGTAAACGCAGCGCTTCTTCAGATTGTATCAGGCGGGCGGCTCGCCAGTAGCCGATGGGGAGGTCGTAGATGCGCGGTATCCCGCAGTTGCGGGCTGCGATGAAACTTGCGAGTGCACCGTCTTCGTAGGCATAGATTGCTGCGGGCTTCTTGGCTTGCTGCTCCAGCGATTTAGCGACGTGTTGATCGAGGTCGTGATATATACTATCCACGCAAAAGGCACCGGTTTCATGCTTACGCAAATTGGGGAGCCAGTCTTTTTTCTGCAAAATGAGCCGAGTCAACTCGCGCGCAGGGCGCGTTTTGAGATAGGCCTGTGGGATTTCGCAGCGTCGTTGTGCGTAGAGTCGCTTTGATAGTGGGTTTCCACTGTCGTTGCCTATGGCGATACATGTGTGAAACGTATCCAATAAGTCATTACGCTGAAAAGCTTCAGCGGCTGCACGCGAGAATGTGTTACCGGTGGGATGTGCGATGGCGATACGCCCCGATGTCTTATGTGTCGTCATCCTTGTTTGGGTGCTTGCT
This sequence comes from Lentimonas sp. CC4, assembly GCF_902728235.1. Lineage (NCBI taxonomy): Bacteria > Pseudomonadati > Verrucomicrobiota > Lentimonas > Lentimonas sp. CC4. The sequence continues at coordinate 2,594,699 of NZ_CACVBO010000001.1, forward strand.
CGCCGAAGGTATGGAGGATTTGTTTGAGCTTACGCGCCTTCCAGTAGCGGGGGATGAATCTCTTTGGATCAGTGATGACGCGCAGTAACCAGCCGATATAGATACGGTCTGCCCACGCGGGGATATTTGCCTGCTTCCCTGTCAAAAACGCGATGGCGGCTCCGATGCAGATGATCGTGGGTGTGTAGTCGAGGCGATCTCGCAGCCAATGGCCGAGCACTTCCTGTTTGCCGCCTGCGATGGTAAGGATGACGTAGTCGGGGCGTTGCTCGCGGATGGTATCGAGTAGCGCCTGATCCTCGATGGGAAACTCAGTGTAGTGGGGGGCGAGATAGCACTGCTGATTCTCGAGCTGTATGTTTTGCGTCGCTAGATACTGTTGAGTGGCATCGCTGTGGGATTGATCCGGCATGACCCATAGCTGGCGTGGGTTGCCTTTGAAGCGAGGCGCAGCAATAAGTGATTGGATGAATTTCAGGCCAGAGTGGCGTTGCAGCGATTCCCCGCAGCGCTTTTTCCAGAGTAGGGCGAGGTAGCCGCTGTCGATTAAGTTGATGTCGGCCGCTTGCAGGGCTTGGTCGTAATACGGGTTCTTGCCCAGTTCGGCGAGACCAGGGCCGGAGGGCGCGAGGAATAGGCCGCCGTCATTATGTGCAATCTCCAACGCAGCTTCGAGATTGTCATTGTAGAAGCGGATGCCTAAAATCTGAACGGTTTTGAGTGCAGTCTCCATTTGGGTAGTAACGGGACGTTGCCTTAATTAGATTCGGGTGCGAGTAGTATATCGTCGGCACTGACTGCTACGGTGATCTCGTTACCGAGGAATTCGAGCAAGACTTGGATTCGATTCTGAGCGGGGAGCTGTGCGAGCACTGTGCCGTTTAGCCCTTTCAGGCTGCCTGAGATGAACTCGATCGCGGCGCCGGGTTCGATACTAAGGTCGGGCGCCTCAATGATGCCTTCGGGTAAGCTATCGCGAAGGTTAATGACGATGTGCTCTGGCACTGCTCGACGGTTGCCTTGGCCGATGATGCTGGTGACGCCTTGTGTGTGGATGATGCGGCGGTAGTTGTTGCGATAGGAAAACTTCGCGAAGATGTAGCCCGGGAACATCGCTTCCGTGAAGCGCTTTTTGCCCGTGCGTGTTTTCTTGATCTGGCTAACTCGAGGGCAGAATACTTCAACGGATTCGATTTTGGATAGAATTGCAGCTGCGATATGTTCACGCTTGGTTTGAGTGCGTAGGCAAAACCATTCGAGTGGTTCGGTTGTAGATGAGTTATCCGGCTGAGACGTCATAGTAAAAAGAGTGTAATTAAGTTAGTCTTCGGATGTGTTCTTACAATGGTAAATATTCTGGAGATGAAGTGTGACTCATTCTTCTTTTTGTTTACAATACAAAGCTAAGTCTTTCTTCTACGCGTGTTGAATAACACATTGATACGCTGATGATTGGAAATCGCACACAAGGCCTTCGCATATTGAGTCACGCATTTGTTGTGCTCTATACGCTGGTTTTGTTTGGCTTGATGCTTTTCGTCGGAGCGGATGTGATGGAGCGCATTGATTTGAATCAGATCAATGCGCTACTTTACTTCTTAGGCGTGTTTTTGGCCGGGCTCGTCTCGTTTCGTAGCAATCATGATGGCATGCCTAAAAGCGATCTCACCTCATTTCGGTGGGTGCATGCGGTTCGCTATACAAATTATCAGACACTCGTGCTGGCGTTGGTGCTGTTTGCTATTATTTTCAGCACTAAAGATCGTGCGATCAGCCGTCTGTTTGTCGGTTCTTTCCTTCTGACTTTCTGGCTGACTGTGACTCCGCTGAATCGTTATGTTCCTGATTGGATGGCACGGTTGTTTTTTCGTGGCGACCATTCGGTGCGCACGGTATTTTTGGGCAGTGAGAAATCGGCTCGTAGGCTAGAGGGCTGGGCCGCGCGGCAGCCGTTCTTCGGTGTGGAGATTATCGGATTGATCACCTACGAACTTGTAGAGAAGAGTCAGCTGAAAATGCCAATTATCGGCGATTTTATGGAGCTCGCGGAGTTGATTGAACAGCATAAGATCGATCAAGTGGTGCTGCTTGAGACGCGAAATTCAGATTGGTGGGTTGATTCTGTGGTCGAGGTTTGCGGTAAGGCGGGTTGCCGTATTTTGATTTTCAACCCTTGGGAGGAATATTTTGAGCAAGAGCTGATCCCTGTAAATCAAGGCGGACATACCTTCTTCTCGCTGCAGCAGGAACCGCTAGAGAATCCGATTAACCGCGCAATTAAGAGGACGCTCGATATTTGTATCTCACTGCCTGTGGTGCTCTTTGTGCTCCCTTGGATGTGCTTGTATGCTAAAATTATGATTCGGCGGGAATCTCCGGGGCCAATGTTTTTTAAGCAAGAGCGATCAGGGCAACGCGGCCGCTTGTTTAATATCTATAAGTTTCGATCAATGCATCATTCCGACCCGTCTCGTGAGGGGGAGCAGGCGAAGGCGGAGGATGATCGCGTGTTTAAATTCGGTCAGTTCATGCGCCGCACCAGTATCGATGAGTTCCCTCAGTTTATTAATGTGCTGCGAGGCCAGATGAGTGTCGTGGGGCCACGCCCGCATTTGATCCAGCATGACAGCCAGTTTAGTGAACAGGTGAATATTTACCGCACACGGCATTTCGTGAAGCCTGGGATTACGGGCCTAGCTCAGTGCAAGGGCTTTCGTGGTGAAGTGACTGAATTGACGCTCATCGAGGAACGCGTGCGATACGATTTAGAGTATATTCGCAGTTGGTCGTTTTGGCTCGATGTCTGGATCTTGGTGAAGACCGCGCTGCAGGTGATTTTTCCGCCGAAGTCGGCGTATTGATTTAACCTAAATTCGGCAGTAGGCTTCGGTTCAGTTTTAGAAACCACGAATGCACACGAATTTACACGACGTAGCTCAGTCGTGCCGCAGACCTACGTCGTGGTTCAACTCATTTTTTTAGGTTTAAGCGAGGTTCTAGGATTAGCGCCCACGCCCGCCGCCGCCGCCACCGCCACCAGGGCCGCCACGACCGCCACCGTCACGTCCACCGCGATCCCATGACTTCGCGTTTTCCAGTTCTGCACGCTCTTCAGTGCTCAGGTCACTGTCATCTAAGTAGGTGGTGAAGGCGTCTGGATCATCGTTTTTCCAATTCGCGGCGACTTGTTGCATCATTCTGCTACGCATGTTGTCGCTGGTGATTGATTCTGCCCAGCTCATTGCTGTGGAGGGGTCTTCTTGTGCGGCTCTCATTGTGTAGGTCGCCACGGCGCGATCGAGCTCGGGTGACGCAGGCAGGGAGTTGAGCCACTCAGAAGAGGCAGTTAGGTCGTATCGTGTCCATTCACGGGTGATTTGAGAGCTGGCTTGGGCATAGGCCGGGTCGTCGGTGGCTAGAGTGCCGAGCCATGCTGCCGCTGCTGCGGGATCGTTTTCGGCCCATTCTTCGACGAGAGTGGTCTTCATTCGAGTGGTCGCTTCGCTACCGAGGGAGTCGACGTAGTCTGCGGCACTGGCAGGGTCGAATCGTGCCCATTCGTTAACGAGTTCGCGCTGCAGGTTGTCTTTGGCCGAGCCATCGGGCATCAGTGCGATCGTCGCTTGCGCGTCGGCGACGCCACCGGCACGGATTTGTGTCTCGATCACTTCGCTCAATAGCCGGTTTTTCAGACGCGAATCCGCTGTGGTGTCTTCGCTCAGTGCATTCGCATAGTCGAAGGCGCCTTTGGGGTTGGTCTCAGCAAAGCCGCGCATGATGGCTTGCATCTGTGAATCGCGCAGATTGGCAGGCACGTCCGCGAGCTCTGTATTTGCCCAAGCCAGTGCGGCCATTGGCTCGTTGCTAGCCCAGACTTCAAGGATGTCGTTACGCGCACGCTCGGCGTCGCGCAGTGAGGATAGGCCGTTGACCATGTCGAGCGCTGACAGTGGGTCGGTCGCGGCAAGTTGCTTGAGCAGATCGTTGATCGTGTTGGAGCGGCCTGGGTCTGACATCGGCAAGGCAAGCGCGGCATTGAGCAGGTCGCGGGTCATTGCGGCGCTCGTATCTTGCAGCTGCTCTAGCGCTACTAGGGCGTCATCACCTTCGCTGGTGGTGAAGGTTCTCGGCTCTGTTTGAGCGGCGGTGACCTTTGCTTTTAATTGAGCGGAACCCAGTGATTTCACTGCACTCTGCTCGGTGTTGGCGCTGCTCGACGAGAGTGAGCGACCGATAAAAAAGGAGAGTGCGATACTGGCGCACCAGACTCCGCAATAGAGTAAGAATGACGAGCGTTTCATGGTAATGAGATCAATGATGATTGGGGTGGCGGAGAGCCGGACTCAATGGGATCGATTCATTACGGACAAAGTTTCAGCACTGTGCGATTTTTTTTTATCTAGCGAACCCACACTAGATCACCTTCGTGAACCGCATTGAATAACTCGATGACTTCGGCATTGAGCATTTCAACGCACCCGCCGCTAAAGGGCTCGCCGATTCGATCCTCGTGGTTGGTGCCGTGAATGTAGACATAGCGGTCGTAGCTATCGCAGCCCTGACCACTATTTTTACCTGTTTCGAGGCCGCGTAGGCGAATGATTCGGGTGGTGATCAGGTTACGCGCCTGCTCCTCCTCTGAGTATTCCGAGGATTTCTGACCGGTTGGCACGCGTCCTTTAAACACCATGCCGAGCGGCGCACCGTCGCCTATCTTATCGGCCAACGCGTGGAGGCCGAGCGGCGTGCCGTAGGAATCCGCGAGGCAGGAGGGTGGATTCTTCGATGTGGAAATCGAGAAAACACGCTGGATTACACCATCGGAAATGAGTGCAAGTTCCTGTCTTTCAATCGAAACGATTATCTGGCGATGTGTCGGCGTGATTGACAAGGCCTCACAGCTTTGTTTTACACGCCCGCTTTCCTTTATAAAATCAAATGGCATACAAAGTAGGCATCCTCGGAGCGACCGGCGCAGTCGGTCAAGAAATCATTCGTCTTCTCCACGAGCGTGAGTTCCCAATTTCGGAACTTCACTTGCTCGCATCTGCACGTTCTGCAGGGAAGACTCAGTCCTATGGTGACAAGACCTGGACGATCGAGGAAGCGACTCCTGAGAGTTTCGACGGCCTTGATATCGCGATCTTTAGCGCGGGCGGTGATCAAACCCTTAAATTTGCAGACGAAGCGGTGAAGCGCGGCTGCATCGTTGTGGATAACAGCTCGGCCTTTCGCCAAGACCCGAATGTGCCGCTCGTCATCCCAGAAATTAACCCAGACGCGGTGGATAACCACAAGGGCATCCTTGCGAATCCGAACTGCTCGACTGCGATTTCCCTCATGGGACTGTATCCGCTGCATAAGGCATTCGGCCTGAAGTCGTTCATCGCATCCACTTACCAAGCCGTTTCCGGCAGTGGTGCGGGTGGACTCATCGAGCTCGATCAACAAGCGCGCGCATGGGCGAAGGGCGAGGAGCTCGTCAAGAATGTGTATCCACACCAGATCGCATTCAATCTACTGCCGCATGTGGACGCTTTCCTCGAAGATGGCTACACCAAGGAAGAGATGAAGATGCTCAATGAGGGCAAAAAGATTCTCGGTCTCGACAATCTACGTGTCACTTGCACCTGTGTGCGCGTGCCGGTCTTCCGTGCGCACTCGATCTCGATCAGCGCTGAATTTGAAAAGCCAGTGAGCGTCGAAGCCGCGAAGGCTGCGATTGAAGCCTTTGAAGGTTCCGAGCTCGTCGATAATTCTGAGAAACTGGAATACCCGATGCCAATCGATTACTCCGAGGTGGTGCCTTGTGGCGTCGGCCGTATCCGTAAGGACAATGTGTTCGAAAACGGACTCGCACTCTGGGTGACCGGTGATCAGCTCTGGAAGGGCGCTGCGCTCAACGCGATTCAAATCGCTGAGTTGTTGCATCAAAAGGGCAAGATCGGCTAGAGCGCGCGTCGCGAACTTTTTTAATCAACGGGTGAATCGGATCGGTTCACCCGTTTTTTTTTGTGCCTGTTTGGTTGTCTCCACTGTGCACATCCTGATTTTTGAGAGGTGTGAGCGTGATACTGGCATTGCTGCGCCATCTCCGGACTTCGGCGAGCTCAGTCGTGCCGCAGACCTACGTCACAGAGAACACGGATGGCTTCTGGTTGGAGATTCACCGCGCCTTCTTTGATCTGTGACAATCGGTGCGATCTGTGGTCAAACCTTCACTTCTTTTGGATATCGATGAGATGTGGCACGGCTTTAGCCGTTGTCCACAATCGGCTGGTTGGACTTTGTTTTTGCTCTTACGCTTTGAGACATAAAGAAACCTGCAATGAGCCAAATCGTGATCACAAGCACAGTTGAGCCAATAATTACTGTTTCATTACTTAAGACATCCTCGCTGACTTTGAGTATTCCGAGCAAAAGATTCACTCCCAGATTTATTATAGCAAAGACGCATATGTAAATCAGAGGACTAGCGAAGATACCAGTTAGGATAGATCCAACCCAACCATAATTGCTTCTTTTCATGAAAACTACGGTAGCAATCGCTGTGATTAAAAAAGGGATATTATTCATTCTTAAATTTGTCCAACGTGAGTCTGTGTTAAAATTCAAAACGAGTTCGGGTATATTCGTTCGAACTCACTTACCTGTGATTTTATGTTTTATCAGGTTATAAGGCTTTCTGAAGCTTAATATTGAGGCGATATGGAAGTTGTCATCACATTGGCGCCTATTTGATCAAAAAAGACCTCCCTACATGGCCTCTAGGAGCGTTTTGACGCCCAACAACTTGATTACTCGCTTAATGTTGTAACAGGTGCACAGCAGTGACCACTCGCCTCGACAAGTGGGACAAAAGGGTCAGTGGGACAAAAGAGTGGGACAAAAGGGTCAGTCCAATTTTTCATGTTTTTGTAGTAATATCCATTCTTTTGAGGGATCCTGCTTTCGGCGGCGACTGACTAAACTCTGGACATAAGAGGGAGCACCCATGTGCAAATTTTCGGCAATCCAACGATAGGGAGCCAGATGCACTTCCCTTAAATATCGAGCGAGGTCGACTTTCCATCCTTGCCCCTTTCGTCCAGACAAAAGATCCTCCGCTTCGTAGTTAATCGTATCGAGTCCCTCGCACAGCGTTCGTTCCCAACGTGGCTCGCGCATTTCCGAAGCCTCCGCTTCCACGACTCTTTGTATCTGCTCGTCCTTGAGGTCATCCAGGATCGCTCGCTTGAAATCCTTCGTGCCTTTCACCCAACCTCGCGACATCTTTTCAAAGCCCATCTGCTTCTGATCGCCTTCGCTCTGTGAAAGCCAGTCTAAATACTCTCGATATTTTTTGCGACCGGCACGACTGTCTACCAGTCCGCCCGCAAACTCTAAAGCAACCTCAGGCGATTCGAAAGCGGATCGCCGACTGGGATACCATAGCTGGGCAAAACTACTGTTTTTATATTGCTCCAACTCCGCCGCTTCAACCAATCCAGCACGCACAGGATTCAAATGTATGTAGTGGCAGACAGCACCCAAGGCATCTCCATCGAGTAAGATAGCTTTATACCGCCCCTGAAACACATGGCCGTTGGCGTGATGAAAGCGATTGAAACGATTCGCAAAAGTAGATTGCAGCCAACGCATCCCCTCTACCAGATTTGGTTCAGGAGTCTCGATGCATAGGTGGTAGTGATTACTCATTAGGCACCAAGCATACAGACGCCAACCCATTGCAATGCACACCTCGTCCAAGCATTTCAGGAAGCTTTTTCGGGCACCAGCACTCTCGAATATCCATGAGCGATAGTTACCACGATTAATCACATGGTAACGCGCTCCTGCATATTCGATCCGAGTCTTACGCGCCATAATGACCAAGATGCAGTCCAGTCATAGCAGAGGCCATCTAAAAAAAACATGGAAAATTGGACTGACCCTTTTTGTTGCGCCATGTGTTCGAAAACGGACTCGCGCTTTGGGTGACCGGCGATCAGCTCTGGAAGGGCGCCGCGCTCAATGCGATTCAAATCGCTGAGTTGTTGCATCAAAAGGGCAAGATCGGCTAGAGCGCGCGTCGCGAACTTTTTTAATCAACGGGTGAATCGGATCGGTTCACCCGTTTTTTGTGCCTGTTTGGTTGTCTCCACTGTGCACATCCTGATTTTTGAGAGGTGTGAGCGTGATACTGGCATTGCTGCGCCATCTCCGGACTTCGGCGAGCTCAGTCGTGCCGCAGACCTACGTCACAGAGAACACGGATGGCTTCTGGTTGGAGATTCACCGCGCCTTCTTTGATCTGTGACAATCGGTGCGATCTGTGGTCAAACCTTCACTTCTTTTGGATATCGTAGAGGACTATGACGACTGTAGCGAGGGACGAGCGAAAGGAGTTAATAGCTCCGACTGGTTCTCATTCAGTCGAGGTGAGAGAATGTTAGAGGTTTTCCTGTGGATAAATACTGTTCAGGCATGTCGAAGTTGAACCCCATTTTCTCTTCTCCTGATTCATATGTCGTAACTAAAAAGTGATAATCCGACATTTCGACGTCATTTAGTTCTAGTTCAAAGGATAAGCCGCTGAGATCTAAAATTTCACCTCTTGCAATATCTCTATTAATATTAATGCGCTTTGACTTGATCCTAGTTCCCCAGCTCTTGCTGTGCTCATTGTTTCCGAGCCATAAATATACGTTCTTTAGCTCACGCCCAGCTTGGTCGTGGCAACGGAATCTGACCTTCCAGTCAAGCGCGTATATTCGAAGTTTGCTCCCTTCTTGCTTCCACAGGCATTTGACCTTTCCCGCAAATGCTCCTCCAGCCATATTTCCAATGGCATAGGTCTCATACCCGAGCTTTTTGAATATGTAGGACTGATCATCTTCAATTAAATTCTTAACTGGAATGCTGTGTTCAGTGCCATCTTTACGTATTCTGACGTCATCTAGGTCAGAAGAAACAAAGGTTCCAGTGAAGCTTCGACCATCGATATTTGTCCATAGTTTACTCTCAATGAAATCTGCTAAGAGTAATTGGTTTAATGTCAGAAAGAATAGAATTTTTAGATGTAACAGTTTCATTTTTTGCGAACAAGTAAAGAGAGTGGGACAAAAGGGTCAGTCCAATTTTCCATGTTTTTGTAGTAATATCCATTCTTTTGAGGGATCCTGCTTTCGGCGGCGACTGACTAAACTCTGGACATAAGAGGGAGCACCCATGTGCAAATTTTCGGCAATCCAACGATAGGGAGCCAGATGCACTTCCCTTAAATATCGAGCGAGGTCGACTTTCCATCCTTGCCCCTTTCGTCCAGACAAAAGATCCTCCGCTTCGTAGTTAATCGTATCGAGTCCCTCGCACAGCGTTCGTTCCCAACGTGGCTCGCGCATTTCCGAAGCCTCCGCTTCCACGACTCTTTGTATCTGCTCGTCCTTGAGGTCATCCAGGATCGCTCGCTTGAAATCCTTCGTGCCTTTCACCCAACCTCGCGACATCTTTTCAAAGCCCATCTGCTTCTGATCGCCTTCGCTCTGTGAAAGCCAGTCTAAATACTCTCGATATTTTTTGCGACCGGCACGACTGTCTACCAGTCCGCCCGCAAACTCTAAAGCAACCTCAGGCGATTCGAAAGCGGATCGCCGACTGGGATACCATAGCTGGGCAAAACTACTGTTTTTATATTGCTCCAACTCCGCCGCTTCAACCAATCCAGCACGCACAGGATTCAAATGTATGTAGTGGCAGACAGCACCCAAGGCATCTCCATCGAGTAAGATAGCTTTATACCGCCCCTGAAACACATGGCCGTTGGCGTGATGAAAGCGATTGAAACGATTCGCAAAAGTAGATTGCAGCCAACGCATCCCCTCTACCAGATTTGGTTCAGGAGTCTCGATGCATAGGTGGTAGTGATTACTCATTAGGCACCAAGCATACAGACGCCAACCCATTGCAATGCACACCTCGTCCAAGCATTTCAGGAAGCTTTTTCGGGCACCAGCACTCTCGAATATCCATGAGCGATAGTTACCACGATTAATCACATGGTAACGCGCTCCTGCATATTCGATCCGAGTCTTACGCGCCATAATGACCAAGATGCAGTCCAGTCATAGCTGAGGCCATCTAAAAAAAAACATGGAAAATTGGACTGACCCTTTTTGTTGCGCCTTTTCATTTTAATTTTCAGAACGTAGAGGCTACTCAGCCCTGTAGCGCGGAGCGCGAAAGGGATTGAGTATGCTGACTTGATAGCTGTTTCATTTCTAACGGCGACCTTCGTTGAATGCCTTTTTCAATTCCTGTTCTGATAGGTATTCGTCAGTCTGTTCAATTTTTATTTTTAAATCTACTGGGCCAAATATCATGTATAGGAGTAGCCCCAGTCCATTCAGGGTGCACAAGACGACTGTCCAGCAGACCTTGTCGGTCGAGTCTATTCTATTGTTTCTTAGGAGGGCAATTAAGGCCCATAGCCATACGATTTCGATAAGCGCTACAATAATTATAATCCAAGTCATGTCTTTCTCTTTCTTTAGTAGCTATCGTGAAGCTCTGGCGATGGCGCGTTAGCGACATTGCCCAGTAGCGTCTGGTTCTGATTTATTTTTTATTCGATTGTAGGATCGGAGAAGCCATATTCCGATGCCTCTGCCAGAGAAAGCATATGTGAAATGGAATACTACGGCAATGAGGATAATCAATGATCCATCATTGCTTATCATTCTGTCCAATAGGCTTTGCGGTAAAAATGACGAGTGGAAGTCTTGCCACAGCTTTGCTCCGTAAACCCACATCCCCAAGAGGGTAAATCCAATGGTTCCAAAGGCAAAACGAGGGAACCTATTCACTTTTTCATCTTTTCCATTTGAGCCAAATATGAGCGCCAAGGCAGCAGCAAGGATGGAGATAAATATCAGTATTCCTTCAAATGTCCCTGGCCACATGGATGGGTCTCCTTGTGGGTCGAAAAACTGATACTCGATCTGATTATAGACTTTCGGACCGACTATTGCCAGTAGTCCAAGTGTGGAAATCGCTACGACAGCATACCAAGCGTATTTGATGATTTTCATTTTTCTTTCTCAGAACGTTAAAGAGGACTCATGAGTGAGCGGGAGCGAAACTCATTGAGTCACTCGACTGGTTGGCTGTTTGGTTGCTGGTATCGCTCGTTGGTTTGTGGGTCGTAAAGAGCACATCCAAAATGGCTTCCAACGTCGATAATTCTGTTCATCGTATCAGGGCTATCGAGCAGCTTGTAGCCACAGGTGACTATGATGCAATTCACTGACATTTTATCAGCATGCGTAAAGCTGACCTGAAAATAGCTCCCTTCGCCTTCCCAGTCCAGAGAGATGTCGCCATCCACTATGCCTGGGAAATCGAGTTTAAATTTCTCTCTTATTTTGTCTCGACTGAATGTTGCAATGCCTGCGATCGGCTTGTCGGCAGATAGGGTCTCAATAACGTCTTGAGGATCGTTCTTCAGGTTTCGTTCTTCTCTCCAAAAGTATAGGTCGTAGCTCATTTGATTTTTCTTAGCCAACGTGGAGCATGAGCGATGGCGCGATAGCGACATTGCTCACTGCGATTGGTTAGAGTTGTTGCCATATCGCATAAATAGGCAGTCCTTGGTAGAATTTTAGGCGACAGATGTTTAATGTCTTATCTGGGGATGTCTTCCAATCATACTGGAAAATCTCACCATTCTTCCTGTCGGGCGTGTCTCCAAAATGCCGCTCTGTATATTCCAGTTTCTCTAGATATGGCATTCTTCCAGAGTTTGCATCTCCGAGGGGCGCCCAAGCAACTCGAACTTCTGAGCTGAGTTTTATCCCATTATCTTTGAAGTATAATGCTTTAACGACCATTCCAATAATTCTAAAAAACCTATCTCTATCGACGGAGAAGGAAGAAGTCGCTTCGCCCATAAATGTGGCATCTTGGAGGTTGGGCATAAATTGCCCGACTAGATGTGGGCGGTATTGGAATGATCTCATTACACTGTTTAAGTGTTCTCCAGTGTCGAATTTGCTTTTTGGTGCAGAGAGCAGCATAAATTTCAGATACTCATCATCTTTAGTTTTATTTTTAGATGTATTGTGAGTCTCGCAACTTGGAACCGAATCAAGTTGATGCCTATGCCCTTTCGGGAAGACAGATCTAGGTGGGCAATGCTCGTTACTCGTGGCAAGAGTATCACACATGTAGCATGTTTTTTTCATTTCTCTAACGTGGAGCATGAGCGATGGCGCGATAGCGACATTGCTCACTGCGATTGGTTCTCGTTTACTTTTACCCAATAGGCATCGTTATATTTCTGCCCAATCAAATTTATGCAGACCTGTATGAGTTCCTCTTGGCTGACAGTCTTCGGTTGTATATTATACTTTTGGTTTAGGTCACTGTCTGGGAACCATTCTTCGGGAGATAGGGTGTGATTCGCCGAGATGTAAACTAGGCCGACCTCCATTTCCTCAATACTTGATTTTTTATTTTTTCCAAAAGGGAAGCTCCATACTAGTCTTTCCTTCCATGGCGAAGTCCATTCAAGCATGAGTTCTTTAAAGCTATCTGTGTCTTTGAAGGCTTCCTTTGAGGTGGCGTTGAAAAAGCGTGTGACGTCTTTTCTTGCTTCTTTTTCAGCATGACTGGAAAAGAGGAATGCTCCGCCTAGCCATCCAGCAAGGGCAATGACTATGGTATAGGTAAGTTTGCTTTTCATTTCTGAGAACGTAGAGGGGATGCATAGATGAGCGCCAGCGAAATCTATTGTCCATCTCCCGACTGGATATGCTCTTTTTTAGTGAGGATCTCAATAACTTGAGTAAGGCGATCCATTAGGGCCTCTAGCGGCAATGAGACGTGAAATATGCTGTCATCAAATTCGAAGGATATGGATGCTTCAGAAGCTTCAATTTTTATTCTAGAAACGAATGAATCTGTAGTTGGTCCATGGTCAAAAAACGCAAAGTCATCATCGATATCTCTTGTTTCAATTCTTTGTTTTTCCCAGTTCAGGCTGTAGATGAAGGCAGAGACATATGTCATGTTATCGCAATCAGTCAGAAGTTTGTTCCCAGCCCAAATGTCAACTTGTAGTAGCCCTTCACTGTATGAATCAGCGATTTCGAAGCAGATCGTGTTTCTGTCTCCTATGATTTTCATTTTGTCTGCATATCGTAGAGGTGTGATATAGATGAGCGCCAGCGAAATCTATTGATCACCACCGACTGGTTGGGGTTCTATTTTTATTATGTTACCGTCTACTATTGATCTCGCATCGATATTTTGAAGTGCAAAATTCAGGCACCTATACCTATCCAAGCCTTTCAATGACAGATTGAGTTTCAAGTTATCAAGGGACGGATCGACTTCAACCTTAAGGCCAGATCCCTCGACTATTAGTTCAATGCCATCATGAACCTTTCGATGGCTTAATAAGAGACGTTCCAGTCGATTCCGCTTCAGGTATTCAATCCTACGAATCGCCTCAGTAGATCCAGGCATCACTCGGATCAGTTCGTCTCTATATCTTTTTCTTCCTCTTTCGGCCTCATCTTGTGGATCAAGCTCATCTCCGAGGATGACGCCTAGATCTGCTTGGTAGTAAAAACTGCCATTTCCATAGACTCCTGAGATCAAGGTATCATCTATGGCGTCCCTACGGATTCTAAACCTTACCATTGCTGTTTCATCGCTGGAGGCATTCTTGTTCAGTTGAATAGAAGTCTCGTGCCTGAATGCTTGATCTTCAATTTCAACCTCGCTCAGAGTATAGGTTCTTTCGCCCCAATTTATCGACGTTGGAAAAGTAGCGAAAATATAAACAAGTTCCGGATTTCTGTCATTCTCTTGAACTACTCGACCCACCTTGAAGCTGAATCCGCTATCACTCAGGTCTTTTTTCTTGAGCTCAAATATTCCCGATGGAGATGCGTGAAGTCCAAGGCCAATGAAGGCTAATACTAGAATGGTCACTTTCATTTTATATTTCCCCAACGTGGAGCTCTGGCGCGGCGCGTTAGCGACGTTGTCCAGAAGCGTCTGGTTAGGTCGGTGTTTCGATTAAGTTCAATTCTTCAAAAAAATGTTCTTTTTGGAATCTGTCTCGTAATGCTCGAATAGATTCTTCGGGGATAGAATCTAACCCTTCGATCGTGAAAGTTCCAGTGAAGACTGGTGGATTAAGCACTTCCATGAATCTAGCCCATATTCCTTGCTTCTTTTTCGTTTCGAGAGCTTTGAACGTGTAAAACCTGATGACTGCTTCGGTGCCTTCAATGTCGAACTCGCTGGGGCTGAAAGGGTTTATTTCTCTGTATTCGTTTCCGTCGTTCGGAAAATCTTCGTTCGGTCTCGTCGATCCAACAGCAAGAACCAGCCACTTCGATTTTTCATTCTTTCTAGCAAGCACAAGTGTTGCGGGTTCTTCGATGTGATACGATAGAACTTTCGATTCAATAAGCCACTTCCCTGAATGGTTAATGAGGCTGAAATCTATTTTTCTTTTATTCACCTAACGTCAAAGGTAGGCATGGAGTGAGGCACGAACGGAATTGTCCTATCCTGCCTGGTTATGTATTTAATTTTAGTGTGAAGTTCATATCTTTACCATACCATTCATCACTGCCGTAAGTGAAGAATTCGAGCATTTCTGGCTTTCCATCAGTGCAGAATAAGACTGATCCCATTCCGTTTGGGACTGAAGGTATCATAATAATATAGTCATTCAAACCTAAGGTTTCGTTTCCCAGTCCAATATCGTTTTCAATAGGTTCAAAGTCAGTAAATCCGCCAACTCCTGAATACGTTCTTTTGCTGACTTTAAGATCTTCGATGATGCCTTCAAGTTCAGGGTTGTGAACTGCCAGTTTACGGAGGACTGACGTTTCGAGTTCGTTTAACTGGTCTTCATTTTCTGACATAACAAGTTATTATGTCATTTCTACAGAGTATCCCTGCTTAAGATATGTCAAACGTATTTTAACGTATTTTAGCCCAAACAGGCTTGCGTTTATGCTAAGATATCATTCTATTACTCATGATATGTCATTCTCTATATTATGATTAAGTTACCGCTAGAGACCTTTAAATTGTATCAGGCTCGTTTGACTGTCTTGGGTGTTTCGAGTCCAGAACAGCCTCATTATGTGAAGTGGGTTCGGTATTTCTTGGATTTTGAAGCTAAGTATGGCAACGGGCAGCCCAGCCCTGTGGTGGTCGCTTTATTTATGGCGAAGCTTGCCAGTAAGGGGCAGTCGCAGAGCTTACGCGATCAGGCGCGCAGAGCCGTCCGTATCTACCATGGGCTGGGCGAGCCTGTGACTTCCCCCTCGGAGTCGCCTTTGGCTTCTTTGGTGTCGGAGCCTTCAGCCAAGCCGAAGATGACGCCGAAAATGACGCCGAAGGGCGATGCTGTGGCCTCGGCGGCACCAGAGCCGGATGGGAGTGAGAGGGCTACGGAAGGAGCACAGGGGCGTGGCGGTTGGGAGCAGTTAGAGCGCGAGCTCGCGGGTGAGATTAAGCGCCGCAATTATTCGCCCAATACTTCGAGAACTTACGTCAACTGGGTGCAGCGCTTTGGCAACTACACCGGGCATATGCCGGTCGACGAGATCTCGGACGAGACGGCGAGGGACTTTTTGACGGATCTGGCAGTGAAGGACGAGGTGGTGGCATCGACGCAGAATCAGGCGTTTAATGCGCTGTTGTTTTTGTTTCGGCATATCCTCAAGCGTGATTACGAGCTGGGTGACAGTGTGGTTCGAGCTAAAGTGAGTAAATACATCCCTACAGTGTTAACGCGGCCGGAGGTCGATGCGGCACTCAAAGAGCTGGCATTCCCTTTTGATCTGATCGTCTCGATGCTGTATGGCTGTGGTTTGCGGCTTTCAGAATGTCTGAATCTACGTGTGAGTGATCTAGATTTCGACGAGAATTTGGTGATCGTGCATGACGGTAAGGGGCAGAAGGATCGCTCTGTGCCGTTGCCGAAGAAGCTTCGGTTGGCGCTGAAGCAGCAAGTTCGGCGTGTGGCGAAGCAACTAGAGCGGGATCTGGAGTCTTCGGACTTCGGGGGAGTGTTTATGCCTGAGTCCTTGGGCAAGCGACGTGCACAGCGAGAGGCTAAGGAATTGCAGTGGCAGTGGCTTTTTCCAGCCAAGGCGTTGACCATGGTGCCTAAAGAGGGTCGCTATCGCCGCTATCACAGTTACAAGCAGCAGGTGAGCCAGTCGATCAAGATGGCCGCGAGAAAAGCAAAAATTGCCAAGCGAGTGACGGCGCACACCTTTCGGCACAGCTTTGCCAGCCACTTGCTGGCGGCGAATGTCGATCTGCGCACGATCCAGGAATTGCTAGGGCATGCGGATATTAAGACGACGATGATCTATACGCACACGGTGAAGAGCCGAACCAAGAAGGAAATGATCAGCCCATTGGATCTGTAGTGGAGGACGATGGCTTGCCGGTGGGGTGTCAGGGTTGATTTCAGTTCACGATGCTCAACTTGAAGACTACGGCCTAAATCTCTTGGTCTGTGTTTCATGTTTTTAGAATCATCCTAGATTCTGCCTCCTGACTCCTCTTTTAAGGTTAAGGGCGGCTGGTTTGATATGCTTTGCGTCTTTGTGCCTTGAGCGAAGCGGGCGAGAGATACTGTTGATGGGCGGGTCGGAACTGGTTTGGGCATCGAAAAAGCGACTCTCTGACAAGTTCCGAGGCTGCTCGCTTGGGTTCTGCGGCTTGAGTTCTGTGCGGTCTTCCCGAGGAAAGCCCCTACGCTTGGGGTCTGTGGCTTCGCGTATACTTGGCGTGACTTAGCGGGCAGACTCTCACTTTGCCTGCGGTCTTTTTGTCCAGAACAGACAGGACGTAGGTCTTCCGGAGATGGCGTAGCAATGTCTGTATCACTTTGTTACAGCACTTCAAACTCGCGATTCGCTGCAATGTAGAGCGGGTGCTTCGGCGTCTGATTGGCGTTCTTTCCGAGGCAGGAAATATTTAGATTCGGGAGCTTTCGAAACGGTTCCAGTAATGCCAAACAGGCGTTTTGCCTATCCATATGTAGGCCGTGGTTGCCCCAGCCGCCGACGATGTCTAGCTGTCCGCCATTGAGCTCGTAGGCTTCGGTGATAGCGGCTTTGATCTGGGCGTCGTTCTCGGGGCCGACGGGGTCTCCGATTGCCATCATGTCCTTCGGATCGGTGGCGCGGTAGGCGAAGATGTTGAGCATACAAAACTCGTTGGCACCGAGCCGTCCACAGAATGCTTTGATGCGTGTGAGGGTCGGGTCGAGCTGGTTCTCGTCCGCAGTGGATGGGTTGAGGCACATAAAGATGGCTCTGCGGCGTTCGAAGAGTTCATCCCATTTGTGGAGGAGCGTGTAGCGATAGCGGCGACACTCGGAGAAGGTGCAATCGTTTTGCATGGTTGTTATTTGACCGCGTCGACTGTGATGCCAGGCCAATCATCGGTGCGGAATGGGGAGACGGGTAGGCCGTTGCGGTCTTGTAGGTTTGCCACTGGATTGTTCGCCCATGCGTAACGCACTGCGACCGGATTTGACACGTTTGCGCTGGAGACGAGCACTTTATTTTTACCGATGATCTTGGCATCGGCCTTGACGAATACCTGGTCTGCGCCAGCGATGGTGAATCCTATCGGGTGTTTTACGTCGAAGCTGTATAGGCCTTGGCTGCTGACGTGATCAAAGGTTAGAGCGATTGCGCTGCCTGTGATTTTCATGGATGCGTAGCGTGGGCTTTCAGCGTCTATTTTGTAGCCGTAATCGTGGGCCAGTGCGAGGCGCACAAGGCGGTTGGCAACGGTGGTCTTGTCGCGGGGGTGGATGTCGCGCCCTTCGCCTGCATCGATAATGACGGCTTCGCCAGTGTTGGGTAGACTGAGTGTCATGCTTTGTGCTTCACGTAGCTCGGCCCATGCGCTCTCGTGCGGTTCTGGCACTTCTTCCATGTAGTCTGCGAGTTGCACCCAGTAGAAGGGGAAGTCACCTTGCTGCCAGAGGTCACGCCAAGTGGTGATCATGAGCGGGAAGAGGCTGCGGTATTGGTAAGCGCGGCCTGAGTTGCTCTCGCCCTGATACCAGATGACGCCGCGCATGCCGTATCCGATGGTTGGATTCAGCACACCGTTAAAGATATTGGCTGGTCGGCGTTGACCCGTTCGGAAATCTCTGGGCGAGCGTTTGTTGGGCTTTGGTTTGCCAGCAGCTTGCCATGCTTCGAACTCTGCTAACTTGGCGGCATGCGCTTCATCGGTGTAGGCTGCGACTTTTTCGTCCCATGAGCTGAGCAGTTCGGTATAGTTGCTGTCGGCTTCGAGCACATCGCGCGGCACCCATGCTTCGGCTGCTGAGCCTCCCCATGCATTGTCGATCAATCCCACGGGCACGCCGAGTGCGCTATGGATACGACTGCCAAATAAATAGCCAACAGCGGAAAAGTTTTTTGCGGTCTCCGGAGAACAGACCTCCCATGCGCCGTTAAAGTTGTCTTGTGCCTCTTGTGTGCCGACTTGTGGCACGGAGATGAGACGGATTCCTTGGTGGTTGGCTGCGGCAATTTCGACCGCTCCGTTGTATGTGTTGTTGAGTGACCACTGCATGTTGGATTGGCCAGAGCAGATCCAGACTTCGCCTACGAGCACATCGGAAATGGAAACCTGATTGTTTGAGCCTGAGATCTCGAGCACCTTAGGTTCAGCGCTCGCTGCCATCGCATCCAATTGAATGCGCCATGTGCCATCGGCGGTGGCGGTAGTCGTGTGCGATTGCCCGTCGATACGGACGGTCACTGTCTCGCCAGCGTCAGCCTTGCCCCATACGGGGTTAGCTTGTTCGCGTTGGAGCACCATATGGTCTCCGAAAATATTAGGTAGGGTAACATCGGCCTGAAGCGCGACGCTGCCGAGGCTCAGGATGGATGTAACGAGTAGGGGTAGGGTAGGTAACTGCATCGAAGCAGATAAAAGGCTTTGTCTTGGCTTTGGAAGGGCAAAGGCTGAGTTTGCTCCATTTTGGACGGATAGTATGTCCTTTAGATTAGAGGGGGGCGCGTTGGAGAATGCGCTTATAGCTCGTCTGAGGTGATTCGATTTGCGCCTGCTCTTGGTCCATTCGCTGCATGAGTGCCTCATAGAATCCCTTCTGGACATCATGCTCACGGAGTAATTTTCCAAGAATACCATTTTCGCTAGCCTCGCGGGCATTGGCGATTTCGGTCTCAAGCGCTTCAACGCGATGCTTCTGTTGATCGGCTCGCATGCGCAAGTCTTCGACTGCCTTGATCGAGGCATCCAGGTTGAGGTTTCTAGTGTAATCGATATACGCTTCCGCGAAGGTATTTGCGATCCACGCCGCAAGCATGGGATCGGGGTCTGTGTAGTGAATCTGAATTTTCAGACTGTCGTCCATGTGTGTGACTTGCAGGTGCCGTTCTAGCTCTAGAGGGCGTATGCTTAGGTCATTTTCAATCACAAGTCTTTGACTGACCATCTCGCGGACACTGTCTGATCGAACTGTGTTGATCGCGGGCGCAATCGGATCTGAAAAACAGCAACCATGGCTATGTAATTCCGTGTCGGTGGTCGTCTTCGCCTTCCATTTGTCGTGATCCAAGTCGATCGTCGCGGTCGCAGTGTATTGCTTGGAGCAGCCGACTGTAATGAGGAGCGTTGCAAGAATGAGGTAGGCGATCGGACGCATGGATTAATTTGTTGGAGAGTATGATTGGAAGTGCGATTGGCACTCTTGACATCCGCGAGCGAAGCGCAAGCGTGCTCGGCTCCTATGGCAACACCATCTAAAGCACCTCCGACCTTCGACCGTAGCTTCCTTCTAGAACTTTCGGGAGGGCTCGTGTTTAAGCAGGCCGAGCGCTTGTTTGAGACGGGCGCAGTGACGTCGGTCGCCTGGCAGAGCCCCATTCTGACTGGCACAGTGAAGGGGGTAGACGATACCTATGAGCCGAAGCTGAACCTTCGCTCCACCGTATTTGCGGTGAACAATTGCAACTGCATCGATGGGCGCCGTCGCAAAGTTTGTGCGC
Organism: Lentimonas sp. CC4; assembly: GCF_902728235.1. NCBI lineage: Bacteria > Pseudomonadati > Verrucomicrobiota > Lentimonas > Lentimonas sp. CC4. The sequence continues at coordinate 2,614,765 of NZ_CACVBO010000001.1, forward strand.
ATGCGATCGCGATCGCCCTGCACTACGAAGCGCTTAAGCACGAAGCGGCCAATGCCGAACAGCCGCATCCCGATTTCGTGCCTGTGCCCGAGCCGGAGCCAGAAGCGCGGAAGCCGCGGGGGGTGCGCTCCATCAAGTTGTCTCCAGATGGTGATACGCTGCGAATGCTGGTCTTTCTTCCACCCAATCTCGAAGCAGCGGGTGAGCGCGATGGCATCGTTGTGAAGCTCGACGCGGCGGCTGGTCGTCAAATTGTTCCGCTGAATCAGCTCAGCCCGACACGGACTTACAATGCCTCGGAGGCGCAACAAGCTGCGTTGGTATTGGTCGAGTCTTGGTGCGGCGGTAAGTTGGCGAGTTTGTTGCAACTGACGGGAGGGCGTTTGCGCCGTTTGTTGGCTGCGCTCGAAGGCGAGCCGACAGTGTATTGGGTGAAGAAGCCGAATGCCCCGATTGAGTGGCAGGGCCACACACTGCCCGGAGTGCATGAATTTTTGAAAGAGGCCGATCCGAACGAAGACGCTGAGGACGACGAGACGGAAGCGGTTGTTGCGGTTGAGGAGCCGAAGCGACCAAGCTTTAGTCGTAACATCAGCTTACGCGAAAAATCCAAGCCCAACCCACGCCGTATTGCGGAAGCACGGATGCAAGGCACCTTTAAGGCGAAGCCTGGGGATTATCCAGTCGCCAAGGCGGTGGCCGATTCGATGGAGAAATACTCGACCAACCGGGTGGTGGTCGATGGCTCGCCGAACTTTTTGGCGATTCGGCTGCCGGCTGGGCGTGATGATGATTCAATTAAGCCGTTACGTAATATTTTAAAGTTAGAAGGGTTTATGCTCGAACCTTCAAACCGTAAATGGTGGCTACGCGATCGGCATAAGACGCTGAATTTCCTCGCTGCGCACTGGAAGGCCTTGCGGGAGCAATGGCGTGCGGTGTTTACGGATGGTTTCGAGGAGAAGCTCGCGCATGTGGAGCTTTCTGAGCTAAATATCGAGACGAAGGAAACGGATGGACGTTTTGCGCTGGATGTGACGCTGAACAAAGAAGGCGATGAAACGGATCTACGCCGTGCGATTGCGACGGGGCGTAGTTATGTGGAGGACGAGGGCAGTGGTGTGAAAATCACGCTTTTGGATAAAGCCTCAGTCGAGCGCTTGCATGCGATCGAGCGTTCAGTCAGTGGGCAGGCGGATCGTCCCTTTACGCCGACTTTTTCGAAAAACTTGGACACACAGGAGCTCGTCGATGTTGAGGATCTGCTCGATGAGTTGGTCGAGGGCTGGCAGCCGCCGCAGGCATGGCAGTCGCGCAGTCGTGCGCTCAAGCAAATCGCGGCGCTCGAAGCGGCGCCGATTCGTCCTGCCTTTGATACGATTCTACGCACTTATCAGCGCATTGGTGTGGCGTGGTTGTGGCATCTGTATCGTCACGATCTCGGTGGTATTCTTGCCGATGAGATGGGTCTGGGTAAGACGCTGCAAGCGCTTGCGCTGATTGAGTGTATCCGCACGACGAATACAGAGGCAATGCCAGCGCTCGTGGTGTGTCCTGCGAGTTTGGTGGAGAACTGGATCCGAGAAGCGGGGCGCTTTGTGCCAGGGCTCAAGGTGGCGAAGCATCATGGCACGAAGCGTGCGAAGGAGCCTGCGCTGTTGGAGGAGTTCGACATCGTGATCACTTCGTATGGCACGTTGCGACAGGACTCCGATATGCTTTCGACGATGGATTGGTCAGTGGTGGTGGGCGATGAGGCGCAGCACATTAAGAATCGTCGTTCGCAGAATGCTAAGTCGCTCATGCGCTTGCATTGTAAGGGGCGCTTCTTGCTCACCGGCACGCCGGTGGAGAATTCATTGGATGATTTGCTCTCCTTGTTCTCCTTTCTAATGCCTGGCTATTTGACGAAAGCCGCGGGTAAGCTTTCGCAGGAAGATCGCGCGTGGCACACGAATCGGCAGACGCAACGTGCGGCAGCCTATATCTTGCGACGCACCAAGAAAGAAGTGGCTCCGGAGCTGCCAGATAAGATCGAAAAGACCTTTTTCTGTGAGCTCGGTTCGAAGCAAATGGGCTTCTACAACGACACGCTCGAAAAGACGCGTCGCGAAATTTTCAACATGGAGATGGCAGGGGCGAATGCGGGGCGTGTGCAGTTTGCCGCGTTCACGGAGCTGTTGCGCCTACGCCAGGCCTGTGTGGATCCGCGTATTATTGACGAGGAATATCCTGCGGCGCATTCGGCGAAACTCGCGGCCTTCGATGAAGTGCTGGACGAGTGTATCGATGCCGGCAGCCGTATCTTGGTGTTCTCCTCATTTGTGACTGCGCTTAAGTTGCTCGCGCAGCATTTGAGCGAGAAGGGGCACAAGTTCTGTTATCTCGATGGTAAGACGAAGAACCGCCTCGCGATGTGTGACACCTTTAACGAGGATGAGAGCATTCCAGTGTTCTTGATCTCGCTCAAAGCCGGTGGCACAGGTCTGAATCTCACTGGCGCGGATACCGTGGTTCATTACGACCCGTGGTGGAATCCGGCGGCCGAGGCACAGGCAACTGACCGTGCGCACCGTATCGGGCAGAAGAAGGTGGTCACCAGTATCAAGCTCATCGCCGCGAACACGGTGGAAGAGAAGGTGCTCGAGTTACAGGCGAAGAAGGCTGAAATTCTTAAAGAGTTGTTTGAGGAAAGCGAGGCCGCCAATGCCAAAGTCAGTCTAGATGATATTAAGGATCTGCTGAAGTAGGAGAGCGTAGGGGCTTTGCTTGCGAGGCCCGCGCTTGGAGTCGTTCGTTTGGAAGTTCCGAAGGCGGCGGTGTTGTCGCGGGTGTCGCAAGCAACACCCCTACGAATCGATGACTCGTCAAAGTCAGCCTAGACGATATTAAGAATCTGTTGAAGTCGGCTTGTGTAGGGGCTTTGCTTGCGAAGCCCGCGCTTGGAGTCGTTCGTTTGGAAGTTCCGGAGGCGGCGGTGTTGTCGCGGGTGTCGCAAGCAACACCCCTACGAATCGATGACTCGTCAAAGTCAGCCTAGATGATATTAAGAATCTGCTGAAGTAGGCTTGCGTAGGGGCTTTGCTTGCGAAGCCCGCGCTTGGAGATCTTCGTTTGGAAGTCCCGGAGGCGGCGGTGTTGTCGCGGGTGTCGCAAGCAACACCCCTACGAATCGATGACTCGTCAAAGTCAGCCTAGATGATATTAAGAATCTGTTGAAGTCGGCTTGTGTAGGGGCTTTGCTTGCGAAGCCCGCGCTTGGAGTCGTTCGTTTGGAGGTCCCGGAGGCGGCGGTGTTGTCGCTTGTGTCGCAAGCAACACCCCTACGAATCGATGACTCGTCAAAGTCAGCCTAGACGATATTAAGGATCTGCTGAAGTAGGAGAGCGTAGGGGCTTTGCTTGCGAGGCCCGCGCTTGGAGTCGTTCGTTTGGAAGTTCCGAAGGCGGCGGTGTTGTCGCGGGTGTCGCAAGCAACACCCCTACGAATCGATGACTCGTCAAAGTCAGCTTAGACGATTTAAGAATCTGTTGAAGTCGGCTTGCGTAGGGGCTTTGCTTGCGAGGCCCGCGCTTGGAGTCGCTCGTTTGGAAGTCCGAAGGCGGCGGTGTTGTCGCGGGTGTCGCAAGCAACACCCCTACGAATCGATGACTCGTCAAAGTCAGCCTAGACGATATTAAGAATCTGTTGAAATCGGCTTGCGTAGGGGCTTTGCTTGCGAAGCCCGCGCTTGGAGTCGCTCGTTTGGAAGTCCCGAAGGCGGCGGTGTTGTCGCGGGTGTCGCAAGCAACACCCCTACGAATCGATGACTCGTCAAAGTCAGCCTAGACGATATTAAGAATCTGTTGAAATCGGCTTGCGTAGGGGCTTTGCTTGCGAAGCCCGCGCACGTGCAGGTGGTATCACTTGTTATTGACGCTTGGTCCTGTCGTTGGGGGCAGCAGGTCGCCCGCCTTTTTGTTCTGAAAAACAGACAGACGTAGGTCTGCCGGAGATGGCGTAGCAAATGTCTGTGTCACTTTATTTAAAGAAGCCTTCGAGTTGCTCCATCAAGCGATCGAGCACTGGCTTGTATTCAGGGTTGTTGGCCTGACTGACGGTTTCGTCGGGGTCGGTTTCGTAATCGTAGAGCTCGATGGCATCGATTTGTTTCGGGTGAAATTCGCCGGTTTGTGCAACACTGTCGTCGATCCACACGACCATACGGTAGCGCTCAGTGCGAAGTGCGTAGCCCATGAGGCCTTTGTGGGTGCGCGGGTATTGGCTAATGGCGAAGTCTTTGATCGAGGCATCGGCATCTTGCAACATCGGGACTAAGCTGGTGCCGTCGATCTGCGCTGGAATCGGCAGGGCGGCCAGTTGGCAGAGTGTTGGGAAGATATCAACCGATTCGACGGGTGCGCCTGCGCGTTGGTTTTTCTCAAATCCAGGAGCGGAGATAATGAGTGGGGAGTGGGTGGCTTGCTCGAAGTTTGAGTGCTTGCACCAGAGCCCGTGATCACCGAGGTGCCAACCATGGTCGCCCCAGAGGAGAACGATGGTGTTTTCGTCGAGCCCTGTGCGTTTGAGTTCGGCGAGCACTTTGCCGATCTGTGCATCGACATACGAGACGCTGGCGTAGTAGCCGTGGATGAGTTGACGTTGTTGCTCGTCATCGAGGTCACCCTTTCTGGCGACGTCGGTGTAGTTGCGTAGCTCGCCCCAGCTATGTCGTGCATATTCGGGAGCACCTTTCGGGGCGTCTCTGAAGGCGGCTAGGTTGATGTCGCTGCGCTGATACAGATCCCAGTATTTTTTGGGTGCGACGAACGGGAGGTGCGGCTTGTTAAAGCCGAGGGTGAGGAAAAATTGTTTCTTGGACTGGGAGAGCTGTTCGAGCATTTGGTTGCCCCAGTCTGCGAGTGCGCCGTCGGCGTAGGCCGCGTCGTCGACGTCGAGGCACTCGGTCGCGGGCATGAATCCACGGCTCTTTACGAAGTCGATACGCTTTTTCCAGTGGGTGATCTTCTGTTTGTCGAGTTCGGCCACAGCTTGGTGGATCGCTGGAGCTTGGTATTTATCTAAGGCAGGCACCTTGCCACCGAAGTAGGGCAGATCTTTGTTGGATACGTAGGGAATCGACCATGACAGGGGGTCATGGTTCTTGAAGCCGTGCATGATTTTGCCAGCCCCGGCAGTTTCGTAGCCGCGTTCTTTGAAGTATTGCTGCACGGTGAAGACTTCTGGGTTTTCTTCACGTGCGGTGTGGGCGAGATCCCAGACCTTGGTGCGGTCGGGGCGCAGGCCACTGAGCATGCTGGCGCGTGATGGGCCGCAAACGGCTTGTTGCACGTAGTGATGCTCGAAGAGCAGGCCATCTGCTGCAAGCTGATCCATGTTGGGGGTCTGGATGATATCCGACCCGTAGCAACCGAGCTCGGGCTTAAGATCGTCGACCAAGATTAATAGCACATTTTGAGTCGGTGTGCTGTCTGCATGAACGGATGTGAGGGCGCCGCAGGCTAATAGGACGGCGGTCGTGCTTAGTGATAGCAGGTGCACCTTCGATTTGAAATGCTGTAGCAGAGAGTGGCTTAGGCGGCACATAGGGATATGTAATCTTTGATTGTCTGAGGTCGGGACGGATCCAGCAGTATGTGAGTGAGCATCACTGGATCCAGTTAATTGCTCAATGATTATGCGGAGGGAATCACTGCTTATGCGCACTGTTAGCGTCTCTGATTTATCCTAACGGAGAATCTTGACTTGCAAAACCGGATGAGCGCCATTGCATGATCCGAGTCTCAACGCGCTGGATCCCCTTGTCCGTAAACCTCGCCCACGGGTTAATTTTTAATTCGTGTGATGCACGTAGAGACTTACTCAATAGGTATTTTGCCTATAATTTAACTCAATACACATAAATATAACCCTATGGACATACTAGAAGTTTCATTATTCATCATCGCTGTTGTTGGCGTTATCGGACTCGGGATCTGGAAAAGCCGAGACGAAGATACCTCGGGAGATAAAGGGGCATCCGACTATTTCCTAGCGGGGCGCGGCCTCACTTGGTGGCTGGTTGGTTTCTCGCTGATCGCTGCCAATATTTCGACGGAGCAATTCGTTGGTATGTCGGGCTCTTCTGCCAATTGGCTGGGTATGGCGATCGCCTCTTACGAATGGATGGCAGCCGTGACGTTGATCTTTGTGGCGTTCTGGTTCTTGCCGAAATTCCTCAAAGCGGGTCTCTATACGATTCCTGAGTTCTTGCAGTATCGGTTCGATGGTGTGGCTCGTCTCGCAATGGCGATTCCTGCGATTGTCACACTTGTGTTCGTTACAACTTCATCGGTTATTTTCTCCGGTGGTAAGTTCGTTTCTGAGTATTACAACGAAGTGCCAATCCTGAACAATCTGACCTATGTCTGCTGGATGATCGCGATTTTCGCGGCTGTCTACGTGTTCGTGGGTGGTTTGAAGGCCTGTGCGTGGACTGACTTGATCTGGGGCGCTGCTCTGATCGTCGGTGGTGCCATTGTTATGTTCCTTGCGTTTAATGTGTTGGCTGAGAAGCCAGCTGAAGAGCTCTTCCTCACAAAGGTGGCGAATTCAGACGCGACGGTTGAGCAACTCGAAGCGGCAGGCACATGGGAGCGCTTTATGTTATTGAATGATGGTGTCGACGGTGAAGCCGTTGCCGTGAACGGGCCGAATGGTTCTGGCGGTAAGGTGCACATGGTGCGCCCGAAGGAAGACACTGACATCCCTTGGACAGCATTGCTCATCGGTCTTTGGATTCCTAATTTCTTCTACTGGGGCTTGAATCAATACATCGTGCAGCGCACTTTGGGTTCGAAGTCACTTGCCGAAGGTCAGAAAGGTATTGTATTCGCGGCGACTTTGAAACTGTTGATCCCGTTCTTAGTGGTGATTCCCGGTATTCTGGCGTTTAATCTCTTTAGTGGTGATCTGCATACGAATGCTGCCCATAAGAACATCGCGATGGTTGAAGCAGCTGAAGTGGCGAATTCAAATACGGTTGTGTCTGTTGAGGCCGCGGTTGTTGGCCTTCAGCCTGAACTCGCCGCTCGTGTCTTGGCGCAAAATCTCTCGGTTGTCGGTGCTGAAGCGACGCTCCCAGTGGGTGCTGGCAACGATGAGCTTGCGAATCGTATCAATGAACTCGCACAATCAGGTGTGGATGGGGGCATGACGCTCTCGACGCTGAAGGCATACGACTATGACTCGGCGTTCCCAGTCTTGGTGCGTAACTTGATTAAGCCAATGCCGTTGATCTCTTGGTTCGTGCTTGCCGCGCTTTGCGGTGCGGTGATCAGCTCGCTGGCATCGATGCTTAACTCTGCTTCGACGATTGCGACGATGGATTTGTATTCCAAGTTCACCGGTCAAAAAGATCCAGCTACCTTGGTTAAGGTCGGTCGTGGGTTCGTGGTGCTGTTCGTGTTGATGGCTGCGTTTGTGGCTCCAAAGCTCGATAACTTCGAGAGTATCTTCGCTTACATCCAAGAGTTCCAAGGCTTTATCTCGCCTGGTATCTTGGCGGTCTTCATCTTCGGCTTCTTCTCGCCACGCACACCTCGCTACTTCGGCGCGGTTGGCATCGGCCTGAACGTCATTTCGTATGGCTCCTTCAAGATGTTCCTCGGTGACTGGGTCGTTTCCAAGGGGTGGTGGTATGCGGATCAAATCGCATTCCTCGACCGTATGGCGATCTGCTTCTTCATCGTGCTCTTGGCTGGTATTATCCTGACCTTGGTGAAGCCAATGAAGAATCCAGTGGTATTGCCTGTGAACGACCAGATCGAGCTCGAGTCATCGAAGGGTGCAAAGATCGTCGGTATCGGTGTCGTGCTTGCTACGATCGCGCTCTACGCGGTCTTCTGGTAAGCTGATTCATAGCTCTTAATTCTACTAGCGGTCGTCTCTTCAGTGAGGCGGCCGCTTTTTTTTGTTCATGGTTAAAGGTCGTGCAATCAGGCAGAAACATCGTAGCGAACTCGCGCTAGCGAGGTCGATCACTGTAAGGTTCTACGCTCCGAAGTAGACGCGACTAGCGTCGCATCGCTACCGCTGATTGTGTGTCGGAAGATCGTAGCGAACTCGCGCTAGCGAGGTCGATTACTGTAAGGCGTCTCGCTGCGAAATAGACGCGACTAGCGTCGCATCGCTACCGCTTGTGTGTCGAAACATCGTAGCGAACTCGCGCTAGCGAGGTCGATTACTGTAAGGCGTCTCGCTGCGAAATAGACGCGACTGGCGTCGCATCGCTACCGCTTGTATGTCGGAAGATCGTAGCGAACTCGCGCTAGCGAGGTCGATTACTATAAGGTGCCTCGCTCTGAAATAGACGCGACTGGCGTCGCATCGCTACCTCTTGTATGTCGGAAGATCGTAGCGAACTCGCGCTAGCGAGGTCGATCACTGTAAGGCGTCTCGCTGCGAAATAGACGCGACTGGCGTCGCATCGCTACCGCTTGTATGTCGGAAGATCGTAGCGAACTCGCGCTAGCGAGGTCGATTACTGTAAGGCGTCTCGCTGCGAAATAGACGCGAGTGGCGTCGCATCGCTACGGCCTTCTGGAAGAGGAATCGCCGAGCTCTCTTCTTGCGCTGCCATGTATCGGCCTACTGCCTTACCCAAAAAAAGCCCCGGAGTGATCCGAGGCTTTTTGAAAATGCTTTGAGAGGAGCTACTTTTTAGTCTCTTCTTCTGCTGCTGGCACTTCGTCTGGTGGAGTCGTGTGCTCTTCGTATTCGGTCTCTTCTTCGTCCTCTTCCTCGTCCCACTTCATTGTTTCGTCGGCAACGAGTGTTTCTTCGGTGTCAGTGCCAGCGTCGACATCTGCGAGGTCTTTTTCGAGTGCTTCGTCTTCAGACTTCGGAGTGCTTTCCTCGTCATCGTCGAGTTCGAAGCCCTCGGGCACGTATTCAAGAATTGTGGTGAGTTCGGTGAAGTAGTGGGTTGCGCGACCTTCGAGGTAGTCACCGTTTTGTGATTCACGGATTTCTTCTTCGAGTTCTTCGACTGTCAGTTTTTGCGCGAAGTCGATCAAGTCGTTGAGCATTTTAATGCGCAGTTTGGTGATGTGGTCGAGTAGATCCGCGTAGGGGCCTTTTTCCTCATCGAGCACGTCTGGCAGCGCAAAGAGGGGGTCTTCACAGTCGAGAATGTTATCAGGCACGAGTTTCAGGAGGACTGACTTGTCGTCCTGAATCTCGTCGATTCCGAATGCGTAGAAGGCTTCTTCGACGAGATCAGTCTGCAGACCGTATTCGTTCAGCGGCTCTAATAGATCGAGTAGGTGTTGGAACTGGCGAGGGTCAATGATTCCAAGACCATCGATTTCCCAATGGATGGGATCGCTGATCTCGTTGATCCACCAGTTCATGTCTTCTCCGATGCGTGCTTTGCACCAGGTGAGTTTTGCAGTTGTATTCGGCATGCTTAAGGGGAGGGCGTGTTCCTAGGTTTTGTTTGTTTGTCGCGTTATGCTATTACTAGGTTTTTATGAGAAAAGATATAACGGGTAAAAGCTTCCAAATCCGAATTGTAAAGTGCTTTGTCAGAAAATCTTCAAGTGAGTGATTTTCATTGTTTAGTCGCGAAGCCTTGTTAACTTGCCCATTTCTCAATTTAGGCTAACAGACTTACCGCTATGGGATGTATCTACGAAAACATTATCCGCCCAATTCTTTTTAAAATGGAGCCGGAACAGGCGCATGACCGCGGACGCACCGCGCTCATGGCGCTCAGCAGTGTGCCCGCGCTCTGTGCTTTGGTGCGCGCATGCAATCAAGTTCGCGAGGATAAGCCTGTAAAGCTGTTCGGTTTGGAATTTGCGAATCGCGTCGGTTTGGCTGCAGGTATGGATAAAGACGGCGAATTTCCGCGTGCGATTGAAGCGCTGGGCTTTGGCCACAGTGAAGTCGGCACCGTCACGCCTCAAGGGCAACCGGGCAATCCACGTCCTCGCTTGTTTCGCTATCCAGAGCAAAAGGCGCTGATTAACCGTATGGGCTTTAATAATAAGGGCTCCGAAGCGATGCTCCAATGCCTCTCGAAGCACTATCCTAAGGGCAAACGTAAGATGCCTGTGGGCGTGAATATCGGTAAAGCCAAGGCGACACCACTCGATCAGGCGGTGGATGACTACTTGTCATCGTTCCGCACCTTGGCGGATCAGGCAGACTATTTTACGATTAATATCAGTAGTCCCAATACTCCAGGGCTGCGAGAGTTGCAGACAGAGAGCTACTTGCGCGATCTGTTGACGACACTGCGCGATGAAAATCGCAGTTATGCGAAGAAGCTCGGGCATGAACCGCATCCGATGCTGCTTAAGATCGCTCCAGATCTTACCTACGCTGAGATCGATCAAATCGTCGGCGTGTTGCTTGATTTGGAGTATGACGGCATTATTGCCACCAATACGACGATTACACGCCCACGTGGTTTCACTTCGACGGAGACTGGCGGCATGAGTGGCGGTTCGGATATCCGCAAGCGCTCGAATGACGTGATTAACTACATTCACCGTTCGACGGAGGGTAAATTGCCGATCATCGGTGTCGGCGGGATTGATTCAGCTGAAGCTGCGGGTGAAAAGCTCGATGCGGGTGCGTCCATGGTGCAGGTCTATACCGGCTGGATCTATCGTGGGCCATTCTTCGCTAAGGTTTTGGCTGAGGCGATGAAGATGCACGGCGAAGACTGGATCTAGCACGACTGCATTCACTTTTAATAGCAACGACCTCACTCGGCACTAGCCGATGAGGTCGTTTTTGTGTAGAGCTTTCTATATGTTAACTGCGGTGGAGCGAGGTGGCCTGTATTTGCCGAATTGTGGGCTGTGGATGGATGCGCGTCGGCCCAAGCCGTTTGCAGTCGTCTCGCATGCGCATGGCGACCACGTGGCGCGGCATCAGTCCTTTTTGGCTACGGCACCGACGATTGATTGTATTCGAGTGCGTCTTGGCGATGCGGCGGCGCAGCGTGGGGTCGCGCTGGCGTATGGTGAGGTGTATCAGCACGGTTCGTTGCGCATACAGCTGTATCCTGCAGGGCATGTGTTGGGCTCTGCGATGGTGCGGGTAGAGACGCCCAATGGAGAATCATTGCTCTATACCGGGGATTTTAAGACGCGGCCCGGCTTAGCGGCTGAGCCGATCGAAATTCCGCAAGCAGATACATTGATCATGGAGTCGACGTTCGGACGGCCTGAGTTTGTGTTTCCGCCTACGGAGGCGGTTCAGGCGCAGATTCGGCAATTTTGCACAGATGCACTGGAGGCGGGTGAGGTGCCGATTCTACTGGCTTACTCCTTGGGCAAGGCGCAGGAGGTCTTAAAGATACTAGAGCCTTGTGGATTTAGGTTCATGGCGCATAAGACGATTCGTGCGATCAATTTAGTGTATGCGAACCACGGTGTGACGATGCCAGAGACGCGACCTCTGGATTTTCTAAATCTCGCGGGTTGCGTGGTGGTGATGCCGCCGACGGTGCGCAAGCAGTTACCTGCGGGGCGGCATCGACTTGCGATGATCAGCGGCTGGGGCTTGCAGACCTCTAGCCGTTATCGCTACCGCACGGATGCGGTCTTGCCGCTTTCGGATCACGCCGATTATGCCGAGCTATTAGAGTTTGTCGAAGAGGTGAACCCAACGACGGTGTATACCATGCACGGATCGACCGCTGAGCTCGCCGCCGAGCTGCGCCGTCGTGGTCGCAGTGCGTGGAGCCTTAGCGGCAACGATCAGCTGGAGTTGTTGTAGGCGGTCTATGTGTTTGCAAATCGCAACGTTGTTTGTATTTCTTTACGTATGATAACGAAGCCTACTATCGTCACAGTCACGTTGAATCCCGCAATCGACCAAACGGTGTTTGTGGATCATCTGGAATTAGGTTCGGTGCATCGGGTGCGTGAGTCACAGCGACAAGCAGCTGGCAAGGGCGTGAATGTGGCGACCATGCTTGCGCTTGACGGTGTTGACGGAGTAGTCGCCACAGGGTTTTTAGGAGAAGACAATGCGGCGCTTTATGAGCAGCATTTTGCTGCGCATGGGATCGAAGATGCCTTTGTGCGTGTTTCGGGTGAAACGCGCACTGGTATTAAGATCGTGGATACTTCAGCCAATACCAACACCGATTTAAATATGTCGGGGCCGACCCCGACTGCTCAGCAACGTGAGGCCTTAATGGCGCGTTTGTTAGAGATGGCTGAGCCAGAACGTTGGTTTGTGATTGCAGGTAGTTTACCCGCGGGGGTTGAGCCTTCGTATGTCGCAGATGTGATTCGTGCGCTCAGGGCGAAGGGCGCGAAGATCGCAGTGGATTCGAGTGGTCCAGCCATGGTTGCTGCGGTCGAGGCGGGTATCCACCTCGCTAAGCCGAATGAGCACGAACTGGCAGAACTATTGGGCGTCGAGCTGAAAGATGCCGCGGCTATTTTGCCTGCGGCACGGAAGTTGCGGGACGAACAGATTCCAAACTTGATCGTCTCAATGGGAGGCGAGGGCGCGTTGTTTTTAAAGGAAGGCTCAGAGCTATTGGCGCAGTCGCCAAAGCTGGAAATTGTCAGCACGGTCGGTGCTGGGGATTCCTTGCTAGCAGGCTATTTGTATGGGCTGTTGCACGATGAGTCGCCAGAAGATTGTGCGCGTCGAGCTACGGTGTATGCGTGGAGCCGGTTGGAGTCGCTGAAGCCACAGTTGCCGCAAGGCGAAGATCTGTGCGCACGATTAAAGCGAGTCCAAGTGACTGCGGTGACTTAGTTGTGATGATCGCATAGGGATGGTCTCTGCACCTGCCGCGTTCTACGCTGCCTGCCGCGTTCTACGCTGCCTGTCACTGATCCTCAGCACTCAACTAAAGCACCAGCACACTGTAGGACGAGGCGGAGCTCATCCCTCCCGAAGTGTTGAGTGAAAATTACCATTTGTCATACGCGAGCGTATACAAGCCCCATGCCTCTATGAATTCTTTGTAAAATTGACTCGGCGATATTCAGCCACATCCCACGTCATTTTACCAAATGACGATACGCAAACACCCTAATGATCGCCAACATAGTCATGCCACTCAAGGTAGTTAACTCCCTTTGAGGCGCATGTAGTTCAAGGCGGAGTGGGTATTAGGACTGTGCCGCGCTTTCGCGGCACACGTATTATTTAGAATACGATGAATCCGTCAGTGGTTCGATTGAGAGGATGCACTCCTAGCATCGCCGGAATTATTTTCTTTTTTATTGTCTAAAACTACATTAGTCACTCTACCACAGTGACCTACCCCCTTCCCCCCCTCCTTCTTTTGGTCTTTAGTGGTTCCTTAATGCTTTCTGCGCATGCAGAGACGCTTTATCAGGACACTTTTGATAATGATACTTTATCCACCAATGCCAGTATTGGCGGTGGATTATTGGTGAACGAAATCAGTGAGGCCAGTTGGTCAGATACTGGCGACGCTACTTTTACCACAGAAAATACAACCTTTCGAAGAAGGGCGCTCATGTATTCTGAAAATACGTTTCAGGCGGATGAGGGGCTTCGACTGACAGCAGTCTATAAAACCGGTTCAATTAGCGATGAGGGAGCGCACGACCTTTCCTTCGGCCTCATAAGCTCTGAAACGGATCTATCGACCTTCTCTGAATATAACCCGTTCCGTCGGGATCCGACGGTTTACAGTATAGGGATCAATGTCACCGCTGAATATGATCCAAATATGCAGGGCTTGACCTTCACGAATGGCGCAACGACGAAGGCACTCGATAAGTCGGGAACCAACGTCCAGTTCGATATCGACCAATCGACTGAAGTCTCTTTCGCAATTGGTGGGGACGGCACCTGGAGCTACCGTATCGACGGTGTGCTGGAAGCCACAGGCACGGTTGCTGAGGGCTTTGATTTGAGTAAGCGCTACCACGTCGTGGTTTATGGGCAGGACGATGATGGTGGGGGAAAGACGATCGAGTCTTTGCATCTCGATGTCGCTCTGCCGGATGATCCAGACCCTTATCCTGAATTTCTGTATCACGATGGGTTTGATGGTGATGGCTTAGAGGTCAACGCCATCAAGGGGGGTGGTCTACTCAGCGCTGGGCCGGCTGCCGCGAATTGGACGGATGACGGTGATGCCGTTTACGACAATGGCGACGCGGAGCCTGATCAGCGGGCGATTATGTATTCTGCCAATCACTTTCAGTCCGCAACTGGATTTAGGCTGCATGTGACTTATGAGACAGAGTCGATTGATACCAACGGGGCGCACAACCTTTCCTTTGGGCTGGTCAGTTCAGAGTCGGACTTAGCCAATTATAGTGGCCTCAACCCCTTTCAGGCTGAGGCCGGTATTTACAGTATCGGTGCAAATCTCACGAGTCAGGGCGGCGAATCCTTTCGCGGCCTGAATTTCTCAGATGGCTCGTCGGTCGTCTCACTTGATACCTCCGGCACACGTCACCAGTTTGTCGCGGGCGAACCTACGAAGGTGACGATTGAGGTCAGTTATGCGGGATATTGGTGCTACCGAATCAACGATGAATATGAGGCGTCCGGTGCGCTGCCAGTCGACTTTGATTTAACGAAGGACTACCATATCGTCGTTTACGGGCAGGATGCGACTGCTGCGAAATCGATCCAATCCATAACGCTGGAGAAAGGCTATGGGCAGGGCGAACGCGCAGCTGGTCTTCGCGGGAGTTGGAATTGTGGGCAAGGCGATGTCGATTTTCTTCAGAATTTAAAGACTGTAGACTCCACCTTGGCTAGGTTGAACGAAGGATCAGTGGTATCTGCAGTGCATAATGTGCCCCATCGATTGTTGGAGATGATTGCGCAGGGGCTTTCGAGTGTCGGTGGCGATGCGATCACGTCTCCTGTGCCGGAAACGTGGGGCGACTTTGACGATGACGAGCCAGACAGTGATCCATTCCTAGATGAAGTCAGTGGAATTAGGAATGTGCAATTAGGGGCAAAGTTCTATTCCAATTCAGATACTTTCACCGGCGATAATACCGATGACTATCAGCCCTTCGCTGAGCGTTGGTTCGAGTATTGTGATACAGATCCAGAAGTGCAGGCATTTATCGACAGTCAACCCTACCATACCGGGATCTGGAATAGTGAGACCCAACAGTATGAAGATGCTTCGGACGAATATCCCAACCGTAAATATATGTTCTGCTATGCAGAATTCGTGCTTAAGGATTTCTCGCTCAGATATGGAAAATACGCGACTTCATGGACTTTTGACTCCGCAAAGCATATGGTCGCAAACGGCGACAAGGATGAAAGCGGAATCATTGAGGAGCAACGTATCTACCAAGCATTTGCCAATGCGGTATGGGCCGGGAGTCCAGATTGCCCAGTCGCTTTCAATAACGGACGGCTAGATAATGACTACTTTGGTATAGATGATGAGTTCCCGTATGCTCGCTCGACACGCTTTGATGATTATACCTTCGGTCATGCGCACAATGGTAATGATGATCACGCTTCATTAGCTGTGAATCCGATCCGCAACGAAACGGTTTTTGCGAGTAACTACCGGCACGTCACTCGGATGACGGATACGAATGGGTATGTTAAAGTCGGCGGTGAATGGGATTGGGATGATCAGGTGGTGGGGAACTACCACTCGAAGCTTGGACCCGCATCATGGCGTTACAGCACACCGTCAGCCTGGAGCCAGGACGAATTTAACCAATGGAATCTTGAGGCAATTCAAGCCGGTGGGCACATGACATGGGAAGGCTCGATCCCGAGGACGGATCCACAGCTACTCAGAGATTGGGCGCAAGAGCTACTCGCCGCGACCGATGCGTATCTCGCGGTTAATGCATTCCCAGGGCCTCCTGCTTGGTCTCGTAAATATACAGACCTCCCTGAAGCGCGCGTCGGGGAGTCTTACTACCACGTTCTCGTGGAAGGAGTCGATTTCTGGGATCCCGAGGGAGATGAAATCGCAAGTATTTTAGCCATTAAAGACGGCTTTTTCTCCAACGTGCCGGATTGGCTCACAATTGCTGAAGATCCCGATGTAGCAGGGAACTGGATACTCAGCGGTGTGCCTACGGAATCGTCTACAACCTCCTATGACTTTGTTTTAGAAGCGACGGATGTTAATAATGAGTATGGAAGCCGCGGTGTGTCGCTTCCAGTGTCGCATGCCGCGCAAAGTTTAATAGCAGAATGGAAGTTTGATGAAGGGCAGGGGACGGTTGTCGCCGACAGCGTCTCCGGTGCTTATGAAGCGACCAGAGCGACTGGCGATTGGATCGATGGCGCCTATGGTCATGCGATGGACTTTGATGGTAGCCAAGCAGGTTTAATGCTTCCCGCTGGCGCTTTTACCGAGGTCAGTGAAGCGAATGAGATTACGATTTCCATGTGGGTGTATGGCGATCCTTCACAGCCAGTGGCAGATACCATTTTGAATGCCGTAGACAGTTCTGGAAATCGCATGCTCAATATCCACCTGCCATGGAGTAGTGGAGAAATTATTTGGGATGCAGGCGGAAATGCCAGTGGCTATGATCGTGTCAGACAGGATGCGATTTCAGAAGACTACGCAGGGAGCTGGAATCATTGGATATTCACGAAGAACGCAGCTACTGGAGAGATGTCTATATATCTCAATGGAGCCCTTTGGCACTCTGTAATAGGGGAAACGACAGAAATTGGCGTGATCCAAGATGCCCTTCTAGCTAACAATGTAGATGAAGATAGTGCCTATCAGGGCGCAATGGATGAAGTCAGGATTTACGCGAGTGCTTTGAGTAGCTATGAAGCCACCAGTCTCTACGAATCCTACACCGTGGTTGACGCTTACAATGCGTGGTTTGATAGCTATGCTGGCACCACTGCTCCCGGAGCGTTAAATACGAACTGGGACGAGGATTTTGACAGCGATGGGATCTTAAACCTGATGGAGTATGTGCTGATCGGTGATCCTACAGCAATGGATCCAACGATTCTGCCTCAAGTCGTGTCCGATGACTTCGCGGATGAAATTGTTTTCCGCTTCCTGAGACGAACCGCATCGATTGATGACATTGCTCAAACCTTTTACTATTCTTCTGATTTGAAAAATTGGGAGGGCATTGAGCTGACCGCTGATTCAATCAGTCCGACCGTTGAGGTGTTGAACATAGATGCACAGACACAACAACTGGATATCACATTAGATTCTGCAGGCTTAGCAGAGGATGGGAAATTATTCGGAACGCTTGAAGTCTATTTCAAGGACTAGTCGAAAGCGATTTCGCGATCCTGACGTAGGGGCTTCAGTGATACAGGCATTCTTGCCTGTTGCTGTGTGTTGGAACAGACAAGAATGTCTGTGTCACTAAATCTATCGATCCAGCAGTTTGAGGAATTCTTCGTTGTTCTTGGTCAGGCTGAAGCGTTCGATCATGATCTCGGCGGCGTCTTCGATCTTTTGACCGGCGAGGGCGCGGCGCAGGAATTGTGCGCCTTCGAGATACTTACCGGAGAGGATCAGTTCTTCCTTACGTGTGCCGGAGGCGTTGAGGTTGATCGCAGGCCAGAGGCGGAGCTCGGCGGCCTTGCGGTCGAGCACCATTTCCATGTTACCGGTGCCTTTGAATTCTTGGAAGATCAGGTCATCCATCTTACTGCCGGTTTGCACGAGGGCAGTGGCAATGATGGTGAGGCTGCCGCCTTCTTCGCAATTACGCGCGGCAGAGAAAAATTGACGTGGCTTTTCGAGGGCGCGGCTATCCAGACCACCAGTCATTGTGCGGCCACCTTTGCCAGATGCGGCGTTGTAGGCGCGAGCGAGGCGGGTGATGGAGTCGAGTAGTAGGACGACGTCCTTGCCTGCTTCGACGAGGTGCTTTGCGCGTTCGATTGCGATTTCAGCGAGGCGTGTGTGATTCGTGATCTCTTCGTCGTTGGAAGAGGCGTAGATCTCGGCATCGACGCTGCGCTTGAAGTCGGTGACTTCTTCGGGGCGCTCATCGACGAGGAGCACGACGAGGTGGCATTCGGGGTGATTTTCTTTAACGCCGTGAGCGATGTCGTGCAAAATCGTGGTTTTACCAGTGCGCGGTGGGGCAACGATCAGTCCGCGGGTGCCTTTGCCGATCGGGCAAAACATATCCATGATGCGGGTGGTGAGTCGGCCGTCTTTGGCAGCGAGCTTGATTTGCTCGTCCGGCGCGATGGAGACCATCTGTTGGAAAGTGTAGCGGCCTTTGCGCTCTTCCATGGTCGCGCCGTCGACGGTTTCGATAAAGCGAACCTTGGGGTTCGGGAAGCGTGGGTTGCTGATGGCGTTGCCTACGATGAAGTGACCCTTCTTCAGGCGGAAGCGCTTGATGAGCTCTGTCGGAACAAAGGGGTCAGTCGGACGCGTCTTGCCGTTGCGGGCAGGGTCGAGGAGTTGGCCAGTCTTATTCGGCAGGATTTCCAGAATGCCGGATACTGCGATTTGATTGTCCTTAGGTGCTTCCTTGGTTGTTTCTTCGTTACTCATGTCGAGCGGCCACGAATGGCTAGTATTAGTCTTTGAAAGTGGCGAACACGTGGTGTTCTACTTCGCGTAAATCTACAGATATATATCCGAAGATTAAGAGGGTGTATCGTTGTTTAAGCTTTCAGGTGGACGCCGGGTCCGCTTCGTTGCGAGCTCTGGGCTGCGCATGCTGTGTAAACGATATGTAAGGATTTGAAGGACAAGTGAGGCGCTGTCAAGCGCAGCTTCGCTGGCGCAGTGAGGGCGACCTTCGGTCGAGTGGTGCCTTCGGCAGTGAGGAGTGAGGCGGCTGCGCCGAGTGATGCGACCTTCGGTCGAGTGAGAGTGAGAGTGAGGACGACCTTCGGTCAGTGAGAGTGAGTAGTGAGGACGACCTTCGGTCGAGTGAGAGTGAGTAGTGGGGTAGCGCAGGTTTCGTGGTCTAAGTATCTGAAAACAAAAAAGCGTGTCGCTTCTACGCAGGCCGTTTCTCTGGTGAGCACTGTTACTATACTCACGCGCATCATGATTTGTGAAAAGTGCATTCAAGCTACATCTCTGCTTAAGGTCGGGGCTTTGCTTTGCGACGTGTCAGTCCGTAGCCTTGGCGAAGGCTGAAGACCGCGTAAAGGCCTTAAGGCCATGGAGTTTTACAGCGTCTCCTGCCTTCGCGGTTCGCGCAAGCACGACCCCTACGCATATGTCTGAACCATCAAGAATCATAATTCTTGATGCGCGGCAGTATACTAACTCGCCACTCTCACTCGCCGAAGGCGTTACTCCCACTCCTCTGCGAAGCCGAGTCACTCTCACTGACCGCAGGTCACCTCACTTCAACCGCAGGTTGAGTCACTCCCTTAATTCGGCTACGCCGAATTAAGGGAAGACGCCACGCATGTCGTAGACGTTATTGATGTGCTCAATGGCAGAGGCGTAGGACGCGATGCGCATGTTGCAGTCGAGTTGCTCTGCCATGGCAAGCACGCGCTCGGCGGAGCGGGTCATGGTCTTTTTGAGGCGTTCATCGACGAGCTCTTCGTCCCATGTCTCGGATTGGCGGTTTTGTTTCCACTCAAAATAACTGACGGTTACGCCACCGGCGTTGCAAAGGATCGCTGGGAGCACTTCGACGCCTTTGTCGAGTAGGTAGCGCTCGGCGTGTGGTGTGGTCGGGGCATTGGCGCCTTCGACTAGCACTTTGCATTGGATGTGCTTGGCGTGTTCAAGATCGACCATTTGCTCTAGCGCAGCGGGAATGAAGAGGTCAACGGGTGTCGCATAGAAGGTCTCGTTGCTGACGGCTTGCGCGTCGGCGAAGTCTTTGACGCCGCCTGTAGCCTTTACGTGCTGGGCGAGCGCTTCGGCGTCGATGCCGGTCTCGTTGAGAATCGCGCCGGTGTGATCCATTACGGCTTTGAGTGTAGTGCCACGCTTTTGGAGGAGGCGAGCCGTCCAAGAGCCGACGTTGCCATAACCGATCAGGCTGCAGGTGGATTCGTTGAGTTTGATGCCCATGCCTGGGAGTAGGGCGTCGAGCACATAGACGAGACCTTGGCCAGTGGCTTTGTCACGTCCGGCTGAGCCACCGAATTCCAGTGGCTTGCCGGTGACGACACCTCGAGCGGTGACTTTGTGGGCAGAGCTGGAGAAATTGATATAGGTGTCGGCCATCCAAGCCATGACTTGAGAGTTGGTGCCGACGTCAGGTGCGGGGATGTCGTTGTCGGGGCCAATGTTGTCACCGAGTGCGGCGGTGAAGCGGCGGGTGGCGCGCATGAGCTCGTGTTGGCTGACACCGCGTGGGTCGATCTTGAGTGCGCCTTTGGCGCCGCCGAAGGGCAGGCGGGCGAGGGCGCATTTCATGGTCATAAGGAGAGACAGTGTCTTGACCTCGTCGAGTTTGACCTCGGGGTGATAGCGGATGCCGCCTTTGTAGGGGCCGAGCACATTGTTGTGCTGCACGCGGTAGCCTTTGAAGAGTTGCCAGGTGCCGTCGTCCATTTGGACAGGAAAGTGCACCATGATTTCGTTCTTTGGCTGAGTGAGGATGAGCTTTAGCCGATGGGCCACGTTCAGTGCATTGGCAGCTTCGAGCACGGAGCCGATGGTCTGAAAGTAGAGATTGTGGTCGTCGTAGTATTCTTCGAGTTCGTGGAAGATTTCACGGGCGGATTGGCAGGCAGAGGTATCACAGGTTTTCATATTTTTATCGTGTCAGAGCTTTCAAGTCTGACAAGCTTAGGCGTGAGTTTATAGTTGTTGTTTCGTAATTGATTAAACGTCGATAAGCTCCCAATGGCCACCTTTGTCGGGGCCTTGTCTGCGTAGTGCACCTGTCTCTTGTAAGTTCTTGATGTTGCGTTCGATCGTTCGCGTGCTGACGCCGATTTGCTCGGATAATTCGGCAATCGTGACTTGATTGTTGGTTCCAATGATTCGTCGGATTTTCTCCGACGTTTTCTCCGACGTTTTCTCCGACGTTTTCTCCGACGTTTTCTCCGACGTTTTCTCCGACGCTTCGGCTGTGCGCAGTAGTGTGGTCACAAACCATCCTCCTGTGATTTCAAACCGAGTCGTAGGTTCTTTTTCTAATATAAGTGGAATGCCGCGGCCCCATGATTCAACGAGTTTAATCCGTCGCAGTAACTCGGCGATGAGTGGGTTGCGACGGCGCGACACCGTTCCATCGCGGAGGTCATCTAGTGTGATGCCATCAATCAATGTCCCTGGATTGCGAATTTCTACGCGATTTTTATAGATGGCGACCTGCACTGGGTCTGGATCGCGATAGTTGCGATGGCAGAAGGCGTTGATCACTGCTTCACGGATTGCTTCGGGGTGGATTTCAGGCACATCGATCCGTTCCAGCCCTTGCACCTTCATGCCGATGTGGATGTTCTTGAGAATGTAGTTCTGCGCCTCTTCGATCAATTCGAGTAGCCCCCCTTTGGTATTGTGCTGATCCAGTATCGTGGAGCTCGTGGTGCTCGCAAATACGGCCGTGCGTAGCTCATAGGGCGGATGCGACTGAAAAAAGACCGTCGCCGCGTTGAGTAGTTGGCCGCCTTCCAGCAATGAGAGATTTTTTAGAGCGGTTTCAGCTTTGCTCCAGATGAGTCCTGCTTTTTCAACAAAGATGCGGATGCCGTCCACGTGTAGACTCTTGAGTAGTAGAGTGCTGGGTTCTGTATCCCACCCACGATGAGTTCGATTCTTTTCGAGAATTAGCCGCTCCAACTCTTCCGCCGAGAGTTTGCGATCTGCATCGCTGACTCGCATGTAGGCACGGCCAAAAGCAAAGTAGGGGCGAGCTCCTCCTTGAAAAACGACTTTGAGGCAGGGCTTTCCTGTGAGCGTCTCTTTGACTATCTGAGGGTAGATGCGCGGTTCAATATGTGTTGCGATTGCTTGCGAGAGGTCGCGCAGTGTCTTTTCGCTGATTTGTAGCCCTACGGGTGTGCCGTCATTTTTGATCCCAAACCAGAGCTCGCCTTTTCCGTGTTTGTTTAAAATCGCAGCCAAAGAAATTAAGCCCTCTTTCTGTTCAGAGAGGCTTTTCTTGAACTCGATGTGTTCGCTTTCATTCATTGTGCTCTGTTTATTGTAGGGCGATCGCCGAGTTTGTTTTTAGCTCACGTGGAAGATTTCACGGGCGGATTGGCAGGCAGAGGTATCACAGGTTTTCATTGGGATCATGGTAGCTCGTTGGGAAGCGCTGACAAGGTTACTTGGTGGATATATTCCCCTTGGGGGTGAGAATGCATGCTAACCCTTTAGCGACTGTGTGGTATTTTAAGGCGAAGTCGCGCTTCTTGTGACGATTAAGTCAAATTGTAGCTTGCATGAGATAGGCTTAAAATTAGGGTCTCACCGTTTTGAGGGAGTCCACTTAAAGGCCTCACAATTAGCATGCAAAATACAACCATAGCTTATGACAGTAAGGTCGAGGGTGAAGTCATTGTCACTCAGGCGGATGCTGTAATTAACTGGATCCGCAAGCACTCGGTATGGCCGATGCCCATGGGCCTCGCTTGCTGCGCGATCGAACTAATGGGTGCCGGTGGCGCGCGTTTCGATATTTCCCGATTCGGGATGGAAGTTATGCGATTTTCGCCTCGTCAGGCGGATTGTATGATCGTTGCGGGCACGGTGACTTACAAAATGGCAGAGGTGGTGCGTCGTATTTACGACCAGATGGCCGAGCCAAAATGGGTGGTTGCTATGGGCGCTTGTGCGAGCACAGGCGGCATGTATCGCTCGTATGCGACGCTGCAAGGCGTGGATAATATTATCCCAGTTGATGTTTATATCAGTGGTTGTCCTCCGCGTCCGGAGGCATTGCTGGATGCGATGATTAAATTGCAGGACAAGATCGGCACCGAGCGTTCGGTGAAGAACTTGATTCCTAAAAAGGCGGATTCTGCGGAATTGGCCGGAGCTGCGAAGGAAAGTTAAGCTATGACTACCAGTGATTTGGCTCTACTCAAGGAGCGCTTCGAAACTCTCACAGAGCGCGAGTCTTCGGACCATACCGCGTTGAATTGCCCAGCGGATCAGCTGATTGAGCTGTGCACTGCGCTACGCGATGACTTCGGCTACGATATGTTGGTCGATGTGACTGCGGTCGATTGGGACGCGCAGAGTCCACGGTTTACCGGGATCTACCACTTTCTTTCGACGACGAAGCACGAGTATCTTCGTGTGGCTGCCGATTGTGCGGATGATATCAATCCAGCGCTACCGAGCCTGTCGGCTGTCTTTGCTTCGGCCAATTGGCACGAGCGCGAGACCTACGATTTGATGGGCATTCGCTACGAAGGGCACCCTGATTTGACACGTATTTTGATGTGGGATGCGTATCCGTATCATCCACTGCGTAAAGATTTCCCATTGGCGGGGATCGAAGTGCCGCTGCCAGCTGCCGATGTGGCGGAAACGACTGGTGCCTCTGTCTTGCCTGCGCCGATGATGGGCGGTCCGTTCGTCTCGTCCGCTGATGGGCCAATGAGCCAGACCGAGCCGCGTGCGAAGGATCAGAGCTGGAACGAGAAAAAGGTAAAACCCTGCGGGAAATAAGAGGATTTTTTAAATGGCCACTACCAAAGAAATTTCAATCGGAGATGCCGGGGCACGCGCAAGCGATGCCGAGGGTGAACTCTCTGGCGAGACCATGATGCTCAACGTCGGGCCTTCGCACCCGACCACTCACGGCGTGTTGCGCTTGAAGATGGAGCTCGACGGCGATGTCGTGAAGAAGTGTGAGCCAGTGATCGGCTATCTGCACCGTGGCACTGAAAAGATTGCCGAGAACATGACGTATAACCAGTTCGTGCCTTATACAGACCGACTGGACTACATTGCACCGCTTTCCAATAACGTCGCATATGCGATGACAGTTGAGAAGTTGGCGAACCTCGAAGTGCCTGAGCGTTGCCAAGCGATTCGTATGCTTTGCTGCGAGTTGGCGCGTATTTCGTCACACTTACTGGGTGTTGGGGTTTACGGGATGGATGCCGGCGCATGGACGGTGTTCATGTATACGTTCACTGAACGTGAAAAGCTCTACACTCTGTTTGAAGAACTGACTGGTGCGCGTTTCACCACTAGCTATACACGTATCGGCGGTGTCGCTCGCGATATTCCAGACGGCTGGCTGGGGCGTGTGCTTGATTTCTGTAAGGGCGTGCTGCCAGTGCTGGATCAGGTGGATAAGCTTCTGACTCGTAATCGTATCTTCATGGATCGCACCGTTGGTATTGGCGCGATCTCGAAAGAGGATGCGTTGTCTTACGGTCTGACTGGGCCAAATCTCCGCGCTTGTGGTATTGATTTAGACCTTCGTAAAGATAAGCCGTATCTCGGCTATGAAAATTACGATTTTGAAGTGCCGATCGGCACCAATGGTGACTGCTACGACCGCTATCTAATGCGTGCTGAAGAGATCCGCCAGAGTGTTGGAATCATTCGTCAGTGCATCGGTAAATTCCCAGAAGGTTCTTACTATGCTGAGGACGCGAAGAAGATCTTCGCTCCGCAAAAGTCGAAAGTGCTGACCAGCATGGAGGAATTGATCCAGAACTTCATGATCACGACTGAAGGCCCGCAGATTCCTGCAGGTGAAGTGTATTTCGAAGCCGAAAACCCGAAGGGTGCGCTTGGCTTCTTTATCGCCTCGAAGGGTGGAGGTGTTCCATACCGCTTGAAGGTGCGCGGTCCGTCTTTCTGTAACCTCAGTATCCTCGATAAATTGATTCCTGGCCACTATTTGACCGACATCACCGTGATCCTTGGGTCGCTCGACTTCGTGATGGGCGAATGCGATAGGTAGAATTTGGAATTACGAATTAGGAATTACGAAAACTGGAAACATTGAAATTTGGAAAACACTGAAACTGGAAACACTGAAACACTCTCCACTTTTCACTCCTCACTTTCCACTCCCTTTAAACGATGAACTTAAAACCCGAAACAATCGAAAAAATTGATAAGCTGGTGCCGCGTTATCCGACGATGAAGAGCGCCGCGCTGCCGCTGTGCCACTTGGTGCAAGAGGATCAGGGCTATCTTTCGAACGAAGCGATGGAGTGGATTGCCGCTCGTCTAGAGCTGCAGCCGATCAACATCCTAGAGATTGTCACATTCTACCCGATGCTCCGCACGGAGCCGACCGGTAAGCACCACGTGCGTGTTTGCCGCACACTACCGTGTGCACTCGCTGGAGCGTATCAGACCTGTGAGCGCCTAGAGAAAGAGTTCAACTGTAAGGTCGGCCACACCAGTGAAGATGGTTCGGTGACACTTGAGTTTGTCGAATGCCACGCAGACTGCGGTAAAGGCCCAGTCGTCATGGTCGGCGAAGACGAATATACTGATATCGATCCGGACAAGGCGTCTGAGCTCGCTGCAAAAATCAAAAATGGCACCCTGTAAGCTCCTCTCGGTCCGCAATTCTTAATTCCTAATTCTTAATTCCTAATTCTCCCTCCCATGGCGCTAGAGCAAAAAAGGCTGATTTTTAAGCACGTTGATGAGCCCGGCTACACCAACGATATCGATTGCTACATTAAGCACGGTGGCTACGACCAACTCAAGAAGGCGGTCACGCTGAAGCCCGAAGATATCTGCGCGGACGTGCTGACATCGGGTGTGCGTGGACGTGGCGGCGCGGGTTTTCCTGCCGGCATGAAGTGGAAGTTCCTCGACCGTAAGTCTGGTAAGCCGATCTACCTCGTCTGTAATGCGGACGAATCCGAACCTGGCACTTTCAAGGACCGTGAAATCATCCACCAAGATCCGCATCAGTTGATCGAAGGTATGATGTGCACCGCATTTGCGATTCAAGCAAAGCTCGCATTCATTTATATCCGCGGCGAATTCTTCCAAGGATACAAGATTCTCGAACGTGCGATCGAAGAAGCGCGTGAGAAAAATCTCCTCGGCGACAACATTCTCGGTTCCGGCTATTCGTGCGACATTATCGTCCACCGTGGTGCGGGCGCTTACATTTGTGGCGAAGAGACTGGCCTGATCGAATCGATCGAAGGCAATCGTGCAAATCCACGGATTAAGCCTCCATATTTCCCTGCAGCGCTCGGTCTGTATCAGTGCCCGACGATTGTAAACAACGTCGAGACATTGTGTGATGTGAAGCACATCGTCGAGATGGGTGGCGAAGAGTTCGCTAAGATCGGCACTCCAGGCAATACTGGCACACGTATTTGGTGTGTGTCGGGCCACGTGCAAAAGCCTGGTTACTATGAATTTCCTTGTTCCGCGCTGACGCTCGGGCAGTTGATCAACGATGTTTGCGGCGGCCTCAAGCCCGGACGCAAACTGAAGGCGGTCATCCCTGGTGGATCCTCCTCGAAGATTCTACGCGCGGATGAGCGTTTTACCGGAAAACTCAAAGATGGCACCGAATACGACTGGGGCATTGAAGATATCCCAATGGATTTCGACAGCCTCGCTGCGGTCGGTTCGATGTCTGGCTCCGGTGGTGTGATCGTAATGGATGATTCGACTGATATGGTCGAAGCCCTTGCGAATTTGAACTATTTCTACGCCCACGAAAGTTGTGGTCAGTGCACACCATGCCGCGAAGGTGTGCCATGGATGCGCAAGGTCACACAGCGCATGTGTGACGGCGAAGCCCGCGAGGAAGATGCAGATTTATTGAAATCAATTGCCGATCAAATCGCAGGTCGCACGATTTGTGCTTTCGGTGAAGCAGCTGCTTGGCCGGTTCAAAGTTTCATCGCTAAATTCAAAGACGAGTTCGTGGAGAAAGCCCGCGAACAAGCCGCCCGCCGCAAGGAAGGGCAAGAGCCAGCTAAGGAGACCACGCTGATCTAAGACCATGAATATTCAAAACATAGTCGAAAATATCACCATCAACATTGATGGGCAGGACATTTCTGTGCCGAAAGGCATCAACATCATCGAAGCGGTGAAGCTTGCAGGCAAGGGCGCGGAAGTGCCGCACTACTGCTACCACCCGAAGCTATCGATCTCCGGTAACTGCCGCATGTGCATGGTTGAAATGGGCATGCCGATGCGTGACCGTGGCACCGGCGAGCCCGTGCTCGACGAGAATGGTGTGCAGAAGATCGGTTGGATGCCAAAGCCGACCATCGGTTGCGCGACCAATGCGGCGCCTGGGATGCACATCCGCACCAACACCGAGATGGTGAAAGAGTCGCGCAATGGTGTGACCGAATTTTTATTGATCAATCACCCGTTGGATTGCCCGATTTGCGACCAAGCTGGTGAATGTAAGCTACAGGAGTTCTCTGCGGAACACGGTCGTGGCTACAGCCGCTTCATTGAGCAGAAGAACGTAAAGCCGAAGCGCACGAAGCTTGGCTCACGTGTGACGCTTGACGACGAACGCTGCATTCTTTGCGCACGTTGCATACGTTTCAGTAAGGAAATCGCTAAGGACGACGTGCTAGGCTTTGTTGATCGTGGCACTTACTCCACATTGACTTGCTATCCCGGCAAAGAGCTAGAGCACAACTACTCGCTCAACACCGTTGATATTTGCCCAGTTGGCGCACTGACGAGCACAGACTTCCGCTTTAAGATGCGTGTTTGGTTCCTCAAGCGCACCAATAGCATTTGCACGGAAAGTAGTGTCGGCGCGAATACCGAAATTTGGAGCCGTGAAGGTAAGATCTACCGCATCACACCGCGTCGTAATGATGCCGTGAATGATACATGGATGACCGACTCCGCTCGCGAACTCTTCAAGGCGTCCGAATCGGATGACCGTCTTACACACTACACCATCGAAGGTGTGCACAAGAGTGATGTTGAGACCGCGGCCGCAGCCGCTGAGTTGCTCAAAGCTGGCGATGTCGCACTCGTCGGTTCCGCTGGAAGTTCGATTGAAGAACAGTTTTTCTATCGTTTGATCGCAGATCGCTCCAAGGCATCTGTCTCACTGGTCAGTCATACTGGGGAAGGGGATGGCATCTTGCTTTCTGAGGACCGCACTCCGAATCTTCGTGGTGCCTTGCTGAATGGTTTGATTTCGAAACTACCCGAAGCGGATCTGACTGCAGTTGCAGATAAGATTAAGTCTGGCGCGATCAAGACGCTCGTGGTCGTCAACGAAGACGTCACGCAGCTCGGCATTCCATCGGAGCTATTGGCGAAGGTGAAAGTCATTTATTTCGGCACACATGCGAATGCTGTGAGCCAAGTCGCCAACGTCGTATGCCCATCTTTGATGGTGTATGAGAAAGACGGCTCGTTCGTGAATCAAAGCTTTATTCTTCAGAAGTTCAAAGCAGCGGTGCCTGGTCCACGTGGTATCCAATCGGATGTTACAGTGCTCGAAAAGATCGTCGCTGGCTTAGGTGAAGAAAAGCCAACCGCGTTGACGATGGACGTCGCTTGGGAGCGTATCGCAGACACGATGAGCGCCTTTGAAGGTCTTAGCTGGCGCGGTATTTCCGATGAGGGCGTCGCGCTTGATCCGGCTGCATTCATCGATTTGCCTTTCGTTGAAACTAAGAATCTAAAATTCGATCCAGTCGCGTTCAAGGAGGCGCAAGCCGCTTCCACTGAAGCTTAAAGCAAATTGCCGGCCATGGAATTACTAACAAACTCGCTTCCGTTCGTCTTACCGATTGTTTTCTCAATCGCGATGATCTCCGTCTTTATGGGACTTTGCAGCTACTCCGTTCTCGCGGAGCGCAAGGTGTCCAGTTGGATTCAAGGCCGCACTGGCCCGAATCGCACACGCCTGCCATTACTCGGACACATTCCGATCCTTGGTAACATCATGACGCGCCTCGGGCTCTTTCAGCCCGTAGCCGATGGTCTGAAGTTCCTCTTCAAGGAGGAGATCACACCCGGTCACGTGAAGCACTTTTACTACTATTTGGCACCCGTGTTGGCATTGACGCCCGCATTGGCGACCATGGTGGTGCTTCCGTTCGGTCGCTACGTGGATCCTTCGGGAGTCGTGCAGCCGCTCGTGCTCGCGAATATCGACGTCGGCATGCTCTTCATCTTGGGCGTTTCTTCGCTCGGTGTGTATGGCATCGTTCTGGCTGGTTGGTCTTCGAACAGTAAATATCCATTCCTCGGTGCGATTCGTGCATCCGCGCAGATGGTTTCTTACGAGTTGGCAATGGGACTTTCCATTCTGCCAGTCTTTATGTGGGCATCCGCTCCGGGCTCTGACTACGGTCTGTCGCTCTTCGGTGTGGTTGAATCGCAGTCCGGTCTATGGCTCGTCATCTGGCAGCCGTTGTCTGCATTGATTTTCCTCGTTTCGGTTTTTGCTGAAACGAACCGTCTGCCATTCGATATGGCGGAATCCGAAACCGACCTCGTTGGTGGTTTCCATACTGAGTATGGTTGCTTCAAATTCGGTCTGTTCTTCGTGGCCGAGTATGCGCACGTCATCATGGGCTCGGCCTTGTTCGTCTGCCTGTTCCTCGGTGGTTGGAACTTCCTTCCTGGGATGGCAGATCCTTGGGGCACGAGTGAATTCGGCGCGGTGCTTTCCGTGCTCTGGTTCATGGCGAAGGTCTTCTTTATGATCTTCTTCTTCATCTGGGTGCGCTGGACACTGCCGCGCTTCCGTTATGACCAAGTGATGGCACTCGGCTGGAAGATTCTGCTTCCGCTCGCTATCGGTAATCTCATTTTCAATACGCTGCTCATCGCTCTACGCGATACAGCTGGCTTCTAAACCGCACTTACTATGGCTAAGACTAAAGTTATGGAGCGCAAGCCGCTCTCTTTCGCGGAGAAAACATTCATTCCGCAAATCGTTACCGGGTTGAAGACCACTCTGGGGCAGATGTTTGATAAGACCATCACTCTGGAATATCCGGAGCATCGCCCTGTGATTTCTGAAAACTATCGCGGAGTGCCGACACTGGTGCGTGACCCGAATGGTCGCGAGAAGTGTGTCTCTTGTCAGTTGTGCGAGTTTGTTTGCCCACCTAAGGCGATTCGTATCACTCCAGGTGAGATCGATGCCGAGGCAGATCCAGAACGTGCACACATCGAGAAGGCGCCTAAGGAATTCGATATCAACATGCTGCGCTGCATTTACTGTGGCCTGTGTCAGGAGGTTTGCCCCGAAGAGGCGATCGTCTTGCAGGATATTTTCTCTATGTCGGGCTACAGCCGCGAAGAGATGATTAACAAGAAGGACAAGCTCTACGAATTGGGCGGCACCTTACCGGACAAGCACCACAAGTGGGACAAGAAGAAGGCCGCTGAAGAAGCCGGCAACGCGCACTGAGGAAATTAAAAATCAGAATTAAGAAATTAGAAATCCTCCCGATACGATATTAAAGCCATTTCTTCTTTCTTCTCTCTAAAATCTAAAATTTAAATGATTGATCTACTCTTTTATATTTTCTCAGCGGTTACGCTCATTGCGGCCGTGTTGATGGTGCTGATGCCGAATGCGGTGAATAGCGCTTTCTGCATGATCGTTGCGTTCC
Organism: Lentimonas sp. CC4; assembly: GCF_902728235.1. Classification (NCBI taxonomy): domain Bacteria; kingdom Pseudomonadati; phylum Verrucomicrobiota; genus Lentimonas; species Lentimonas sp. CC4. Next base: position 2,645,215 of record NZ_CACVBO010000001.1, read on the forward strand.
TTGGCACTGCGGCACTCTTCGTGTTGTTGGAGGCCTACTTCCTCGCGATCATTCAAGTCGTGGTGTATGCAGGTGCGGTCATGGTGCTGTTCCTGTTTATTATCATGCTTCTGGATGTCGAGAAAGAGCAGGGCGCCGAGTTTAAGCACAAGCTCACAGTTGCTGCTTCGGCGATTGGTTTCTTATTGTTTGTAGTGCTTCTCTTCACGACTTTCACTGGCGGACATCTGCCAGAGCCTACACTGACCGCAGTGACCGAGAACCCCGAAGTCTTCGATGCGGGTGTGCCGTTTACCACATCCTCCAAGTCTTTTGGTTACAGCCTCTTTACTAAATACATGCTGCCGTTTCAAGTGGCTGGCTTCCTTCTCCTTGCCGCTATGATCGGCGTGATTGTCGTGTCTAAAGGAAATAAGAGAGAAGAAAGTATAGAGACGAAATAGGAGTGTAGAAATACGATACGATGACTAAATCTAATCCAGCTGCAGAAAAGTCTTATGCTTTTGCTTTGCGCATCGTTAAGTTGCGTCGCTATCTGCGCGAAGAGAAGTCAGAGTATGATATTTCGAAGCAAATATTACGCAGTGGGACTTCAATTGGTGCGAACGTTGAAGAAGCCCTAGGCGGGCATTCTCGGAAAGATTTTAAACACAAATTGTCGATCTCTTATAAAGAAGCGCGCGAGACCCACTATTGGTTACGCCTGCTTCGTGACTCAGATTTTATCAATGAAGACTCTGCTGAGTCTCTGCTCAATGATTGCGATGAACTTCTAAAAATCATCGGTTCAACTTTAATTACGCTTAATAAGGATAATGATGAAGGAAACTAGTATTTCTTCTTTCCTCTTTCTTAAATTTAAATTCTAAAACATGACTGTCGGACTTAATGCTTTTATTCTCGTAGCCGGACTGCTGTTTGCAGTGGGGCTGCTCGGGGTGATCCTTCGCCAAAACACGCTCGTCATTTATATGTCGCTTGAGCTGATGCTCAATGCGGTGAATTTGGCGCTCGTGGCATTCTCTCGTTATAACGGGACAATGGACGGCAACCTCTTCGTCTTTTTCATCATCACCGTAGCGGCTGCCGAAGTCGCCGTCGGCCTGGCAATCATCGTCGCACTATTCCGACGTCGTCAGTCTGTCATGGTGGACCAACTTAACGCTCTGAGTCGCTAATTCCATGGACGCCACTCAAATTCTTCTCGCCGCCTTACTCACGCCACTGCTTTCCGCAGTGCTCATCGCCTGCTTCTTGCGCAGACGTGGAGTGATCGCTTCGTATCTATCCGTCGCTGCCGCTGCTGCGATCTGTGCTTTTTCTTTCATGGCGATCAACGCGATGGGGGAGGAACCGATCCGTGCCGCTGTTGACTGGTTGCACTTTGGTAACTTTACCGCATCGATGGGCTTCCTGTTCGATGGCACTGCTGCCACGATGTTGGCGATGGTCGCCTTCGTCGGCTTTCTGATTCATGTATTCAGTCTTGGATACATGGCAGACGATAAAGCTAAGGGGCGCTTCTTCGGTGGTCTGTCGATCTTCATGTTCTCGATGCTCGGCATCATCCTAGCGGATAACTTGATCATGATCTTCGTATTCTGGGAGCTGGTGGGTTTCAGCTCTTATATGCTGATCGGTCACTATCTCAACACAGACGAGGCTGCGGCTGCGTCTAAGAAGGCATTCATCGTCAATCGTATCGGTGACCTCGGTTTCCTCGTCGGTATCGTTTATGCCTACTGGCACTTCGGCACTACGAACCTCGAAGCGATGTCTGCAGCAGTTGCTGTGGATCCTGGTATGATCAATGCCGCAATCGCAGCATTGTTGATGTGTGGCTTCATTGGTAAGTCGGCTCAGTTCCCGTTGCACGTCTGGTTGCCAGACGCGATGGCAGGTCCGACTCCAGTATCGGCTCTGATCCACGCGGCGACAATGGTCGCGGCTGGTGTTTATTTCCTGATCCGTATCGCATTTCTCTTTCCAGAATCCGTGCTCGGCGGCATCGCAATTCTCGGCACATCGGTTGCCGTGTATGCAGGCTTCTGTGCGTATGGTCAGAATGATATTAAGAAGATCCTCGCTTATTCGACGCTCTCGCAGCTCGGTTATATGTCGGCGGCCTTTGGTCTGGGCTTCCCAGGGATCGCATTATTCCACCTGATTACACACGCGTTCTTCAAGGCGCTGCTGTTCCTCGGTGCCGGTTCCATCATTCATGGCTGCCACCACGAGCAGGACATTTTCAAGATGGGCGGTATCTTTAAGAAGATGCCAATCACTTCGATCACTTTCGTGATTGGTGTGCTCGCACTGTGCGGTGTGTATGGTTTCGCTGGTTTCTATTCCAAAGACGCGATTCTCATTGCAGCAGGACTTGATGGTAAGTGCCTCTTTATCCTGCTGACACTGGGTGCGTTTTTGACTGCCGGTTATATGGGACGTCTCGTCTGGATCGTATTCTTCGGTGAGCCTAAGTCTGAATCCGCATCCCATGCGCACGAAAGTGGCGCGACAATGTTGTTGCCGTTAATCATCCTAGCAGTGCTTTCTGTAGTCGGTGGTTGGTTACACATGTGGCCTGAGCAACTCGGTCAGATTATCGTTAGCAGCAAAGAGACGCTTCACCATGTTGCAGGTTACGATGCGATGCACCACACCGTCTTGATCTGGGGCTCTGCTGCATGGATCGTCGGTCTCTTGGGTTCGTTGGTCTTCTACGGAAAAGGTGCGACGGAAGATCGTTTGGCGAAGGTTTGTAAGCCAGCCTACGACTTTCTCAAAGCGCGTCTGTGGTTTGACGAGATCTACGGTTTCTACGTCGCGAAGATTCAACAGCGTCTCGCGGTGCTGCTTAGCTTCCTTGATATCTTCCTAATCAAGGGCGTATTCGTCCGTGGTAGTGCCGGTCTGGTCGGCCTGGTGGGCGCATGCTCACGCTCACTGCATGTCGGTAATATTCATGCGTATGTTTACTGGTTCCTCGGCGGAATCATCCTCCTCTGGGCGTTCGCTTCCGGCGTAGCTCTGTAAAATAGGCGAACGATACAAATTTAGATAGCAATGACATCCGTCGATACAACTTCACTTTGCCTCTTGGCTGCAATTCTGACTCCGCTGTCTGCGGGGTTGTTCTTGCTGTTTGGAGCCCGTTATAACACCAACAGTATTCGCGCGGTCAGCGTGATCGGCTTTGCCACTCCGCTGCTCGCCGCGCTGTTCCTCTACAGTCAATTTGAGCCATCGCTGGTTGGTGGATATAATTTCGAGGTGCGCCTTGCCACTGGATTGCAAGCGGTTGGTATTTACCTCCACCTTGGCCTGAACGGTATTTCGATGCCGCTCTTCATGCTCGCAGGTGTCGTCGGCTTTGCCGCTGGCATGTATGCGATGTTCTCTAAAGCAGAGCGTCCGCATCTGTATCTCGCACTGCTGCTGTTCATGCTTGGCGGTTTGATGGGCACCTTCGCTTCGGTTGATATTTTCTTCTTCTACTTCTTCCACGAATTCGCACTGATCCCGACCTTCATCATGATTGGTGTCTGGGGCGGTGCGGGTAAGCGTGGTGCTGCGATTGAAATGACGATCTACCTGACACTGGGTGCGCTGCTCTCGTTGCTCGGATTGATCGCGCTGTATGTGCAGAGTGGGGCGGATTCGTTCTCCTTGATTGCGCTGCGTGAATATCTCGTTGCCCAACCACTCGCAGACACGGTGCAAAATAACATCTTTGCTCTGATGCTGTTCGGCTTCGGTATTTTGGTTTCGCTGTTTCCTTTCCACTCTTGGGCTCCCAAGGGCTATGCCACTGCACCCACAGGTGCGGCCATGCTCCACGCAGGTGTGCTGAAGAAATTCGGCCTTTACGGTCTGTTGCAAATCGCTGCGCCTTTGCTGCCAGCAGGTGCGGCACATTGGTTCCCTTGGATCGTATGGTTGGCGCTGGGTAATATCATTATCATTGGTCTGATCACGATGGCTCAGAAGGATCTGAAGATGATGCTGGGTTATAGTTCGGTCATGCACATGGGCTATGCCTTCCTTGGTATCGCAACGTTCTCCGTCGTCGGTGTCGGTGGTGCCTTGCTGATGATGGTTGCGCACGGTCTATCCGTCGCGTTGCTCTTCATGCTCTCAACTTGCATCTACCACCGCAGTCAGACCTTTGATATGTCGGCCATGGGTGGCTTAGCAACGAAGACTCCGGTCTTGGCCGCATTCTTCGTCGCTGGTTCGATGGCGAGTATTGGTCTTCCAGGGTTCGGTAATTTCTGGGGTGAGTTCACCATCTTTACTGCACTGGCTGAAACACCGATGACCAAGTGGATCGTGGCACCCGCCGCGCTCGGTATCATCATTTCTGCCATCTACGGTCTGCGTGCGGTCGCTAACATTTTCTTTGGCAAGCCAACAGAGGCATTTGCTGATCGTTTGGAAGGCGACGAAATGGAGGATCTTAAGCTCTTCGAGCGCGTGCCTGCTTTAGTCCTGATCGTTGCATTGATCGTGATCGGACTTTTCCCACGCATGTTCTCTGATGCAGCGGACACCGAATTGCAGGAACTTTATACAAATAAGAGCACTTTGCCGGTGATTGAAATCAACGCGGCGCTTCCTCAAGCAGTAAACGCACACAAGGAGGTTACACACTAATGAACGAGCTTCTCGCAGAATTCCTTCGCAGTTTCACTGCGACCAACGATTGGGCTGCCATACTGCCCGAGATCCTAATGGCCGTGCTGGCTCTCGCTCTCTTGGGCGCTGAGATGGTATTGCCGCGTGCCAAGCAGGGGCTAATCGCACGCCTCGCTATTTGGGGGCAAGTGGTGATCCTCGCGTTGGCAATGTCATGCGTCGGCACATGCTCAGCAGGTGCGACTACTTACTTCAGTGGTATGATCCAGCAGACCGATGTGACGCAGATCATGCGTGGCTTCTTTTTGGTGTGCTCCATTCTCGTTTGCTACCTTGGCAAAATTTATCTCTCGAAGCAGCAGCTGCCACGCACCGAGTTCTTCCACCTCGTGATTATCATTGCTGCGTCGATGATGCTGCTGGTGCAGAGTGTGAATTTCGTGATGCTATTTGTCGCACTCGAAGCGGTGACCATCGCATTCTATGTCTTGGTTGCATATTGCCGCACGAGTCCGCTATCACTTGAAGCAGGCCTGAAGTATTTGATTCTTGGAGCGTTGAGCTCGTCGATTCTGTTGTTTGGTATCGTGCTGCTTTACGGCATCGCAGGGAATCCAGAGATGGCACTTTCCAGTGGTAATTCGTTGGGATTCACTGAGCTAGGTGCGTTCATTGCCGCACATCCCGATAATTTGCTGGTGCGTGTTGGCGCGATTTTAGTGGTCGCAGGTCTTTGCTTTAAGATCGGTGCGGTTCCCTTCCAAATATGGGTGCCTGACGTCTATCAAGGTGCACCGACACCAGTGACTGCCTATCTGGCGGTCGCATCGAAGGCAGCTGGTTTCATCGTCTTGATCCAATTGTTGACTGGGCCGTTCATCGGTTTGCGTGACTTTATGATTCCTGTGCTGTCATTCATTGCAGCCGCGACAATATTGTTTGGTAATTTCACGGCAGTCGGACAGCGCAATGTGAAGCGCCTGATGGGTCTTTCTGGTATCGCACACGCGGGTTACTTGCTCGTCGGTGTGGTTGCTGCGCTCACCGTTGAATGGGCAGTCTATGCGGTGATCTTTTACCTCGTGACGTATCTACTGGCCTCATTTGCGGTCTTCGGCGTCATGGCGCATGTCGCTGATTCTGAAGATGCGAACCAAGAGCTGGAGGACTATGAAAACCTAGCTCGCACGCGTCCGTTCCTCGGTGGCGTGTTGACTGCTGGTCTCGGTTCGCTCGCTGGTATCCCGCCACTAGGTGGCTTTATCGGTAAGCTCTTTCTCTTCATCGCGGCCTATCAAGCAGGGCTCTACGGGCTACTTGGTATTTCTGTTCTCGGTGTGGTGATTTCGATCTACTACTATTTTGGTTGGATACGTGTTGCATACTTTTCGAACCCAACAGAGGGCGACGTTGAAGCTGCTCAGCCGCTTTGCCTATGTAATCGTCTCGTGCTCGGTGGTTTGGTCGTCGCAACGGTGTTGGTGGGTCTTTTCCCAGCTGTGCTACCAATTATCCCGTAGTAGGGGCTTTGCTCGCGAAGCCCGCGCAACGGCCGCAAGCATAACACTTGTAGAGCCTCCGCTGCCTTCGCGGGTGCTGCCCTTCTACAAGCTCTGGGCCTTGAGCCTGTCGAAACGGCAAGCAGCATCTCAGCCATTCTTTTGATTCAAAAAGCCGAACGCGTGATGCGTTCGGCTTTTTTGTATCGTCAGTGTCAGAAGACGTAGAGGCATGACGCGAGTCACGTCCGCGCATGCCATGGGGCAGTCGTTGAGAGTCGACCTCGTTGGCACGAGTTTTCTACGGAGTGTCGTGAGTTGTAGAGATGTGACGCGAGTCACGTCCGCGTATGCCATGGGGCAGTCGTTGAGAGTCAACCTCGTTGGCACTCGTCAGTCGTAATACAAAAGACTTTCAAGATCTGGGAATCGAACTGATTAATCCGTGGTAATCATCGCGGAGCGTAAGGGGTGGGATTGCGTAAGTTGTTATACTATCTGCGAAATCAGAGCCGTAGCTACGTTCTTTAGACGCAGTTTTCAGTCGGATTGCTGTGGTGTTGATCAGAACGCGGGCTGAAGCACCGCGCTACTTTGACAGCACACACAATTACTCCGGGCGTAAATGTGGCGAAAGTTTATGCTAGGCGAACGGCGATCTTTCCGATACACCTCCGGCTCAATTCTAGTCGCACTGTGAAAGGGCGACCGCGTGCTTCGGGAGATTTCCGACTTTTTGAGCAGGCACCTACTATCCAAGCTGAGGTCAAACAGACCCTGCTATACATCAGTCGCATGATCGGAGATTCGCCACATTATGGCGGCCAGCGCGACTGACGCATCAAAACGCATCGTTATGTTATTTTCTGAACTGGGACTCCGTCCCGAACTTGTTGCAGCCGTTGAAGCCAAAGGCTACACGACTCCTTCGCCTATTCAGGCACGCGCCATCCCTGCTATTCTCGAAGGACGTGACGTCCTCGGCGGCGCTCAAACCGGCACGGGTAAAACTGCAGCCTTCAGCTTGCCTGTCCTGCAACGCCTCGCTTCTGGCGAATTTAAGGGTCAAAACAAGCGCGCTCGCGTGCTGGTTCTGGCTCCTACGCGTGAGCTCGCCGCTCAGGTGCACCAGAGCATCGTCGATTACGGCCAAGGCTTAAATATGCGCTCCTTTGTGATCTTTGGTGGCGTCGGCTTTCAGCCACAGATCAATGCGATTCGCCGCGGCTTGGACATCATTGTCGCGACACCTGGTCGTTTGCTCGATCTGTGCCAGCGTGGTGATTTGCAGCTTTCTGGTATTGAAGTGCTCATTCTCGACGAGGCCGACCGTATGTTGGACATGGGCTTCATCAACGATATCAAAAAGATTCTTCAGTTGATGCCGTCGCAGCGTCAGAACCTGTTTTTCTCTGCGACCTACACGAAGGAAGTGAAGAAGTTGGCGGACTCGATGCTGAATAACCCCGTCGAAGTCGAAGTCGCAGCGCGTAATGCCACTGCTGACCGTGTCGATCAAGAGGCCTATGTCGTTGGCCAAAAGGCGAAATCAAAATTCCTCGCCGAGATGATTAAAGACGGCGATTGGAATCAGGTGCTTGTATTTACTCGCACGAAGCATGGCGCGAATCGTCTTGCGACTGATTTGGACAAGCAGGGCATTGGTGCGATGGCCATTCATGGCAACAAGAGTCAGTCCGCTCGCGAACGTGCGTTGGCTGCTTTCAAGTCGAATAAGATTCGTGTCCTCGTAGCAACTGATATCGCTGCACGTGGCATTGATATCGCGGACTTGCCGCATGTGGTGAATTTCGAATTGCCGAACATCCCCGAAGACTATGTGCACCGCATTGGTCGCACCGCTCGTGCGGGTAAGGCTGGTAATGCCGTGTCTCTCGTCAGCGATGTGGAAGAGGGCTACCTCTGGGATATCGAGAAAACGATGAAGAAGAATATTCCGCTCTTCAAAATCGATGACCGTGGCGAAAAGATTGCAATGCCACGTCCGGCTACACGTTCGAAGCTTTCACGCCCTGCACCAGGACAACAAAAGCGCGGCGGCGGTGGCGGCGGTCGTGGTCGCCAAGGTGGCGGCGGTGGACGCTCCGGCGGCGGCAAAGGTCGCCCACAAGGCGGCGGTCGTTCGGGCGGAGGTCGTCCACAGGGTGGTGGCCGCTCAGGCGGAGGTCGCCCACAAGGTGGTGGCGGAGGTGGTCGTCCGCAGGGCGGTTCCAGCGGTGGCGGTTCGCCACGTTCGGCAGCTCCGAGCGGTGCGGCGCCAACACGCTCACGCGGACGTAATCGCTAGTTCAGTTTTCAAAAACGCTCTCCTGATCTCGGGAGGGCGTTTTTTTGTGAAGTGATACAGACATTCCTGTCTGTCTGTCTGTCTGTCTGTCTGTCTCGCGTCAGTAACAGACAGGAATGTCTGTTTCACGCCTCATACGCTGGTTCCATTCTTAGGCCTGCATCACTTTCACTGTAAGTGTGACGCGTCTATGCCGTTTACTTAGCATGAATATACATGAAATCCTTAGCAGCCTTGTCCAAATTATCATTCCACTTGGGATTCTGAACGTGTGGTTTATCCGCCAAGGACGTGCGACGGCATATCGCGGTGGTAATGCCTCGAGTCTTAAAGACGAGTTCACTGCCTATGGCTTACCAGTTGCTGCTTTCTACGTAATCGGCGCGCTCAAACTATCCGCTGCTGCGATGTTATTACTCGGGTTTGTGTTGCCTGCGCTCATCCTACCTGGCGCAGCTCTGATGTCTGCACTGATGTTGGGCGCTCTATTGATGCATGCGAAGGTCGGTGATGCGCCGAAACGCTATGTCCCGGCAGCCCTTATGTTGTGCATGTCTGTGTTCTTACTTATTTAGAGCAAGTGCACGGCTAACCCGCCGCATACGAACATAAAGAACGCAGCCGCGAAGCATTGATGCCATGCATCGCCGATGCGTATGCGCACCCCGAGTCCGCAAGCCATTTGCAGCGCGACCCCTCCGGCAGCCATGCCGCCTATCAACGGATGCACGATTCCCAGTGCGAGACCGACCGCAGCGAGCACCTGTAGCACACCTGTCATCACACGAAACTGTGACAGCCCATAGCGCATAAATTCTACCTTCATGTGTGGACTGAAGAGACAGCTCACGCCATAGACAAAGAATGCGAGGGCGCAGACCCCCAGAGTGACATTGACTAAGGTCATTGCTGCTGACCTTTCAAATAGGCTTCATAGCGTTCCAGCAGTGCGCGATGCTGATCTGGGTTGTGATACGAGCCTGCGCCGTGGGGTGGGTATTCCTTCGTTTCCGGCTGTTGATATTGGTGCACTTTGCGACTGTTTTCAGTCTCATAGGTTACCATGTAGCCCAAGCCATCGGGGCGTAGGCTGGCGTGTATTTTCTTATCAGGCATATAGAGTCATCGTAGCAGGACGGGTTTCCCTACTGAAAAAGTAAGAATGGCCGAAGAAAAGATAGCTGCATGGTATACTCACGCGCATCATGATTTGTGAAAAGTGCATTCATGCTATTTCGCTATCTTGCTGTAGGGGCTTTGCTTGCGAAGCCCGCGCAAAGGCGACACGCATAGGAAGTTGTAAAACTTTAGCTGCCTTCGCGGGTGCCGCCCTTCGACAAGCTCTGGGCCTTGAGCCTGTCGAAACGGCAAGCAGCACCCCTACGCCAGATGCTTCGATTTTACAAATCACAATACTTGATGCGCGTGAGTATAGTAAATCTCGCAGTTCTGGTAAGGTGACGACGTCCACTGCGATCAAGTAACATGGCTAAATGTTTTAATTATGACTCCGATGTCTACTTTGATGAATTAGACGCACTTGGTGTGCTACATCACACTCGTTATTTGCTGCACCTTGAACGCGCACAGCAGAATTTTTTTGAGCACTTACTCGGAGTGGATGATTTCGATGCGGATCGCGATGAAGATATCTACGTCGTCGTGCATAGTCTGGAGACGCGCTTTCGTGAGCCGCTACGCAAGCCTGGGCCGATCGTTGTGGAGTATCGCATCGATCGTATCCGCAGTGGGGGTGTCACGATGGACTTTGTGATTCGCGATGCCAACAGTGAGCGGGTCTATTGCGATGGTAAGCGCACGGTGTGCAAGCTATCTGCCGAAACACATCGCCCAGCTCCATGGTCAGAGCCTTTCCGCAACGCGATGGAGGCGTTTCACGATGAATGAGCATCTACAAAATGCGATGCTCGGTGCGCTCGTCGCCGATGCGGTTTCGATGCCTGTGCATTGGTATTATGATACGGCGGCTCTGGATCGGGATTATCCTCTAATCGAGGGCTACCTCGCACCCAAGAACCCACACCCAGATAGTATTCTGTGGCGCTCGAAGTATTCCCCGCGCAACAAAGAGGCCGACATTCTGCACGATCAAGCAGCGTATTGGGGGCAGCGTGGGGTGCATTATCATCAGTTTTTGCCAGCGGGCGATAATACGCTGAACTTCCTGCTCGGGGTGCAACTTTACCGCTCCACAATCAGAGCGGGTGGATACGACGCAGACGCATGGTTGGCGCTCTATGTGCAACTCATGCGCACGCCGGGGTGGCATCGCGATACGTATGTTGAGGAGTATCATCGCGCGTTTTTCGATAACCTTGCCAAGGGCTTGCCTGCCCGGGAATGTGGCATTGAGGACATTCATATCGGTGGGCTGACTCCTGTGCCATTTCTGTTGGCTGCGCTCGATGCACTCAAAGAGCCTGATCTAGAAGCAGACACTGCCTGTGTCGAAGCGCACCTAGCCCTGACGCACAAGGGCACAGCGATTGCCGACGCAGGCCGATCACTGACGCATATCTTGTATTCCGTCGCTTCGGGGCAAAGCCTACGCGATGCGATCTCAGAGCATGTTCCAGTTGGACAATTCGATACCTGGAGTCGCTTCGAAGATCGTGTGGTCGTGGGGCGTCATCTTACGGCTGCTTGCTATTTGCCTGACTCGTTGACCGCGTCGCTTTACTTAGCATGGAAGTATCATGACGATTTCAGCGCAGGTGTGATCGCAAATGCACGCTGTGGCGGTGACAATGCGCATCGCGGTGTTGTGGTCGGTGCCTTGCTCGCTGCTGCCAATGATATTCCGGAGCACTGGCTCAAGTCACTTAAATCGATCAAACGCTTGCGCTGTGATACCCTCGACCCGATTTTTCACTCCTGAATGACCGTGATGAAGCATCGCTCATTCATCATATCCCTAATGCTTGGTTTGTTGACCACGATGCAACTCTCAGCGACTGAAGTCGAATGGCTGAAGCAATTTCGCTGGGAGCAACGGATTATTTTGGTCAAGGTCGCGAAAGGGAACAGCCGTCCGGTGGTGGACACGCTCAAGGCCGCGCAAGAGGATATTAAGGAGCGGGCGATTCTTTGGTTTGTCATCGATGGTCCATCAGTCGTGACGAATTATCAGGGTGAGCCCCAACTGGATTTATCAATCCAGTTATCCAATGTATATTACGCTGAGGAGCACCGCTACGGTGTTTGTTTGATCGGCAAAGATGGTGGCTTAAAGCATCGGCAAAAGCGCTTAGACCTCGATGAATTGTTTCGCCGCATCGACGCGATGCCAATGCGGCGAGCTGAAATGAGGTCGATGAGTCGTGACTAGAATTTAGGTGGTCGCACCGTTTCCTCGTTGGACTTTGTGAGTGGTTTGATTTGCATAGCGCGATGAATAAGATCGGCGTATGTTGTTGGAGTCTGCCTCAAGGGACTGCTCGTGAGCGTATAGAGTTAGCGGCTCGCAGTGGCTTGTCTGGCGTGCAATTGGAACTTGGCACTGAGGTGGAGCAGTATCCGCTCTCAAACCAAAGCCTGCGTGATGAGTATCGTGCACTGCGCGATGCCTTGGGTATGGCATATCCTTCGCTAGGAATGAACGTGTTCTGTGAGCATGCTGCGACTCGGAGGGAGTCAGCTGAGCTACTGCGTAACGCCATCGACCTGGGTATTGACACGGCGCTCGATCTCGGAATTCCGCTGTTACAAGTTCCTAGTTTCAAAGCTAGCTCAATCCGTAATGTCGCTGGTCTTGAGCAGACGATCGAGCTGTTTCGCTATGCCTGTGAGCAAGCTGCGAACACATCGCTTTTAATTGGCAGTGAGAATGTGTTGAACCCTGTCGAACTGGAGCAACTCGTGGAGGGCGTCGCAGCGCCGAATTTTCGAATCTATTTTGATACTGCTAACCCTGCTGCGATGACAGGTGTATCGGCGGTGACGATGTTGGATGCGAGTTTACCGCATCTTGTGGAAACACACTTAAAGGATTCACGGGCGGACCGAACGCCGGTCTTGTTAGGCGAGGGTGAGTCAGGCTTCTTCGAGGTGGCGGCACATTTGGCCGCGTCGGACTATGCAGGCTGGCTGGTGCTTGAAAACCCCTATGAGCGCTTGATGGCCGCACGTGGCCTTTCGGCTGAAGCCTTGCTGCGCAAAGATGTGACGACGATTCGCGAATGCTTCGGGCTATCGGCAGACTAGAACTTGAGACTATAGGCAATCGCTACCATGAGTGAAGGGTCGTAGTCCTCGCTTTGGACTTTGCGCCCTTTGCGATCATCCAGTGTCAGTTCACCAGCGACTGTGGTGCCTAAATAGAGATCCAGTGTGTTGGCTCGGTTAAAGCTATAGGTCGCACGTGTAAAGAGGATCGCTGATTCATTTTGGCCATAGCCTTCCGGTGCGGCGCCATCATCGTCGAGCGCGAAGCGGCTACTGCGATAGCCGCCGCCGAGGCCGAATTCCCAATTCTCTGCGCCAGTATAAACGACTTCAAGGCCAGCTGGGCCACTAGGGCCGGGGCGAAAGGGATTCGAGACGCGCCAGTCGTCGCTCATCTGCCAGTAAACATAGAGGAATGGAAAGACCGTGGTTTCTTCGAGTCCTGTAAACACACCACCACCGATTCCTAGAGCAAGGTTGCGGTTGAATTGTTTGACGTAGCCCATCACACCGCCCCATTCGAGGCCGTCATTGAAATCGACATCCGTCTCACCCGCAAAGCGAATGCTCGGCATCACGAACAGGGATTGAGTGCGATCGATTTGGTAATTAAACGACAAGCCTAGGTCAATGAAGTCGATGTCTTCCCACGGATCGGTGCCACCAAACGAAGTCGCACCACTAAAGTCATACGCACTGCGCTCATAGCCGATATTCAATCCCACGGAATGACCGTCGCTCAGGCCATATTTGATTGAACCTTTGATTCCACCGCGGTCGAGTGATACCTCGCCGCCGTCATCGAGGTCTGCATCTGCTTGTCCGACGTAGAGCACCTCAACTTTGCTTGAGATCTCACCCTCTGCCAGTGGTGGTCCCATTTGAGCGAAGGCCGAATGGCTGGCGCAAGCGCACAGAGTGAAAGTGGTGACTGTGGATTGGATGTGTTTGAGCATAGGAGCAGATCGGATGGATGTAATACGTAAATGAATGACTGCTAGTGTATCGGTCGCGTGAGCGATACATTACAGATGATTGTCATTAATCTTACATTCAGGAGTTAGAAGTTAGTCTTTGGTCATAAAACACTGATGTTCAGCTCCTAACTACTGCCTTCTAACTTCTAACTTCTCTATCAATTCATGGCGCCCCACGATCTGCGAGCATCTGTTCGACCGCTTCGCGCTCTATATGGTAATCGCCGGATTCGTGGCGAATGTAGCTGCCGGTGTAGGGATCGTTGCCGATATAAATCGGTTTTAGGTGTTTGGGAGCCTGTGGCACGACGATGATCAGGATGTTTTCACCATGAGGGAGTGTATGCGCACGCACCTGGGGCGTATCCAAAATGTTGTGACTGACTTTCGTCCGGTCGTTGAGCCCTGCCCAGAGTGCCGCCTCGACCTGCTCTGAACAGGGGATGCCGTCTGCGAAAAACTGGCCGTGGCGTTCGCCGACCCCTAGAAAGATTGTGCCGCCGCTTGTGTTGGCAAAGGCCGAGTAGGTCTCCCAAATGCTTTCTGGCAGCGCACCTTGTCCATCTCGCCCGTGCGCGAGCTTGGCTTCGACGTTCTCGGTGAATTCGGAGAGATGGATTGGGGTATGCATTGTTTTAAATCGTGTCGGGCATTGTTGATTTTGGCGAACTGTTTTCATGTCGTCTCGATTGATCCAGAAAAATGATCTGTTGCTCAGGGACAGACAAGAATGTCTGTGTCACTTCGCTTTTCGTTCGCCATGGCTGCGACTGCCATCTAGCGAATTAGAGCATGAGTTCTATTGATGATTTGATTGCGACCGTGGCTGCCTTGCGTGAGCCAGAGACAGGGTGCCCTTGGGATATTGAACAGACGCACCAGTCGATTACGGATTGCCTGATCGATGAATGCTGCGAGTTGCTACAGACCATTGATCGCCTGGATATGCACCACATGGAGGAGGAACTGGGCGATGTGCTGTTGCAGGTCGTGATGCATGCGCAGATGGCGCACGAGGCCGGGCATTTTGATTTTCAAGATGTCTGCAAAGTGGTGAACGATAAGTTGGTCCATCGCCATCCACATGTGTTTGGCGACGGCGCGTTGGGCGACTCCGAGGCGGTGCTCCAGCAATGGGACGCGATCAAGGCGGAAGAAAAGAAGCGCGGGCCTGAGCAGGCGGGGCGCTTTAAGGATCTGCCAAATCAATTGCCGGCGCTGATGTTTGCACAGGATGTCTATAAGCAGATTCAGAAGCAGAAGATGGATGCCGCAGGTGTGATCGACGAGGGTGGCATTGCGATGACCGCTCAAGCATTGGCTGAGGATGAGTTGGCGCTGGGTAAGCAGTTGTTCGAAATCGCCGCGGCCTGCCGTATTAAAAAACTTGAGCCCGAGACGGCGCTACGCCGCTATGCGCAAAGTGTGGTGGATCAGTTGGAGACAGAAACCGACTAAGATTGGGAAGGGAGGGACGGCCTCTGCGCCTGCTGCGTTCTACGCTGCCGTCAGCAGAGCCTGAGCACCCAACGATCGCACTAGCGCACCGCAAGACGGCGCTGAGGCCATCCCTCCCGAGTTCTGAACGCTAATGAATTTTAATCTAACCAACGGCCAATCCGTCGCAGTGCATATCAAGCGGCGCAAGGGTGCGCGGCACCTGCGGTTGAGCCTGAATCACAGCAACGAGGCGGTGGTCTCGGTGCCGTGGCGTTGCTCAGACCGGGAGGCGTTGAAGTTTGTTGAGAAGCAGCAGGATTGGTTGGAAGCGCAGTTAGGTCGTGTGCCGCGAGCGCGCACCTTGCGGGATTGGTTCACTGAACACCCACAACTCTCAGGGAGTGGGGATCGATTTTCGGTGCGCGTTGAGGCGACTGATCGTCTACGAGCGGATTATGTTTTTGATAATGGCGGAGCCGATATAGTCCTACGCGTGCCTGAGACGAGTGAGGATTCGGATACGGCGTTGCTACAATTGGTGAAGCGCTTCGCGAAAGATGCAATGGTCTGTCGTGTCGCATTACATGCGAAACGCCTCGATTTGAAATTCACTAAGCTGAGCGTGCGCGATCAGGCGAGTCGCTGGGGGTCGTGCTCCAGCAGTGGGGGCATTTCGCTGAATTGGCGGCTGGTGTTAGTGGCGCCAGAATTACAGGACTATGTGATTCTACATGAGTTAGCGCATTTGACGGAGATGAATCATTCGAGTCGCTTCTGGGCATTGTTAGATACCTATGATCCGCATCGCGTGGCGCATGAAGCCGCGCTCGATGCGACTACAGCCGAGATCATGCGGGTGGGGCGTATGAACGTCGAACATTGAACGTCGAACGCTCAATGCCGAACAATACTGAACGTTCAATGCTTTCTCTGGAATTCAATATTCAGCGTTCGACGTTGGATGTTCAACGTTCTGCAGCTCGCGGCTCAAAGCGCACGCCGATCATATTATAGTCGGCGTGGGTGCCATGCGGGAATTCGGCATCTTTGGGTGGATTGAGCATGCGGCCTTCGGCGATCATCGTCAGCTCAACGGTTTCGAAGTCGTCGGAGCTGAGGCGCACGGTGTAGGTGCCATCGCTTAAGTTGCTAATCGGCACGAGATTACGTCCCATGGCGAGGCGCTCGACAGAGTGGGGGATACTACCATCTGCCGCAATGAACTCGATACGCGCACCTGGTCCCGTTTTACTATATTGTGTGAATTCAATGGTGTGTTCGTTGGCGTAGCGGATACCGACGTGTAGGATACCTGGCGTTTTCTCGGTCGCCTTGGGGCCGAGGTAAATAAACAGGCTACCGACGATTGCGGTAAATAGGATGAGACCGATCACGATATATTTGCCCGAGATGCTTTGTTTGTTATTCGTTGTTTCTGCGTCAGTCATATCGGTTGTTATGTGCTACTTTTTCACTGTGAGAAGCCTGAACTCGTTTTTTTGCGATCAATCAGTTCGCTTCGCTCTGTTTTAAGGGAGGGATTTTTGTTTTTGAAGCGATTGGAGGTCGTATGAAAAACAGCTACCAGTGGATTAGTTCTGCTGATTGACCCTATAAGTAGGAATTCTTTTTGGTTGCTCGTCTATTAGCCGGATGAATGGAATAAATTCTCTGTATGTAATTTACTAATTGATTCATTGAAAATGGAACTAGTCGTTGCTTTGGAAATTTAATCTCCCTAATCCTCGACGCTTATTTTTAGTATTACCTTGTAGAGGCCGTGTTACGCGGTTTTTGCGTTAATTTAACAACCCTCAATTTAACAACTGTTCGTTTGTTCATTCGTATGAATCGAATTTGCGCATAAAAAACGGTTGCCATCTTGATTAGCGGCACTTTTAACAGGCCGCTTTAACTCTGATGAACAGCGAAAAAACTACTACTCGCAAAGGATTTTTGAAACGAGCGGGCTTGGCATTTGCCGGAGCGTTTGCATTGACGCGCGCAGCCAGCTCAGAATCAAAGTCTGAATCCACTCATGTTGCCTCTTCCGGGGAGCCGCGTGCGATGTCTCGCATTCGACCTGCTAAGGGAGCGGTTGAGCGCAAAATCGTCTAATTATAGACGTTCATAACTTTATTTATATATAAGCGATGGCGAATGTATTTCCGAGGTGGGTCAACACGATCCCAATTAAAGTAATCGTAGCACTTGTGCTCACTGTGACTGCAGTCACTTTAGGGATTACTTACTATTTCACTCCCAATTATACGCGGGTAGGCTATGCGCCGACACAGCCAGTGGTATTTAGCCATGCGTTGCACGCGGGGCAATTGGAATTGGACTGCCGCTACTGTCACACATTCGTGGACCGTTCCGAGCACTCCAACGTGCCAGCCACCAATGTCTGTATGACCTGCCACAGTATGGTGCGTAAGGACGATCCGATGCTTGCGCCTGTGCGTGAGAGCTATGAGTCGGGCGAGCCGATCCCTTGGGTGCGTGTTCACAAGACGCCAGACTACGTTTACTTTAATCACTCTGTGCACGTAAATCGCGGTATCAGCTGCGTTGAGTGTCATGGTCGTGTGGACGAGATGGAAGTCGTCGAGCATGCGAAGTCATTTAGCATGACGTTCTGCTTGGACTGTCACCGTAATCCTGAGGATAGCATTCGTCCACTGGATGAGGTGTATAATCTCGGTTGGGAACGTCCTGATACTGAAGAATATAAGAAGGAAGCTGTCGGCTTCGTTCATGACTGGAAGGTCAATCCACCACAAAGCTGCTCTGGCTGCCACCGTTAATCGACACCTTTTTAGATAATGAAGAACTCTGAATTCTCAGGCCCACGTTACTGGAAGAGCCTCGACGATCTAGCGGAAACTCCCGCTTTTACTGATTGGGTCGAGCGCGAATTTCCTGCCGGCGCTTCCGAAATGGAAGGCGTAAATCGTCGCCAATTCATGAAAGTGATGGCTGCTTCCTTTGGTCTTGCTGGCCTAGGTATGGCTGGTTGCCGCCGTCCGGAACAAACAATTCTCCCTTACTCGAAACAACCTGAGAACGTGATTCCAGGTGTGGCGATTTATTATACGTCCTCGATGCCGGGTGCGCGTGATAATGTGCCATTGATCGTCGAGACCCAAACAGGTCGTCCGACTAAGATTGAGGGTAACCCAAGCTTTACGCCTTACGGTGGTTCGACGACTGTTTACACACAGGCGAGCATTTTGGACCTGTATGATCCAGACCGTGCAACCAAGAGCAAAGAGGGCAGTGCGACATTGTCTCCAGCTGCAGTTCGTGATCGTCTCGAAGCGATTCGTCAGGCGCATGGGGCTGATAAGGGCGCAGGTCTCGTATTCCTCGCTGAGCCAAGCACGTCTCCAAGTCGTGCAGCTTTAGTGAAGCAGATTAAGAAGGCTTTTCCGAAAGCGACTTGGACTGAAAACACTGCGATTGATCAAAGCACTTCCGAGCAAGCCGCACAGGCTGTCTTCGGCAAGTCGCTCCGCGCACTTCCAGAATTTACTAAAGCGAAACGTGTGCTCGCACTCGACGCTGAGTTCCTCATCAATGCAGATGGCTCTCTGAGCCAAGCGCGCGACTTCACCAAGACTCGTAAGGTCAAGGACTCGAAGGATGCGACAAAGATGAGCCGCCTCTACTCGGTAGAGAGCACGTTGACAACGACTGGCTCCATGGCCGATCACCGTCTCCGTCTGAGCACTAGCCAAATGGGCGCATTCATCGCTCAAGTCGGTGCGGCAGTGCTTAATAAAAAGCATGTTGGCGGCCCGTTGGCAGCTGAACTCGCTAAGATTGGTGCATCACTGAAGGTGGACGCTCAATGGGTCGATGCATGTGCGACTGACCTTGTTGAGAATGCAGGCCATTCGATCATCGTTGCTGGTGAGCATTTGCCGAAGTCGGTGCATGCCATCGTCATCGCGATCAACGAAGCACTTTCTGCTCCGATCAACTACGTTGAAGTGCCAACTGCTGAGCAGGGCATCGCAACGGCCGCTGCTCGTTTGAACCAAGGCGATGTGGAAACACTCGTGATTCTTGGTGGTAACCCAGTTTACGATGCGCCGATCGATCTTGATTGGTCCGCTGCTCAAGCTAAGGCGACGCAGAGCATCTACATCGGTGGTGCGGTTAACGAAACCTCTCAAGCAGTCAACCTCTTCATAGCACGCTCGCATTACTTGGAGTCTTGGGGCGATGGGCGCACATTTGACGGCACACTGGTTCCAGTGCAGCCAATGATTGAGCCGCTGTTCGATACATTCAATGATCTCGAAGTGCTTGCACGCCTCGCTGGTGCGTCTGCGACCGATGGTTACTCGATCGCGCAAGCGACATTTGCTGCTGAAGGTGGTAAGGATTACAATAAATTCCTCAGTGACGGTGTCCTTGAAGGGTCTGCTTTCAAGAGCGCCTCTAAGAAGCTGGATTATGCGAAGGTCGTCAAAGCCCTGAAAGCTGACGAACTAACTGCGCTTGAGTTGAATGCGAATGCCCTCGAAGTGCGTTTCGCGCCGAGCTCGCACGCTTACGACGGTCGTTACGCCAACAATGGTTGGATGATGGAGTGTCCAGACCCGATCACGAAGTTGACTTGGGATAATGCGATCCAGATCAGCCCATCACTTGCGAAGGAACTTGAAAGCGCACAAGGCATTCAGATCTTCCCGACCAAGAAGCCGATGAATGAGCACAGCGAGTTCTTTAAGGCTGCAAAGGGCACACTTCAGACCAACAAAGCGACTTTCAATCGTGGCAAGGAAGAAGCAGTTGTCGTCGAATTGACTGTTAACGGTGTCACCATCGAAGCTCCGATTCACGTGGTTCCAGGTCTTGCAAACTACACAGTGGTCTTGCCACTGGGTATGGGGCGTAAGGTGGTTGGCCGCGTTGGTCACGGTGTTGGTTTCGATGCCTATGCAGTTCGCACCTCCGGTAGCCTTGGTTGCGCACTCGGTGCCGCCATCAAGCTCACCGAAAAAACTTATCACCTCGCGAATACTCAAGAGCACTGGTCGATGGAAGGCCGCGCACTCGTTCGCGAAGGCACAGCTGATTACTACGCGAAGAAGCCTGACTTTGTTAACAAGGTCGGCGTCGAGTCACATGCTCCTGCGAATTACGCGAAGGATGCGGACAAATCACTTCAAGAGAAGTCGGTTAACCAGTATCGCGGTAACTCTGCTTACGATCACGTCGCCTTCTCCAAGCCAGCACCCAACGTTAAGGTTTGGCATGACGACAAAGGTCAACCGCTTGATTCATTCCCAGTGCCACAGCAGTGGGGGATGGCGATTGATTTGAATAGCTGCATCGGCTGCACGGCTTGTGTCGTTGCCTGCCAAAGCGAAAATAATGTGCCGATCGTTGGTAAAGATCAGGTCCTTCGTGGACGTGAGATGCACTGGATGCGTATTGACCGTTATTTCTCTGCTGAGAAATACGATCAGACTGAGGTGCCAGACGATGTGCAAGTGTCCTTCATGGGCATGATGTGTCAGCACTGTGAGAATGCACCGTGTGAGCAGGTTTGCCCTGTCAATGCGACCGTGCACGACACACAAGGCCTCAACACCATGGCTTATAATCGTTGCGTCGGCACTCGCTACTGCGCGAATAATTGCCCTTACAAGGTGCGTCGCTTCAACTTCCTGGATTGGAACAAGCGTAAGATCGGTGAATTCTACAAGGGCCCACTTGGTCCAGTCGAAGAGCCAGAACTTCAGAAGATGCAAAAGAATCCCAATGTCACGGTGCGTATGCGCGGTGTCATGGAGAAGTGCACTTTCTGCACGCAGCGTATCGAAGCTGCTAAGATCGAGCAAAAGCGCCTCGCTGGTGCGTCCGATGATATTCGTATCGCGGATGGTAACATCAAGGTCGCTTGCCAACAGGCTTGCCCAACCGATGCCATCACTTTCGGTGATATCTCGGATGCCGAGTCTGAAGTCTCGCAGATGAAGGCTAGCGACCGTAACTATTCGGTTCTAGGTTATCTGAATGCTCGTCCTCGCACCACGTATCTCGCTCGTTTGCGTAATCCGAATCCGGAAATGCCAGACGCTTATGAAAAACCATATGCCTATGCTCAATACGACGAGCGTTACGGATATGGTAGCCATGGCGATCACGGCGCGGACCACGGCGCAGGGCATGATGCTCACGGCGACGACCACGGCGCGACACACGATACTCATGCAGCGCCTGCTCATGATGATCATGGTCACGACCATTCCTCTCACTCTGAAGAAGCGCACTCCGCTCACTAATTTCTAACTTGCGAACCTATTAAAATGGCTACGACTACTCAAGAGTGTTCAATGGATGCGACACAGGCCGCTTTGTTGGCCAAAGTGCAACCGGCTGAGCTTCACGAACCAGCCCTCGTCACGAATGATCGTGATTTCAACTGGGTCACCGATAAGATCTGCCGCATCGTCGAGACGAAAACACCGATGTGGTGGTGGGTCTGTATGGCGATTGCGCTGATGACTGCATCCTTCACCGGCATGGGGCTACTCTGGCTCGTCAGCACTGGTGTGGGTGTGTGGGGCCTGGCAAATCCGATTAACTGGGGCTGGGCGATTGTTAACTTCGTTTTCTGGATTGGTATTGGCCACGCCGGAACCCTGATTTCCGCGGTCCTCTGCTTGTTGAAGCAGGGCTGGCGAACTTCGATTAACCGCGCGGCTGAGGCCATGACGATTTTCGCGGTGGTCTGCGCGGGTATCTTCCCGCTCTTCCACGTCGGTCGTGTCTGGTTTGGTTGGTGGCTCTTCCCGATTCCAAATGCCAATGGCATCTGGCCACAGTTCCGCTCTCCATTGGAATGGGACGTGTTCGCGGTTTCCACATACGGAACAGTTTCAGTGCTCTTCTGGTATATGGGTATGATTCCTGACCTTGGTGTGCTTCGCGACCGTGCGATCCAACGCCTCAAGGCGGGGGCCTATGAAGGCACTTCTGAGGTTCAAAAGAAAATGGCTGAAGGCATGGATGTCTTCC